>NZ_JBWLKM010000120.1:0-21497 GCF_059026085.1 Streptomyces sp. a15 | reverse complement strand
CACAGGTATTCGTGGCGCTTCTCGGCGGCGGCGAAGTGGAACAGCCGCAGCCGGTCGTCGAGGGAGAACGCGTCGATGCCGAACGCGCCCTCGTCGACGGGCTCCGGGGCTGAGGGCTCCGGGGCGTCGAACTCGTCACTCACGGATCTGTGGCTTCCCTTCTCCCCTGCTTCGGTTGGTGCACTCCGGCCGGACACCACCGGTTCCGCACCAGTCTGCCGCACCCCGACCGGTGCGGGTAAGCCGCTCCCCGGCCCATGCCACCTGTGCTACCGTGCGCCCCTCTCACACCCCCTACCGGGCGGTGACCGCCGCCGGGATCCACACGGCGGCCGGCTCAGAGGCGGATCGCCGCGTACGCCCCCAGCCACCCCGTCCCCACCCGGTCGCCGCGTGTGAAGACGGCCGCTCCGCTGCGCCCCGCCTGGGGGCGCCCCCAGGCTTTAGGCACTGGGGGAGGGCCGGACGGGTCATCGGGCGGCAGGAGCAGGGTGGTCTCCTCACCGTCGCCGATGTGCAGGGTGGTGGTCGCGCCGTTCCACAGCCGGATCACCGAGCCGGGCGGAGCCGTCACCCGGACCGCGTCGTCCTAGACCCGTACTTCGCGGGTCGTTGATTCGTATGGTGTGACCGGTTCGGGGGTGTCCCGGACCGGGGTGGTGGAAGCTTCAGAGCCCGCCGGACCCGCTACATCGGCCTGGCCAAAACCCATCTCGCGCACGTCCTCACCGCGGCCGCCATCAACCTGATCCGCCTGGACGCCTGGTGGAACGACACACCGCTCGCCCGCACCCGCACATCCCGCATAGCCGCTCTCAACCTCGCGGCGTGAGATCAATTGGGCAACAGGGTCATCGAGACCTTCTACAACAGACGCCGCCTGCGCAAGCACGTCCACTGGGGCTACCTCACACCCCACGAGACACGCCTGCGCTACCAGCAGGATCAGACCCTCGCGGCGTAACGACGACGTGTCCAAGACCACGGGGAAACTTCATCGATCACATCCGCCACGCGCCTCGAGAATCGCACGCGCCGCAGGCATCCACCCGACAGCACGCCGGGGGAACTCGCCCGCCCGCGGCCACGACCACGAACTGGCGTAGGGAACGCAGCACCCGGCGCCCGGCCTATCCGGCTGCACCGAGCAGGCCGGTGCCAGCTGCCCTGAGCATGTTGGGCCCGGGGTGGCCGTATTCAGGAACGTGCTCACGGGCTGCGCGACGGTGGCAGGGCATCCAACAGCTCCCACAGGGGCACGAGCCGACGGTCCACTGGACTGTGAGGATTCTGTTGCCTGGCGTCTGGTGGATCCGTCGCCTACGCGGCCCCGGCCGGCCACCGCACGACGACCGTCCGGGCCGCGCGGTCGTATGTGCTCTGGTGATAGGTGCCCCGGTCCCTGGCCATCCGGGCCAGCAGAATCACGGCGACCAGCACATTCAGTCCCGGGATTGACAGGAAGGCCGCCCTGTCGAACTCCCGGGTGAACGTGTCCTTCCACGACGGCGGAAGGGTTCCGTCCGACCACAGCCGCACCACCCGCAGCCTGAAGATGCGCTTGCCGACGGTCGTGCCCCACCAGTGCACCTGAGGCAGGTAGTAGAGCAGGCCGCCGGCTGCGAACCCCACCGGGACGAGGACCAGCAGCGCGTCTCCGTCGCTCGAAGCCGCCGCAGCCATGAAGCCCAGGCAGGCGAAGATGGACGCAAGCACCGTGTCCACCAGGCGTGCCGCGATCCGGCGGCCGTGCGGAGCCAGCACAAGCACAGGACTGCCGCCGGTCGCGCCCTGCGCCGGATCCGCGTCCGTGACGTACTCCACCCGCGCCCCACGAGGCCGGGCTCCCCGCAGCGGGTCCATGCCGGCCAGGTGGTCTCGGTACCAGTCCCGGCCCATCGACCTGACAACCATGGAGGGAACACCCTCCACGCCTTCCCGATGCACTACCGGCATGCCGCTCATTGAGTCTTCCTTTGACTAATCAGCCCATCAATGCACGTTGGACGACCTCGGAGGAAATTTCCAGTGAGCGAGCATCAAGGTTGCTCATAGAAACGCTGGGAAGACGCTCTGAAATGTACTCGCCGAGTGTCGTCGATTTTTCCAGAGAAACGTCAGGAGAAAGCCACCTCAACCATTCGCAGACCAGCCGGATACGGAATCTCTGCGACATTTCCCGGCGAGCCGGATCGTCGTCCTCCGCGGCCAGGCGGAGGAGCTTGACCGCGCTGGCCAGTCGGTTGACGGGGAGATCGTGCGCGGACAGCACCAGCCCCAGACGGTCTTCTTTTCCGATCACCGACCCGGGCGCCGTCGTGAACTTCGGCAACGGATACCCGTCCACGGCCTCCAGCGTCACCTCCTCGTCGCCGGAGTCGAGGATGACATCGATGCGCGACGCGGCGCCCGGATCGTCCACGTGGACGCGCACATCGTGTGCACCCGGCGCAGCGACGGCGCAGGTGTATCTCGACACCCCCGTGACGTCACCTACGGCGATCGCACCGTCGTTTCCGAGCGCCAGGGTCCCGGCGAAGAGGCAGGAGCCCTCGATGGGGCCTGTCCTGATCCACAGGCGTACGCGCACGAGGCCGACCTGTGCCCGTGCCCTTACCTGCACGTGGCTGGGGCCCGCCACCAGTGGGGTGCGCCCAAGGTCGAGTACGTCGTCGGGGGGCGACGTCGCTCCGATGCGAATGACGCGGTGGTTCAAATTGACGCTGGTGCTGCCGATGAGCATTCAGCCACCCCCCTTTTCAACGCATTGCCCAGCGACGTCCGTCACCCTCTGCACCGGCTATCCCTCCGTATGGCTCGGCAAAAGCTGTGCCAGCATCTCGATTGCGGTCGGGGTGTCCGGGTAAGCCGGGTTTCCATTGAATGTCGGATCATGATAGCCGTGTTCTCGCAGCATCTTCTGGGCCAGCTGCACTGCTGTTGCCTGCAGATCGCTGCAATCCTCGCAGTGCGGGTACAGGTTGCGCGGGAGATCCACTGGGCCTATTCCGGTCGAAGGCTGGTGATCGCCGGTCATCGTGGGGCTCGTACCGCCGCAGGAGTGGCAGACCTCTCCCTGCATCGCGGCGCTTTGCGCGGGAGCGACGACCGGGCCCGTGGCCGGAACCGAGACATCGGCATAGGGGCCGACCTGCAAGGTGTTCGCCTGTTCCTCTGTCAGCCGGATATTGCAGTTGTGGACGAGGAGGGGGGTGGCACCGGCCAGCACGTAGTACGTGTGCGTGACCGAAACCGTCAGATCGTGAGTGAGGTGCTGCCGGTGCCAGATCCTCACCGAGGAGATCGTGGCGGTGGCGCTCGAGGCGGTGTGCAGGCGCATACCGGGCTGAAGGTGGCCGGCATCGATCCAGGCCCGTTCGGAATCCACCCAGAAGGGGTGGGTCACCGTGGCCACGATCTGTGACGGCTTGCCACCGTCGCGGATGGTGAGGGTGGCGAAGTCCTTGTCGTGCTTGGTGGTGATCAGCTTCTCGACGGTGCGGGGCCGGCTCTTTCCGGTCCCGGGGTCGGTGGCCAGGACCTTGTCGCCCTGCTTGATGTCCTTGATCTTCTTCTTGTGGCCGTCGGCCATCAGGACCTTGGTCGTGGACAGGAAGCTGTGGTTGCAACTGGTGGCACCGCTGCGGGCCGCAGCCGTCTCCGCGCGCTTACCGCCTCCGGCCGCGCCTGAACGGGCCGTGCCTTCCGCCACGTCGTCCGCCGATCTCGCCCCGGACCGGGTCGCCTGCGTGGCCGCCGTGACGGTTTCCTCTCCCTTCGCAACGGCTGCCGCCCCCGCTCCGGCGATACCCATCGACCCCGCGATGACGGCACCGCCCTCACTGGCGACTCCGGCGGACGCGCCGACCGCGGCGGCACTGAGGCTGCCTGCTTCGGCGCCCGCGGTGAACCCTTCTGCCCCCGCCACCAGCACGGCTCCGCACCCGCCGACTGTTGCGGCGACACAGGCGACCACCCCGACGACCACGGCCGTGGCCACCACCGCAGCGATCACCGGGTGTTCCTGGACGGCGTGGTACGCCTTGTGGGCGAGACTGGACACGTGGCAGGACAGCGACCAGCCGCAGCTGTGGTGAGAGCTTCCGCCGCCGCCACCGCCGCCACTGCTGTGGTGGGTGCCGCTGGTGCTGCCGACTGAGCCGGTGTCCACCAGGGCAGAGGAGCCCTGCGGTTGGCAGTCGATGGCACAGACGTTCATGGTCGGGTCGTTGGCCCAGTCGTCGAGGCCCGTCGGGTCGCTGCCCGTGAGCGGGTTGTCCGCTGCGTACGTGTAGCCGTCGATCTGCTGGGCGTCCGTCACCTCCAGGACCGGGTCGTCCGAGACGAAGCGGCCGATCGTCGGGTCGTACTCCCGGGCCCCCAGGTGGGTGAGTCCGCTGGTGGCGTCCTGGATGCCGCTGACGAAGCCCTTGTCGCCGAGCCACGAACCCGAAGCCGGCTGGGTGCCGCGCGCGTTGCCGAACGGGTCAAGGCGGCGACGCGTGACGGCCTGCGTACTGGCGTCCACTGCGGTCTCGGCCGTGTCATGGGCGTCCGTGACCTGCCACTGCAGGCTGCCGGAGCTGGTGCGGACGGCGATGTTCTCGCCGGCCCAGCTGTAGTAGCGGGTGCCGGTCGTCGTGGTCGCGCCCTTGGCCAGGTGGACCTCCGTGTCGCCCAGGTACAGCGTCGTGCTGGAGCCGTCGCGGGAGAGCAGCCGGTTACCGTCGGCGTCGTACAGGTACGACACGGATGTGCCGTCGGCGTTGGTGACCTTGGCGAGGTGGCCCTCGTCGTCCCAGTTGAGGGTCTGGGTTGTGCCGTTCAGCGTCCGCGTGTGCGTGTTGCCGGAGGCGTCGTACGTGTACGAGTCGGTGGTCGTCGTGCCGCCCTTGACCGTGCTCGACGACGTGAGGGTGTGGGCCTGGGCGGCGCCACTCGGCGGGTAGGCGAAGGACGTCGTGCTGTCGTTGCCGCCGGTCGTTGTCGCGTGGTCGACCTGGGTCGTACGGTTGCCGAGGTCGTCGAAGGTGAAGCTCTGCCAGTACGGTGCCGGGCCGCCGAGCACGGCGGTCGACGGGTCTGCGGAGCAGCCGTCGGTGGCGGTCCATGCTTGGGCGAGGCGGTCGTGGCCGTCGTAGCGGTAGCACTGGACGTCGTCCGCGCCGTCGGCGTGCGTGGCGACCTTGGTGGGGTTGCCGAAGTCGTCGTACGTGTAGGTGGTGTCCTGGACGGGGGCGGTCTGTGCGTCGTCGGTGACCAGCTCGCGCTGTAGGCGGCGGGTGCCGTCCTCGTACGTGTTCGTGACCTGGAGCCATTTGGCGGTGTCGGATGACGACACCCCGAGGGTGAGCTGGGAGATGTCGCCGAGCTTGGTGTAGTTGGTGTTCTGGACGTAGCCCGTCGCGCCGTTGAGCGTGGTCGGCATGCTCAGGTCGTTGTAGCCGTATTCCAGGGACTCGGCGGGTAGTCCGCCCACCGCCGGGTCGGAGGTGACCTGGAGGGTGCCGTCGAGGTTGTAGCCGATCGTTGATGTGTAAGTGCCGGCCAGGGCTTCCTCACCGGTGACCGAGGGAATGATCATCCGGGACAGGGTGGGCCGGTACAGCGAGTCGTACGCGCCGATCTGGGTGACGTAGGCCTGGCCGGAGGAGCCTCCGACGTAGCGGATGTCGGAGGTCGGCTTGCCCTTGGCAACCGAGTCATACGTCCACTTGGCGAGTTCGTGAGCGGCGTCCTTGGTGGTGCCGTCGTACATGTCGGTCTTGCGGCCGAGGGCGTCGTAGGTGTAGCTGAGGGTCTTCTCGTCGGCCGTGCCCGCGGCGGTTGTGGTGGAGGCGACCTGGTCCAGCTCGTTGTATGTGGCGGTGCTCTTGCCGGTGTCCGGGTCCGTCGTGCTGGTTCTGTGCCCCATCAGGTCGTAGCCGTAGTTCCAGGTGTTGCCGTCGTCGTCGACGACTTGCTTCAGTCGGCTCTTCGCGTCGTATGTGTACGTGATGGATGTGTACGTGCCGGACGGGGTGCCGCTGTCGTACTGCCGGGTTTCGACGGTGCGGCCGAGGGTGTCGGTGAGGGTGGTCGTCGCGATGCCGCCCTTGGGCGGGGTGACCGTCGTCCGGTCGCCGCCGTACGCGGAGGAGGTCGTCCAGCGTTTGGTGCCAAGGGCGTAGAAGTCGGACGCTGTGGGGCGGCCCGCGCCGTCGTACGTGGTGAGGGTCTGGGAGGGGACGGCGGAGGTGATGTTGGCGAGCGTGCCGGACGGGGACGTGTTGTCCGTGTAGTCGGCGTCCGCCTCAACCGCCAGGCCGCGGCTGTCGTACTTCGTCTCCGCGATGGCGCGGCCGCCGCCCGGGGCGGGGGTCTGCGTCTGGCGCGGGCGCAGCAGCGCGTCGTAGAGGGAGTAGGTGGTGTCGTAGGTCGTGCCGTCGTTGTTGAGCTTGCCGGTGGAGACTACGGGGGCCGCGGTGTTGGAGATCGAGTAGGTGTAGACGAGGTTCGCCGACTGGCTTGAGGACTTGGAGCGGTTGGGCAGCCACAGGGAGGTCAGGCGGCCCAGGCCGTCGTAGGCGTAGTCGGTACGCTTGCTGTTCGGGTCGACAACGGAAGTGGCCGTGCCCCGGGCGGGATCGAAGGTAGTGGTGGTCGAGTAGCCCTTGGCGTCGGTGGTGACCGTACTGGTCAGCGGGCCGCCCGTGGTGGGGGTGTAGGTGGTGGTGCTGACGGTCGCCGCGTTGGTGTCCTTGACCGAGTCGACCCGGCCCTGCGCGTCGTAGTGGCTGGTGGACACCGTCTGGTAGACCGGGCTGCCGCTGCTGTAGGAGGACAGCCGCTGCGTTGATGTCTCGTCGCCGACCGTCGGGGCGGCGCCGTAGGACTGGCTGTCGTAGATCGTGCGGAGGTCGGAAACCACGTCGTCCGGGCGGGTCGCGGTGGCCCCGCAGGCCACGTCGACGGTCTCCACACGCACGGGGAAGGCCATCAGCCAGTCGGTGGTGTTGTTCGCGATCGTGGTGCGGGTGCACTGCTGGTCACCGGTGACGGCGGTATCGCCCGCGTCGTCGACCGTCAGCGCCGCGCCGGTCGTGGGGTCGTAGGAGGTGGTAACCGAGGTGTCGCGGGTGCCACCGGAGGACAGGTCGGTGCGGGTGCGGACGGTCTGGGTGCGGGTGAAGGTGCTGCTGCGCGTACCGTCCGTGCCCGTTTGGTGGATCCAGGGGTCGGTGATGGTGCCGGACACCTCGGCGCTGCCGTTGTACGCGATCGACTCACGGACCGTGCCGGCGAGTGGGTCGGAGTCGGTGACCGAGGTCCCGGTGGAGTCGGTGACCTTGACGGTGCGGGTGGTGCCGTCGGACTGCTTGTCGCCGTCCATCCCCCGGAAGTAGGTGTCCACGGATTTGGTGCGGGTGGACTGAGCGTCGCCGGTCGTGGTGGTGACGCTGCCGTAGCCGCGCCAGAGCGACCAGGTCTTGCGCTTGGCGGGGGCGGTGACGTTGTCGGAGTCGTAGTGCCAGGCCGGGGAGCCGTTGTAGGTGTAGTCGGTCTCCTTCAGCGGGGCGCCGCCGGTCGGGTCTGACTCGGTGACCTGGGTGACGAGATATTTGTGGAACCAGTCCAGTTGGGGGTCGGTCGTGTACGGCGGCTGCCAGTACATCGGGAAACAGCGCAGAGTGTCGGAGTCGGGGCTGGTTGGCATGGTGGTGCCGGCGACGCACTGCGGGTCGGAGTAGTTGATGGTGAGGACCGACCCGGTCTCCGAAGTGATCGTACGGACACGCCACTTGACGAGTGCGGCGATGTCGTCGTGGGTCGTGTCGACTCGGTTGTAGAGCTGGATGCCGGCGAAGGTGACGGGCGGCATGGTGGTGGTCGCGCCGTCCTTGCCGGTCCGGGTGATGGAGGTCAGCCACAGGCCGGCGGAGGTGCCGTCCCCGGGGTCGGGGAAGGACTGGGCCAGTGCCCAGCTGTCGGCGTTCCGGTAGGCGGGCGTGGCCAGGCTCGCGTCCCAGATGCTGGTGGTGACGCCCGTGAGGCGTTTGCGGGAGAAGAACGTCGGTCCGGTCGCGGTGCACACCTTGCCGGAGGCGCAGATCTGGTCGTAGGGCACGTCCGGCCAGTGCGAGGCGGTGGTGGAGGTGAGTGAGGAGCAGTCTTCGGTGCTGGTCACCAGGCAGCGTTCGGCGGTGGTGAAGGCGACCTTCTCGGAGGCGGTGCCGAAGACGGTGGAGGAGGTGATGCCGTAGTCGATCCGGCTGAGGTAGCCGCCGCGGTCGTAGACGGTCCCGTTGGCGGTGGTGGTGCCGTCCTTGGCGTAGTAGTTGGTCTCCTTGGTGTACCAGTACGACATTGCGTTGCCGTGCGGGTCCACGACGTAGTCCAGGTTCCAGCGCCAGGCCTGGGTGAGGGCGCGGGCGGAGAAGGCGGTGCCCTGGTCGTAGCCGGGCTCGCCCGAGTCGTCGCCGAACACCGGGACGGTCCATGCGGAGTTGGTGACGGCGGCTCCGGTCGTCCAGCCGGGCAGGTGGTTCTTGCCGAAGACGTACTGGGTGCCGTCCTCGGTGGTGACGGTCCAGTACTCGCCGTCGTTGTCGCCGTTCGTAGCACCGGTGGAACGGGTGACCCGCTCGCCGTCGTCGGTCTTGGGATGCCAGTCGCCGGTGGTCTTGTCCTTGATCAGCGGGCTGGACTTGCCGCCGAGGACGAGGGTGGCGTTGTCGTTCGCCCAGCACTCGTCGTTCTTGCCGGACTGGCCGTCGTCGTCGCAGGAGTCGTATGAGCGCTCGATGTAGGAGGTCGACAGGTCGAAGCCCTCGCCGACCCAGGACGGCTGGTTGTTGGTGGACGGCAGCCGGCCGTCGACGCTCTGCGAGTCGTAGGTGATAGCCAGGTTGGGGGCCGGGCCGCCGTTGGAGGGGGGCACGGCCAGCGGGTACGACCAGGTGAAGTCACCGCTGGAGCCGCCGGCGTTCCAGGCGGCGGACGGGTTGAGGGAGGTCGCCTGGTAGGAACCGGCGCCGGACTTGGCGGTGGTGGTCGTCGCGAAGGCCGTCATCGTGGAGGAACTGACCGTGGCGGTGGTGGTCAGGGTGTGGTCCGCGACGTCGTTCGTGGTCGGGACCGGGATCGTCGTCCGGCACTTCTTCAGGGCCGGGGTGGTGAGCGCGCAGGCGGGCAGCCGGACCAAGGTGAGCCGGGAGGCGTAGTCGCCGCCGTAGGCGTTCGCGAAGCCGGAGTAGTTGAGGGTCAGCCGGGTCCGGCCGGTCTTCTTGCGCCCGTCAGCGCGGGCGACGGACAGCACGGTGCCCTGGATGCCGAGGGCGGTCGCGGTGCGGTGCGCGGCCACCTTGACCGTCACCTTGGCGGGGGCTACCCCCTTGGCCGGAGCACTCACCTTCACCGGGAGGCTGCCCACCGACGTGGTGCGGGCCGCCTTCGCCTTGCCCACGGTCAGGGTCCTGGTGGACGCGGTGGGCCAGACGACGGGCTTCGCCAGCCGCTCAGCCGTACGGGCGGCGGCCTTCTTGGCCGGGTCCTTCTTCTTGGCCTTGTGGGCCTTGAAGGGCACGGCCGTTCCGTTTTTGACCTTCGGCGTGTGCACCGTGTGATGCCCGTGCCGCTGGGTCGCCCAGACCGCCGGGGCCGTGCCCAGCCCCGTGGCCACCAGGGCGCTCGCTGTGACAGCGACGACCCACAGCCGTGTCCGCTGTAGCCCACCCATAACTGCACTCCTGATCGTGTAAGAAGAGTCCGCTGACGGTCCGTTGTGCGGCTGATGCCGTTACAGCGGGATGGGCACTTCGGTGGCGTACATCTGGTCGATGGCGGTGTCGGACATGACGCCGGTCCACACCCGTACGTCGTCCAGGAGACCGTGGGCGTAGTCGCTGTACGCCCCCGTGCTGATCCGCCCGCGGCCGATGTTGAAGGTGCCGGTGGCCTGCCAGGGCGAGGCGAATACGACGCCGTCACCGGTGTCGTCGTCGGTGTCGGTGTCGCCCTGGGCGCCCTGCCGGACCCCGTTGACGTAGAGGAAGAGCTGATGGTGGGCACCGTCGTAGACGCCGGTCAGGAGGGTCCAGTCGCCGGGGTCGACCAGCTGGGCCGAGGCGATGTTGGCCGGCACGGTGACGACGGCGCCGCTGGTGGTGTCGGCGGTGGTGCGCCCGAACACCCACATGCCCTGGGTAGAGCCTGCGGCTTGGTCGTACCACAGGCCCCAGGAGTCGCGTACGCCGCCGGACTGGGTGGCGATCCTCATGTGGTGGGCCACGCTGGTATCAGACAGCGCCGACGCGTCGAGCTTGGCCCAGGCCGCCACGGTGAAGTCGCCCTGGGAGTCCACGATCGGGCCGGGGGCGGTGGCGTTCGCCGTCGACGTCCCGTTCAGGGACAGGACGTTGCCCTTGCCGCCGTCGGTGTCGGTGGTCCAGGTGCCGCCGGCGGCGACGGTGGCCGTGTGGCCGTATCCGGACGAGTCGGCGGCGCCGGTGCCTGCCGTCTCGTCCATGCCCCACTCGGCGGCCAGGGCAGGGCGCGCCTGGCCGGTGCTTGCGTCGGTCATGGCCTGGAGGTCGGCGATCTCCTCCTCGGACAGGATCCGGTTCCAGACGGTCACCTCGTCGGCCTGGCCGGGGAAGTAGTCGCTGAAGGCGCCGCCGTACTGACCACGGGCGATCTGCAGGCCGCCGGTGCCCTGCCAGGGCGTGGTGAAGGCGACCGGATCGCCCTGCGGGACACCGTTGACGAACAGCTGGATCGTCTGTTCCTGCGCGTCGTACACGCCCATCAGGTGCGTCCAGATACCGGCCTCGGGGGTCGTGGCCGAGATCGAGCGGACGATCGTCGGCGTGGCCGAGTCGGTGGTGTACCGGTTGAAGACCCACGCCTGGTATGAGGTCGAGTAGTACAGGGCGAACGTCGATCCGTTCACTCCCGCCTGGGCCACGGCGACCGCGTTGTGGGAGGTGCCGGTCAGCCGGGCCCAGGCGGACACCGTGAAGCTCTTGGTGGTGTCCAGCACCGACGAGGCGGTGGCCGCGTACGCCGAGGTGCCATTGCCCTGCACGGACTTGCCGAGCCTGGCGTTGTCGGACCAGATGGCCGATCCCGCCAGGGTCGCCGTCCTGCCGCCGATCGAGTCGGCCGCGGTGGTGCCGGCACCCTCGTCCAGGGACCACTGCGAGAGGGGGCCCGCGCCGGGCGCGACCTTGAAGACGTAGGTGTAGCTGGTCGAGGCGTTCCCGGCGGAGTCCCAGGTCTGCACGGTGAGAGCGTTTACGCCGCGCACGTCGGGGGCCAGGGACGTGGTGTAGCTGGTCGTCGCGGTGCTGAACGTCTTGGTGCGCACCGGGTTGTCGTTCAGCTGGTAGGTGTACTTGACCACGTCGGTGGCCCCGTTGGCCTTGAGGGTGAAGGAGCCGGGGGCGCCCACGCCGCCGTAGGCCGTACAGTCGTCCGGGGCCTCCGGGCTCGCGCACTCCTCGTACGTCGTCGAGTCCACGTCCGGCTGGACGGGAGCCGAGGTGTCGATGCGAAACCAGCAGCCCGCGCTCCAGGACGAGTACATCGAGCCGGTGGCGCCGTTGAAGGAGTATTTGTACTCGCTGCGGGCGCGAAACCAGTACGTCTGTCCGTTGGTCAGCGTCGGTGTGGTCCAGGTCCCGGTCGTGCCCGAGGTCGTATACGCCGACGGGCTGCCCGAACCGACCTTCGGGTCGGTGATGGTGGGGTCGTACCGGTACACCTCGAAGTTGGGCCGCAGCGTCGACTGGGAACCGTCCGCCGACTTCGGCGCGGCCGCCAGGGTCGGGGTCGTGTCACGGATCACGGCGGCGGTCCCGTGGGTCGTGGCGCACGCCAGGTTCGGGCTCGACAGCTTCACGCCAGTCGGCGTGGACGGCTTGGATACGAACGTCACTGAAAGGGTGGGCTTGGTGTCCGATGGCGAGGCGAACTGCTTCCAGGCGATCTCGTCGCCTTCGTCGGCCGCCCGCAGACCGAGCGTGGTAGTCGAGGACGATTGGGCGGCGGTGTAGCCGACCGCGCTGGTGGCATCGAAGGAAACATTCCCGCCGGGGCAGGAGGACGAGTAGCCCTTGGCGGTGCTGACGGAGTCCACCTGGGAGGACCAGGAGGGTGGCGAGGACCAGGTCGTCGACGACGAGATCGAGCTGGTGCGCCACAACTGCACTGACTTGGCGGTGCAGTTGGCCGACCACACCTCCAGCGCCGTGAAGGTCGCCGAGAGGATCTTCTTGCCGCCCAGGGTGTGGGTGTCGAATTGGTACAGCGAGCGTGCCTTCTTGTTGTCCACCCACGCGTCGTAGCCGACGCCCAGCGCGTGCGAGGTCTTCCAGAAGGACGTCCCCGTCGCGGTGGACCACAGCGTCGTCCAGCCCGAGAGGGACGCGCTGGTCGTCTGGGGGTCCAGCACCACCGGGTAGGTGGTGTCGGGGTCGTCGAGGAAGGACTGGTCGGGCTTCAGGGTCAGGGCGTCGTCCGAGAAGGTCGCGTCCATCACGGCGGCCTTGGCCCCTGGCTCCGGCCCGTCCACCGCGCCCTCGTCCGCGCTCGTTTCGTCGGCGGTCGTGACGGTGTACGCGGCGCTGGAGTCCTTCGCCGTACCTGCAGCCGCCGAGACCGCCGAGGAGTCGTACATCAGCGCGGTGCCCGTGGTGAACACCGGGTGGCCCTGGTCGTCCACGAACGCGGCCGAGCCGGAATGGGTGTCCCGCGCGGAGACACCGTCGACAGATACGGGGAACACGATGCTCGACAACGCCGTGTTCTGAGCCGCGGAGCGGGACTTGACGACGAGGTTCTCACTGAAACCGTCCGGCGTCGCCTGGATCACCAGGTCCGTGCCCGGCAGGACGTCCGGATACGTCGCCGTGGAACCCGACAGCGTCGGCGCCGGCAGCGTCCACGGTGAGCTGACGCTGTACGTCTTCCCGTTCTGCGTAATGCTCGCGAGCACATCGCCTGTACCGCCCCCGGAAAAAGTGATGTCAGCAGCGGCGGCCTTCGGCACGACGTCGCCGGACGATGTCGTCTCCAGATCCGTGTTGACGGGCACCCACCCCGACGCTTTCTTGGCGCGCACCGGCGCGGGATCGAACTCGACGGTGAACGTGCCATCCGGCTGTGCCGTGACAAGTTGTGTGGGCGTCGTTTCCGCGCTCACATCAACGGGCGAGCCGGTTTCCGCTGCCTTCTGCGAAGCGGCCGCTTCGGGCGACAGATCGATGCTGTCGGCGGCCGTGGCCGGCACCGGATCCGCCACGCCCTCAGCGGCCGCGTAGGTGCCAGCGCCCCCCAACAGCTGCACAAGCAGCGCCGATGCCACGACAGCACGACGCACCCCACCCCACCCCATAGCCCCCACCTTGTATTTACAGGTTCCTTACAGCCGGGCGATCAAAGCCCGGCGGAATACCGCCTGTCAATCACCTGAGTGCGACCCCAGTCGGTCAAATCGCCTCATAAATCTCACGGGGTGGGCAAAGAAATCCAAGAGATCTCCGCGTTGAAGAGTCGGCGAAAGGCAAAGGGAACACAAACAACCCAGCCTAAGAGGTGAGTTGAATCCAGAAGAGGCAATGGAAACGAAAATTCTCTCCCCTCCTCGATCCAGGCCGGAAGAACCGAGCGATCCGGCGCTGAACCAGCCCAATCCAGCCACGACGCGTCGCCGGTGCGGAATGCTGGCGGACGCCTACTGCTGGACGACGGCGGGAACGGTCACTGCCGTCCGCCTCCATGCACCCGAGCGCCCGCTCCAGGAGCTGCGAGACCCTGCTGGAGTCCGTATGGCCGCGTTGCCTGCGTCAAGTGAGTGCTGGTCACAGCACCAGCGGAGATGCCCTCACCCGGACTCGTGCAGCGCTGGCAAAAAGGTCATCCCCGATCCACAGTCTGCATCCCGCTTCCGACCAGGCCAGCCGCCTGCGAGCGTTGCTCGCGACCGAGCGGCCACGGCGGGACGGTCAGTCGCGCCCGTGGCGCCACAGGGCTGTGAGAGGGGAGGGCAGGATCTCTCGAGCTGCGTCGAGGAACTGCGGGCCCTCGTCCGTGGCATCTTTCCCGCCTTCGTGGATGGCGCGCATGGCCTGCTCCACCCAGTGCGGCTCGAGCCGTTCCCAGTCCGCGGCGAGACGGCGCAAAAACACCAACCGGAAGCGCCGTCTGGTGTCCCTGTCGACGGGGGCGAATCCGTTGAGAGCGATGTGGAGGCAGACGTCGAGGACGGCAGTGAGGTCCGTCGGTGTGCTGTCCTGATCGCTGGTCAGCCAAAGGCGGACGAGCGCGTTCGCCGCGGAGGCAACGGGGTGTTCTCTGGTTGCGTGGAAGCTGACGACTGCCGTGCCCCAGGGGCCGGTCCAGGGGCTGCAGTGCATGCGCGAAGACGTCATCGGCGACGTCGCATAGGAACTGCGCCTGCTGTTGCAACTCGTGGTGGTCGTCCTGGATCCAGGCGAACCAGGAGCCGTCTGTCCCAGGCCGGTACTGGTGGTCCGGCCCGAAGTCGTAGGTCCAGTACGGGTCCGTGCTGACCGGCTCAGCTTCCGCATCGTCCCGCAGGCGAACTCGAATCTGCCGCCGGCCCTCTTCCCAGAACCGCTCGATTACCACGGTGGCGATGAGCCCGCTCCAGCCCTCCGGCGGGCACTGGGAGCGCCACAGCAGCGCCAAGCGGCGCCAGGAGGCGACTGTTTCGCCATCGCCGGGGAAGAGATCGTCGCCGCTGAGGCCGTCACCGGTCGTCATGGCTGCTGCGAGGAGCATCAGGTTGACGGAGTACGTCGCCGGCCGGGCCGGCACCGTCACACGCTGCGGCATGTAGGCGTCGTAGCGGGTGTCGTGGCGGGTGTGCAGCGCCCGGTGGAAGAGGCCGAGAAGGAGAGTGAGGGTCTGCGCCCGCAGTGATTGCGGCCACCCCCGCAGCCGTTCCGCAAGGAAGGAGACGGTCGTTCCGCGTGTGGTCAGGGGCATGAAGGACAGCAGCGCGAAAAGGAACGCATCGTCAACGGTGACCGGCCTGCTGCGGCGTGCGTGGTGGCGCACCGACCCGGCCAGGTCGTGCAGTTCCTGTGTGGCGAGCCGGGCCACCAGGTACTCCCCGAAGGTGGCGTGGAGGAACTCGCAGGCGCTCAGCGTCTGGCCTTCGCGGCTCGCCCGCGCCTCGTGGACGAAGAAGAAACGGCCGAGCAGGAGTTGCGCGGCGGTGAGGGTGGCGCACAGGCCAGTGGGCACGGATCGGCTGTCGGTCTCCGGCGTGAGGGCGCCGAGGTCTGTGTTGAGTTCCGCCGTGCTGATCCATTGCTGGCCGCGGTTGAACATCGCGAACGCCACGATCGACAACTGGGCGAGTTCTTCCTCCACCGCCTCGCCCAGTTGTTCCTCGGTCAGCGCGGGTGCCTTCTTTTGGACCTCTCGTCCGGCGAAGCTGGTGAGGAGGCGTTCGTAGAGTTCCGCCTGGCCCAGCGCGGCGCTGTGCAGTTGCAGCGCGTTGCGGTCGCAGTCGTACAGGGCCAGCATCAGGAGCAGGAGCGGCTGGGATGCCAACTCGCCGTGTGCAAGCACGGTGTCCGCGGTGAGGGGGTGAAGTCCTCGTGCGGCGAAGCCGACGGCGTTGGTGGCGTTCCACACCTGCAGCCACTGTGCCACCTGGCTGTCGTTGAAGGGCTCCAGGCGTACGGCGATCATGCCCTGCGCGGGCCGCGCCCGGTCGGCGACCGCCGTGCGGCTCGTGACAAGGACGGCGACGGGGCGGCCCTGGCCCGCCTCCCGGGCCTGGAATTCGGCCACCCGCAGCAGATAGTCCGTCTGGCTGGTGCCGGTCGCCTGCAGCAGCTCGTCGAACCCGTCCAGCATGACGACCGGCAGCGCCCCCTTGCCGCGGTGCACCAGTTCGGGCCAGTTCACCACCTCGCCGGTGGACCCCCGGACCGCCTGCTCGATCTGGGTCTGCAGGTCGGCCTCGGCGGCAGCCTCCCGCAGTATCACGCGTACGACGAGGAAGTCGGCGGGCGCAAGACGTGCCGCCAGCACCTGCGTGAGCACGGACTTCCCCGACCCCGGCTGCCCCAGCACGACCAGCGGGGCACGTACGGCCTGCGGAGATGTCAGATGCCCCAGCAGAAATTCCTCCAGGTCGCCGCGGACCGGCCGCTCTTGCCACCAGCTCTCGGTGGCGAACGGGTCGGACGGGCCCACCTCGCAGACCCGGAAGTCCGGATTGACGTACGCGGCGCCCAGAGCCGGAAGATTCAATCCGTCCAGGGCATCGCGGGAGGTGAGGATCGGACGATCAAGCACGGCCGCATGGGCACGTGCCAGAGCGGTGATCCATGCATCGGCGGGCCTGCGCTCGGTGATCTGCGCGAGCACCTCCTGGAGTCCCTCCAGGCCGGCGCTCACCGTCCGCAGGTGCGCACGCGTCGCCCGGTGATCTACCAGATTGGCCCAGAAGGCGACCTCGGGGCAGTCGAGGGCCAGCTGCCTGAACAGCTCCTCATAACGGGTGACAGCCCGCCCGGGAAGATCGTTCGAGAGTGTCTGCGCGAAACGCTCTCTGCGCGTGTCGTCGAGGCTGTCCCACACCACAAGGCCCGACACGAACCGGGTTACCTCGCCGGACAGGCGCTGGTAGAACTCTGACAGGGCTTGCAGCGTCATCTCGTAAGGCCGTTGCGGCACGGGAATCGGAACCTCGGCCTGAAGCAGACCAGCGGCCAGGGAACCCAGCCGCCGGCCCACCACCGAATCACCCCCCGCGAGGGCCGTCTGCTCGGCACCCGTGAGCTCCAACTCCCCCGCGTCGCACGGAAGGTCCGTCTCGGAAAGGATCTCGAAATAGGCGGAGAGAACCACTACCGCGTGGGCCGCCGCCAGGCGTTCACTGCGATCGAACCGGGCAAGCCCCCGCGCCTGTTCACCCAGCCCCTGCACCAGCCCCGCGCTCAGCCGGGCCAGCTCGCCCCGAACGTCGAAAAGGCTGGAGAGCAGACCGACGCCCGTGGCCGACGAGGCCAGCAGCAGCCCGCCCGTCAACCGGTCCAGCGCCTCGACCGTACGCCCCTGCGATGCCCCCAGAAGGCGAACAGCATCCCTGTAGCTCAGCCCCACCCCGCCTCCTCGGCCCGGGCAGCCCCCACCGCCGTCCGGAAGGAAACCGTATCCACACCCGGCCACCCTGCGGGAGTGAACCCCTCGCTCCGCAAGCCGGCACCGAGGGCACCCAGCAGCTCCTCCACTCGGCCCCCGACCGGCGACAAGGAGGGGCGGTTCCCTCGGTGGGCGGGAAGTGGAGCGAGGGCGAGTCCAGTGAAGCCGTATTGATTGAATGATACTTACTGGGTATCGTTCAGCCTATGCTGTATCGGACCCCGCAGCTCGCCGCCGTCGACCAGCACGTTCTCGACGAGATCACCGTCATGCGCCGTGACCTGCGCCATGTCGTCCAGCAAAGCCCGATGAAGTGGACTGCTGATCTGCGGCGATCACTGACCGCGTCGGCCATTGCGGCGTCCAACACTATCGAGGGCTACCGCGTCGACCCCGTCGACGTGGCCGACCTCCTCGACGGTGAGCGGGAAGGGGTGGACGCAAGCGAAGAAGACAAGGCAGAGACCCTCGCCTACCAGCAGACGATGACGTACATCCAGTCACTGTGGGACGTGGAGGACTTCGCGTACTCCAAGGGGCTGCTCAACGCCCTGCACTGGATGCTGCAGGGCCATCACCATCCCCACCGTCCCGCTGGCCGGTGGCGGCAGAAACCCATCTTCATCACGGCGGCCGGGGACCCGCACGCGACCGAGTACGAGGGCCCCCACGAGGCGGACGTCCCCCATCTGATGGGCGAGCTGGTGACCTGGCTGAACGAGGGCGACCTCGAAGCCGATCCGCTGGTGCGCGCCGCGATGGCCCACCTGAATCTGGTGAAGATCCACCCGTGGATCGACGGCAACGGCCGCATGTCACGCAGCCTGCAAACCCTCCTGATCGCCCGGGAGGGAGTGCTGGCCCCGGAGTTCTCCTCGATCGAGGAATGGCTCGGCATGCCCGGCAACACCTGGGAGTACTACAAGGTGCTGCGTCAGGTGGGAGGGCCGGTGTACTCCCCCGAACGCGACACCCTGCCCTGGGTGCGGTTCAACCTGCGCGCCTACCACGAGCAGTCCCAGCGCGTGCAGCACCGCGTCAAGCGCTCCACCGACTGCTGGATCGCCCTGGCCGAGCACGCCGAGCGCTTCCGTCTCGCCGAACGCCAGATCACCGCACTGCACGAGGTCGCGATGACCGGCCGCGTGCGCCGCTCCCGCTACGAAAAGGCCGAAGCGCTCAGCAACCAGCAAGCCGTCCGCGACATCCAGGCCCTGACCAGAGCCGGCCTGCTCACCGCGGTCGGCAACACCAAAGCCCGCTACTACACTGCCGGCCCCGCCTACCCGCCCGACGTCCTGGAAGGCGCACACCGACGCCACACCATCACCGACCCCTACCAGCCCCACTAGACTAGTCATTCCGATGTGATCAGTGGTGGCTGCCTCCACCGACCGCGTCATCACGGCACTCCTGGCAGACCTCACCAGCAGCAGCCGCGCCTGATCTCGATGCGCCGCTCGGCTCCCCCCTTCCGGCGGCCCCGCAACCAAGGCGACAGCGCGTAGGGGGTGCCGGGCTTCACGGCCACGTGCTCATGCGCGTCGGCAGAGCGGGGCCAGCAGGCCGTCGCCGGGCCACAGGTCCCGCTCTGCTACGAGGCTGGCCAGGAACCCGCCGATGCCCACCAGAACGTCGGCACGCTCCGCCGCTCCGTAGATGATGACGTCGTCGGCTGCGGCGTCGAAGGCGCGCACCTGCCCCTGTGGCCCGGTGCAGATGAGAGCACGCGCGATCTCCGGCAAGCCGAGGCTGAGGGCATCGCACTCCCCGTCGCGGACGAGCTGCAGCAGGTCGGCGGTGACGGTCTCCCAGTCGCCGACCGCCGGCCAGTCGGCACCGCCGCCCAGTTCATGGGTGAGGGTGGCCAGCGGGACGATCTCACCGCCCTGGCGTCCGTGGGTGAGGCGGTCATGTATGTGGGCGCCGTCGGGCTGCCGTACCTGCGGGTGGAGCAGGGAGGCAGCAGCCACCAGGGTGGTGTTGATCTCCCGGGTTCCGGGTCCGGGGTAGTACGGCTCGTGTGCGAAGAGCAGGTAGACGCCCGCGGTGCGGACAGCAGAGCGGGGTGCGGACTGGGTCATGAGGAGTGTTCCCTTCAGCGGTGGCGTGCCGATGTGTCACGGGGTGCTGGCCGTGCCGTGGGCCGGGGGCCGGCCGGGTAGGGGTCCCAAGCGCCGGCCGGGTCCACGGGTCTGGTCCGCGTCGGCTGTGGCGCCTTCGCCGGTGTGCTTGAGGATCTGGTCGACCTGGTCGGCGAGTTGGGGCATCAGCCGTTCGCGGGAGAGGAGTTCGGCCGAGGCCGAGCGGGCGTCCTTCGTCTGGAGCTGGCCGGCGGCGTCCCACAGCAGGTGGTGGCCGATCTCGGCCGAGCGGCGCAGTGCGTGACGGTCACGGCTGGCGGCGGCCTGGACGAGGAAGGTGTGCAGGGCGCCGAGGCGCTGCAGGGAGCGGCAGGCCACGTCGCCTTCGACGATGCGGACGTGTTCGCGGGCGCGGGCATCCAGACGGCCGGGCACGTGCTCCGCAAGGAGCGGGGCGAGCAGCATTGCCGGCAGCGCGACGTCGACGGGGACACCGTGGCTGATGGCGGACAAGCCGACGACCACACTGAGGACGGCGGCAGCGGATAGGCGAAGGGATCCGGGGACGGCGGGCAGGGCGATGCGATGCGCGGGGCGCCGGGTCAGCCAGCGCACCGCCAGACGCTGGGTGCGGGCGGCGCCCGGGGTGAGCACCCCGACCTGATAGGGGTGTTCAGGTGGATGGCCGTCACCGGGAACGGTCCAGGCGAGCCGGCCCCACCGGGTGCGTTCGTTCACGAGCACGGGTTCGCACGCGGCCGTGCACGTGTGGTCGCGGATGTGGCCGGTGCGCAGGGCGCGTGTGCGCTCCGTCTCCCACCGGTCCGGCTCGAGGGTGAAGGGGCGTCGGTGCTGTGCGGCCGCGGTCGGCGGTGGGGTGCGGAGCGTGTGGGTCACAGGCTGTTTCCTTGCGATGGGTCGGCAAAGGCGGAGGCGCATGTCGTGCAGCGGCCGTCGCCGCCGGGGTGGGCGCGGCGCGGGGTGGGGCCCGGGCAGGTGCGGCACAGCGGCCAGCCCAAGCAGGCCGGGCAGAGGTCCTCGCCGGGGGCGGTTGTGGGAACGCCGCAGCCGGCGCATTCGACGAGGGCCCGGTAGGTCAGGGCCGCGGTCACCGTGCGGGCGGCGGACGCCGTGGACGACCGCTCGGTCTCCGGCCACGCGGGCGGTGCATCTTCCAGGACGTCGCCACGGTGGTGCCGGCTGTCCAGGGTGGCGGGCGGCGGGTAGGCCTGGGCGGCGCGGAGCCGGGCGGCGATGATCGCGCCCACCGAGGTACGTACCGGGTGCGGCAACGGCCGACCGGTGATGACGTGGCGCAGCTGCGCGGGGCTCCAGCCGGCATCCAGCATTGCGGTCGCCACACGACCCTGGTCGGTCAGCGGCTTGCCGGTCAGCAGAAGTTCAGGGCGGCTCACCCCGATCTCCAGCAGCAGCCGGATCCCTGGATGCATCTCGTCTGCCGCGGGCGGCGGTGCCGGCGACGTGGTCGGGTCGCAGGGGCCGTTCCCTCCGTTCGTGCGCACGGCTGCGCCGCGGTCGCACGGACGGATGGGGTTGGTCTTGTGCTTGTTGGTCTTCTTAACGATGGTGTTCTTAAGGGGACGATTGGCCAACGTAGGGTTATCCACTGGTGGAAAACCCGACTCTGGCCCGGACCTGGGGGTTTGCAGGGCAGGCAGGTCGGTGATGACATATGCGGCCGCGCCGAGGGTGCCGTCATGATCGCGTTCGCGTTCCCGGACCAGGAAGCCGCGCTTCTCCAGCTCCTTCAGTCCGCTCTTCACGGCCGCCTCGCCGTCACGGCCGCGGCGGGCGAGGTCGGTGACGGTCATCCGCCAGCCGTCCCGGTGCGTGCAGAGCAGTCCGAACAGCCCCTTGGCCTTGAACGAGAGCTGGGGATCACGGAAGAGCGCGTTGGCGATCTGAGTGAACTGATCGGCCGCCATCACCCCCCGGCGGATCCCCGCCCCGAAGCGGCTCATCGCGCTGCCTCCTGCAGGGGCCACGCCCGGCGGCCGGGGCAGCGCCCGGAGCCCACCGGGGTGGGTCGACCGGCGGGCCCGGGTGCGGGAGCGTGCGGGTGTTCCATGCCGTCAGCTCACCCGCCGATCCCGACCACGCTGAGGGCCACCAGCCCCGACCAGAGGTCACGATCGGGCAACACGCCCCTCTAGTAGGACTCCGTTACGTCTGCCTGTCGGTCCTGTCTGGGGGAACGCTGAAGGTGTGGACGCACATGAAGTGAAC
>NZ_JBWLKM010000119.1:0-22112 GCF_059026085.1 Streptomyces sp. a15 | reverse complement strand
CACACGATCACCGTAGCCCGAACGGACCAGGACGCCGCAAGCCCGGAAGTCGACCATCACACGATCGAGTTAAACCGCGCCTCGGACATGAACCGTTCGCGCACGTCCAGTCGCTGCGACCAGTTGTCGGCGAGGACCTTCACGGCCACCGGGGCGTCGAGTTCGTCGTCGTGGGCGAGCCAGACCGTGCCGAACGCGCCGGTTCCCAGGCGCCGTTCGAGGCGGTAGCGCCCGATCCGCTCGACGGAGTGCATACGACTGTCATGCCTGGGCCGAGATCCGCCCGGGATCCGCCGGGACCGCCGGGGATCCGCCCCGAACCCGTCCCGAGGGGAGCAGCCCGTGCCGGACGCGGCACCGACCGAGGACCTCGCGCGGCGTGCGGCCGCGGGCGACCGGGGCGCGCTGGACGAGCTGCTGGAGGCGATCCGGCCCGAAGTCCTGCGCCGCTGCGGGCGGTTCCTGCCCTGCCGGGAGGACGCGGAGGAGGCGGCGCAGGATGTTCTCCTCCAAGTCGCCCGGAAGATCGGGACGTTCGAGGGCCGCAGCCGCTTCAGCACCTGGCTCTACACCGTCGTCGCCAACTGCGCCCGCCAGAAGTACCGCGAACTCAGGCGGCGGGCCGCCGAACAGCCGGCACCGATCGACGCGGCCCAGTACGTCGACCCGCGCACCACCAGCGTGATCGCCGGATCCCGCGTCGACCTGCTGGAGGCGCTGGAGCGGCTGGAGCGCGAACACCCGCATCTGGTCGCGCCGTTGGTGTACCGGGACATCTGCCAGCTGGAGTACGCGGAGGCCGCCGAACGGGCGGGCGTCCCGCTCGGCACGTTCAAGTCGCGGCTGCACGAGGCCCGCAGGCAGGTCCGGCCCTGGCTGTCGGCCACCTCCTGAAGCGCGCGCCGCTCACTCCTCGTCGGTCAGGCTGATCTCCGACCAGATCGTCTTGCCGTCGGTGGTGTGCCGGCTGCCCCAGCGCTGGGTGAGCTGGGCCACCAGGAGCAGACCCCGGCCGCCCTCGTCCCACGTCTTGGCGCGGCGCAGGTGCGGGGCCGTGTGGCTGGTGTCGGACACCTCGCAGATCAGCGTGGTGTCGTCGTGGATCAGGCGCAGCCGGATGGGGTGGGAGCCGTACCGGATCGCGTTGGTGACGAGTTCGCTGACCACCAGTTCGGCGGTGAACGCCGCCTGGCTCAGCTCCCACCGGTCGAGCTGGCCGACGACCTGCTTGCGGATCGGGGCGACGAGCGCCGGGTCGGCCGGGATGTCCCAGGTGGCGACCTGGGACGCGGGCAGCCCCCGGGTGCGGGCCAGCAGCAGCGCCACGTCGTCCAGCGCGCCGCCCGTCGGCAGCAGACCGTGCAGGACGCGGTCGCAGGTCTCCTCCAGCGAGGAGGACGGGACGGCGAGGGCCTCGCAGAGCAGGGCGTGGCTGGCGTCCACGTCCCGCTCCAGGGTCTCGATCAGCCCGTCGGTGTACAGGGAGAGGACGGTGCCCTCGGTCAGTTCCAGCTCCGCGCTCTCGAACGGCAGGCCGCCCAGGCCGAGCGGCGGCCCTGGCGGCATGTCGACCTCCTGGGGCGCGCCGCCCGGCGGGAGCATGACGGGCGCCGGATGCCCGGCCCGGGCCATCGTGCAGCGCCGGGACACCGGGTCGTACACCGCGTACAGGCAGGTGGCGCCGACCTCACCGGGGCGGCCCTCGCTGCCGGCCTCCGTGGACAGCCGTACGACGAGGTCGTCGAGGTGGGTCAGCAGCTCGTCCGGGGCCAGGTCGATGTCGGCGAGGGTGCGTACGGCGGTGCGCAGCCGGCCCATCGTCGCCGAGGCCTGGATGCCGTGGCCGACGACGTCCCCGACGACCATCGCCACCCGCATCCCGGACAGCGGGATCACGTCGAACCAGTCGCCGCCCACTCCCGCGCGGGCCGCCGGAAGATAGCGCGAGGCCGCCTCCACGGCGACCGTGCGCGCCAGTGAACGGGGCAGCAGGCTGCGCTGCAGGGCGAGGGCGGTCTCGCGTTCGCGGGAGTAGCGGCGGGCGTTGTCGATGCAGACGGCGGCCCGGGCCGTGACTTCCTCGGCCAGCAGCACGTCGTCCGGGGTGAACGGGTCCGGCCGCCGGAACCGGGTGAGGACGGCCACGCCGAGGGTCTGGCCGCGGGCCTGGATCGGCACGGACATCGTGGAGTGGATGCCGTACTCCTTGATGCGGTCCTTGCGCGCCGGGTCCCAGGCGAGCCACTCGGCGAGGTCGCGGGTCTGGGTCGACGCCACGATGGTGTGGCCCACCACCAGGGAGTCGGCCTGGGGCGAGGGCGCGGGGTAGACGTCGACCTGGCCCGGCTTGGCCACGGCCTCCGGGGTGCCCGGGTTCACGGACCGGTGGGCCGCCCGGCGCAGCCTGACCGGCGCGGTCAGCCGGGCGGTGAAGGGCTCGCCCCCTGCCTCCGGCGGGTCCAGCAGGTCGACGCTGACGAAGTCGGCGAGGGCGGGGACGACCACGTCCGCCAGTTCCTGAGCCGTTCGGGTGACGTCGAGGGTGGTGCCGATGCGGACGCTGGCCTCGTTCACCAGCTGGAGCCGTTCCCGGGCCAGGTACTGGTCGGTGAAGTCGTGGGCGGCGACGCACACCCCCCGTACCCGCCCCTTGGTGTCGGTGATCGGCGCCATCCGGGCCAGCCAGGCGTACATCCGGCCGTCGCCGCCGACCGGCACGTACGTCCGCACGTCGTGTCCCCGGCCGGTGGCGAGCACGCGGTGCAGATGCTGCTCGATGTCCTCGCTCTGCGGTCTGCCGCTCATCTCCGGCACCCGCAGCCCCCGCACCCGCTCCTCGGGCAGTCCGAGCACCTCGGCCATGGCGGAGTTCATCCGGCGCAGCCGCAGCCGCTCGTCGTAGATCGCGACGGCGCAGGGGGACTGCACGAGCTCGGCCCGGTCCAGCGGGTCGTCGGGCGCGTGCGGGCCGTCGCCCGCCAGCGGAGTGACCACGAGCCAGTGGCTGGGGCCGTCCTCGGGCTGTCTGTGGTGGGCGAGCAGCCACACGGACACCGTCGAACCGTTGCCGTGCCGCAGCAGGAGGGTCCCGTCCCAGCGGGTCTTGTCCGGCTTGGGGAACTCACCCGGGTCGGCGAGCAGCTCGACGGCGGGGCGGCCCACGACCTCGGTGGCCGGCCGGCCCAGGAGCAGGCGGGCGCCCTCGTTCCACTCGACCACCGTGCCCGCGTCGTCGACGACAGCCCGCGCCGTCGCGGCATCGTCGATCGGATACACCGGGCTCATCGTCGCCACTCCATCGCGGACACTCACAGTGAACAGGCGCGCCACTTCGGTCCCAGCCTAGTGCGTCGCGCTCGCGCGCGGACGGGGAACCGCAGTGCGGGCGGTGGCCGTCATCGAGCCGTGGTCAAGGGGGAAATCCGGCCGTTGTGACGCCCGGGGCAGAAGCAGCTCACCGCACCCTTGACGGGCGCGCGTGGCGCACCGTCAGAATCTGTTTGGTCACGATCAGTTGTGAGTACTTCTGGGCCCTAATGAGGGAGAGCCGCCATGACGGTCACTCGCAGATCGCTTCTCCTCGCCTCCGCGGCGGCGCCGGCGGCCGGCGCGCTTGTGGGCACCCCGGCGGCCTGGGCCGCCGAGGCCGCGCAGGGCGCGGCCGGTCGCCGGACGGTCGCGCTGCGCGACGGCTGGCGCTTCGCGCTGGTCGATCCGGGCGGGATCACCGACCCGACCGGTGAATACGCCGACGCCGCCGCTCCGGGTTACGACGACTCGGGATGGCGCGAGGTCGTGGTGCCGCACGACTGGAGCATCGAGCTGGCCCCGACCACGCAGCACGGCACCACCAGCGGCACCGGGTTCTTCCCCGGCGGCCTCGGCTGGTACCGCCTCGCCTTCACGCTGCCGCCCACCCTGGCCGGCAAGCGGATATCGGTGGAGTTCGACGGCGTCTACATGGACTCGTACGTCCACTGCAACGGCACGGAGGTGGGCCGCCACCCCTACGGCTACACCGGTTTCGCCTTCGACGTGACCGACCTGGTGCACACCGACGGCACCACCGAGAACGTGATCGCGGTCAAGGTGCAGAACCGGCTCCCCAGCAGCCGCTGGTACTCCGGCAGCGGCATCTACCGCGAGGCCCGCCTGGTGGTCACCGACCCAGTGCACGTGGCGCGCTGGGGCACGTACGTCACCACGCCGGACATCACCGAGGAGCGGGCGCTCGTCCGGGTGCGGACCTCCGTGCTGAACGAGACCGGCACCGCGAGCGAAGCCGAGATCCGTTCACTGATCAAGGACCCGGCCGGACGCACGGTGGCCCGCACGGCCACCACGGTCACCGTCGGCACCGAGGCGACCGAGACCCACGAACTCACCGTCACCCGACCCAAGCTCTGGGACCTCGCCTCGCCCCACCGCTACACCCTGGAGACCGAACTCCGTGTCGGCGGCAGGACGGTCGACACCTACCGCACCCCCTTCGGTATCCGCACCTTCCGCATCGACCCCGACGAGGGCTTCCACCTCAACGGCACCTACGCCAAGATCAAGGGCGTCGACCTGCACCACGACCTGGGGGCGCTCGGCGCCGCCGTCAGCATCGACGCGATCCGCAGACAGATGACCATCATGAAGTCGATGGGCGTCAACGCCTTCCGCACCTCCCACAACCCGCCCTCCCCGGAGATGATCGAGGTCTGCGAGGAACTGGGCATCGTGATGATGGTGGAGGCGTTCGACTGCTGGCGCAGCCCCAAGACGCGCTACGACTACGGCCGGTTCTTCGACGAGTGGGCCGACCGGGACATCACGGAGATGGTGCTGGCGGCCCGCAACTCGCCCGCCGTCATCATGTGGTCGATCGGCAACGAGATCTCCGAGTTCACCTCCACCTCCGGCCTCGCCATGGCGGACCGCCTGATCGCCGCCGTCAAGGCGTCCGACGACACGCGTCCGATCGTGATCGGCTCCCACCGGCACCGCAGCCTGCCCGCCGTGGGCTCCCCGGGCGACCTGATCCTCGCCAAGCTCGACGGCCTGGGCCTCAACTACAACACCGCCAAGTCGGTGGACGCCCTGCACGCCCGCTACCCGAACCTGTTCCTCTTCGAGTCGGAGTCGTCCTCCGAGACCTCCACCCGCGGCACCTACCAGGAGCCCGAACGCCTCAACACCGGCGAGAACCACACCCCGGGCAAGCGGGCGACCTCCTCGTACGACAACAACCTCGCCTCCTGGACCATGAGCGGCGAGTACGGGCACAAGAAGGACCGGGACCGGAAGTGGTTCACCGGGGAGTTCCTGTGGTCGGGCATCGACTACATCGGCGAGCCCACGCCCTACGACGTCTTCCCGGCGAAGGCGTCCTTCTTCGGCGCGGTCGACACGGCCGGCTTCCCGAAGGACATGTACTACCTCTTCCAGAGCCAGTGGGTCAGCGAGCCCATGGTCCATCTGCTGCCGATGACCTGGAACCACCAGCCCGGGGACACGGTCGAGGTGTGGGCGTACTCCAACGTCGACACCGTCGAGCTGTTCCTGAACGGCAGGTCGCTCGGCACGCGGAGGTTCGACACGAAGAAGACCACCGACGGCCGGGAGTACCTCGAGACCACCGAGGCGACCGGTGACGACAAGACCTTCACCGACGGCCCCTACCCCGGCAGCTACACCAGCCCGAACGGCAGCGCGGGCAAGCTTCACCTCACCTGGAAAGTGCCGTACAGGCCCGGCGAGTTGAAGGCGGTCGCCCGCAGCGAGGGCGAGGTGGTCGCCACCGACGTCCTGCGCACCGCCGGGAAGCCGCACGCCGTACGCCTCACCGCGGACCGCACGTCCCTCGCCGCCGACGGCCGTTCACTGGCCTTCGTGACCGCGGACATCGTGGACGCCCGCGGGGTGATCGTGCCCGACGCCGAGCACCTGATCTCCTTCGAGGTCCGGGGCGGTTCCCTCGCCGGTCTCGACAACGGCCGCGAGGAGAGCGCCGAGCGCTACCAGGCGAGCACCCGGACCGCCTTCCACGGCAAGGCACTCGCGATCGTGCGGTCCGGCACCGAGCCGGGGCCCTTGAAGGTGACCGCGCGGGTGGAGGGCCTGCGGTCGCACACCGTGAGCGTGCGGGCCACGCCCGCCCGGTCGGCCGCCACCACGCCGGCGGCCGCCTTCGGGCCCGACCATCCGGTGCCCGTGAACTACCCCCACGCGGACGCCAGTTACTCCGGCCGCCCCGACACCCTCCCCGCCGCGATGCTCGACGGTGACCCGGCCACCGGCTGGTCCAACGCCTTCACCAAGGCGGCCACCGCCCTGCTGCCCGCGTTCAACGGCGCGAGGGCCGAGGACTGGGTCTGCGTGGACTTCGGGCGGACCCGCACCTTCGACCGCGTGGAGGTCTCCTTCACCCTGAGTACGACCCACAGCCTGCCCGCCTCCGTGGCGGCCGAGGTGTGGAACGGCAAGGCGTATGCGCCGGTCGAGGGAGCGGCCGTGGACTGGGCCGCCGCTTCGGACGAACCGACCGTCGTCACCTTCGACGCCGTCCGCGGCTCGCGTCTGCGGCTCACCCTGACCAGCAGGTATCCGGGCGAGGCCCGGGGCGCGGTGCGCATCAGCAGGCTGGAGGTTCCGGCCGGCTGACCGGCTTCCGTGCGGTCCGGACGGGTGCCAGTCCCGTCCGGACCGTTGACGCGGTGTCATGTATCGCACAAACATGGCCTGCGTCCGCATCTGGGAGCGCTCCCACGACGAGCGTCACCCGCACCTCCCCCGAGGAGCCCAGACGTGAAACGACGCAGAACCGCCTTGCTCTCCCTGACGGCCCTGATCGGGGCGGCACTGGTGGGCCTCCCCGCCTCCGGGGCCGCCGCCGACGAGGTCGAACAGGTCAAGAACGGCACCTTCGACACCACCACCGCCCCCTGGTGGACCACCAGCAACGTCACCGCGGCCCTGTCCGACGGACAGCTCTGCGCGGACGTGCCGGGCGGCACCACCAACCGCTGGGACGCCGCCGTCGGCCAGAACGACCTCACCCTGGTCAAGGGGGAGTCGTACAGGTTCGCCTTCACGGCGAACGGTTCGCCCGACGGACACGCCGTGCGCGCGATCGTGGGCCTGTCGGCGGCGCCGTACGACACCTACTTCGAGGTGACCCCGCAACTGAGCGTGTCGGGGAACTCGTACTCCTACACCTTCACCTCGCCCGTCGACACCGCCCAGGGGCAGGTCGGCTTCCAACTCGGCGGCAGCGCCGACCCGTTCCGCTTCTGCATGGACGACGTGTCGCTGCTGGGCGGGGTGCCGCCCGAGGTCTACGAGCCCGACACCGGCCCTCGCGTGCGCGTCAACCAGGTCGCCTATCTGCCCGCGGGGCCGAAGAACGCCACGCTCGTCACCAGCGCGACCACGAAACTGCCCTGGCAGCTCAAGAACTCCACCGGCTCGGTGGTCGCCCAGGGCTGGACCGTGCCGCGCGGCACCGACGCCTCCTCCGGGCAGAACGTCCACTCGATCGACTTCGGTGCCTACAAGAAGCAGGGCACGGGCTTCACCCTGGTCGCCGACGGCGAGACCGGCCGGCCCTTCGACATCGGCACGGGCGCCTACGAGAAGCTGCGCCTGGACGCCGCGAAGTACTACTACACGCAGCGCAGCGGCATCGCGATCCGCGACGACCTGCGGCCGGGCTATGCCCGCCCTGCCGGCCACGTCGACGTGGCACCCAACCAGGGCGACTCCGCCGTCCCGTGCCAGCCCGGCGTCTGCGACTACACGCTCGACGTCACCGGCGGCTGGTACGACGCCGGCGACCACGGCAAGTACGTCGTCAACGGCGGCATCTCCACCTGGGAGCTGCTGAGCACCCACGAGCGCGCCCTGACGGCCCGCACCGGACAGCCGGCCAAGCTGGGCGACGGCTCGCTCGCCATCCCCGAGAGCGGCAACAAGGTGCCGGACATCCTCGACGAGGTCCGCTGGGAACTGGACTTCCTGCTGAAGATGCAGGTGCCGGACGGACAGCCGCTGGCCGGCATGGCCCACCACAAGATGCACGACGAACAGTGGACCGGCCTGCCGCTGCTGCCGAGCGACGACCCGCAGAAGCGCGAACTGCACCCGCCGAGCACCCAGGCGACGCTCAACCTGGCGGCGACGGCGGCACAGGCGGCCCGCCTCTACCGGCCCTACGACAAGGCCTTCGCGGCGCGAGCCCTCGCCGCCGCCCGCAAGGCCTGGACGGCTGCCCTCGCCCACCCCGAGAGGTACGCCGACCCGAACGACGGCATCGGCGGCGGCGCCTACGCCGACTCCGACGCCACCGACGAGTTCTACTGGGCGGCGGCCGAGCTGTATCTGACCACGGGGGAGAAGGCCTTCGCGGACCACGTCCTCGCCTCGCCCGTCCACACGGCCGACATCTTCGGCCCCCTCGGCTACGACTGGGCCAGGACGGCGGCAGCGGCCCGCCTCGACCTCGCGACCGTGCCGAGCAAGCTGCCCGGCCGGGACAAGGTGCGCCAGTCCGTGATCAAGGGCGCGGACCGCTACCTGACCACCCTGACGTCACATCCCTACGGCATGCCCTACGCCCCCGCCGACAACCTCTACGACTGGGGCTCCAACCACCAGATCCTGCACAACGCCGTCGTCATCGCCACCGCCTACGACATCAGCGGCGCCTCGAAGTACCGTGACGGGGCCGTCCAGAGCATGGACTACATCCTCGGCCGCAACGCGCTGAACATGTCGTACGTGACCGGCTACGGCGAGGTCAACGCCCACAACCAGCACAGCCGTTGGTACGCCCGCCAGCTCGACCCGAGCCACCCGGCCCCGCCCGACGGAACCCTCGCCGGCGGACCGAACTCGAGCATCCAGGACCCCTACGCACAGAGCAAACTCCAGGGCTGCGTCGGCCAGTTCTGCTACATCGACGACATCCAGTCCTGGTCGACCAACGAGCACACCATCAACTGGAACTCGGCCCTGACCCGGATGGCGTCCTTCGTGGCGGATCAAGGCTGACGCGCTCACGCTCCACCAGTTCCCCCGGCCGCTCATGGGCGGTCAGGGTGTGGAGCCGGGCCTGGTCGAGCGGCTGGTGCACCTCGACGTACTCGCCGTGCGGCAGCCGCTTGATCACGCCCGTCTCCCGACCGTGCAACACCAGCTCCCGGTCGCGGAGTTGGAGCCCGAGGCAGATGCGCCGGGTGACGACGAAGACGACCACCGGGACGACGAACACCGCGATGCGGACCGCCCACGTCACCGTGTTGATCGACAGGTGGAGACGGGTCGCCACGATGTCGTTGCCCCCGCCCGCCAGCAGGATCAGGTAGGCGCTGATCCAGGCCGCGCCGATCGCCGTACGGACGGGCCGGTTGCGGGGGCGGTCGAGGAGGTGGTGCTCCCGCCTGTCACCCGTGATCCGGGCCTCCAGGAACGGATACACGCCGATGAACAGCAGGAGGAGCGGGAAGACGACGATCGGGATCAGCACCCCGAGGACGAGTGTGTGGCCCCACAGGGTGATCTCCCACCCCGGCATGATCCGCACCAGTCCCTCCGCGAAGCCCAGATACCAGTCGGGCTGGGCGCCCGTGGAGACCTGGTCGGCGCGGAAGGGGCCGTACGCCCAGACCGGGTTGATCGTCGCCACGGCCGCGATCAGCGCCAGCACCCCGAAGACCAGGAAGAAGAAGCCGCCCGCCTTCGCCAGGTACACCGGCATGAACGGGGCGCCGACGACGTTGCGTTCGGTCCGGCCGGGACCCGCGAACTGGGTGTGCTTGTGGTACACGACCAGCAGGATGTGAGCCACCACGAGCGCCGCCATGATGCCCGGGACGACCAGGACGTGCAGCGCATAGAAGCGGGCCACGATGTCGTCGCCGGGGAACTCGCCGCCGAACAGGAACATCGAGAGATACGTCCCCACGACCGGGACCGCCAGCAGGGCGCCGTCGACGAACCTCAGGCCCGTCCCGGACAGCAGGTCGTCCGGCAGCGAGTAGCCGAACAGGCCCTCGAACAGGCCGAGGAAGAGCAGGGACCAGCCGAACAGCCAGTTGATCTCCCGCGGTTTGCGGAACGAGCCGGTGAAGAAGTGCCGCATCATGTGCGTGAACATCCCGGCCACGAACACCAGCGCCGCCCAGTGGTGCAGCTGCCGGATCAGCAGCCCGCCGCGCACGTCGAAGCTGATGTCCAGCGTGGAGGCGTACGCCTCGGACATGCGGACGCCGTTGAGCGGGGTGTAACTGCCGTGGTACGTCACCTCGTTCATCGACGGATGGAAGAAGAGCGTGAGCCACACGCCGGTGAGGATCAGGACGACGAAGCTGTACAGACAGATCTCGCCGAGCAGGAAGGACCAGTGGTCGGGGAAGACCTTGCGCAGGTACCGCCTGCCGAGGGTGTGGATGCCGAGACGGCCGTCGAACCAGTCGGCCACCCGCTCGCCCTTGCTTGTCACGTCTCCTCCCGGTGTACGTGCGTGAGCTTCTCGGGGTTGGTCACGATGTAGACCCCCGACACCTGGTCGCCCTCGGGGGTGAGGTCCATGACCATCACCGCGTACGGCGAGTCGCCCTCGAACAGCACGGCCGCGTCGTCGCCGTTGACGCGCCGGTAGCGCAGGTCCAGGTTCTGCGGGGTGCGCCGGCCGACGTAGCCGGTGATGAGACGGACGGCCTTGTCCCGGCCGTGCACCGGGCGCAGTCCCGCCGGTTTGCGCAGGCCCCCGCCGTCCGTCCACACCGTGACGTCCGGCGCCAGGATCTCCATCAGCTCCGCGATGTCCCCGCCGAGCGCGGCCCGCACGAACCGCTCCGTCGCCTCCCGGCGTACCCGCGGATGCGCCCGGTACAGCGGCCGCCGCGCGTGCACATGGCCCCGCGCGCGATGCGCCAGCTGGCGTACGGCCGCCGGGGTGCGGTCGATGATCTCCGCGATCTCGGTGTGGGCGTACCCGAACACCTCGTTCAGGACGAACACCGCCCGTTCCAGCGGCGTCAGGGACTCCAGCACCACCAGCATCGCCAGCGACACCGACTCGGTGCGCAGCGCCGGATCCTCGGCCCCGCCGTCGTCGCCCGCGACCAACGGCTCGGGCAGCCACGGACCGACGTACGTCTCCCGGCGGCGGCTGACCGCGGCGCGGCGGGCCAGCGCGTGGTTCACGGCGATACGGACCAGATACGCCCGGGGATTGTCGATGCCGTCGAGCGAGGCGCCGCCGCGCCGCCCCGTCCAGGACAGCCAGGTCTCCTGGAGCACGTCCTCGGTGTCGGCGACACTGCCCAGCATGTTGTAGACGACGCCGAACAACAGCTCCCGATGCCCGACGAACACACCGGTCGCATCGCCCGGCGGCCCGCCGGTCTCGGAACGGTCGGAAACGGTGTGCTCGGACATGTGTGGGCCTCCCCGGTGGCGCGCTCACCACTGCGACGGCGGGCGGGTGCCGGAATGTGACATCAGGCCGGTGGAATGTGACCCACGCCTCACCCCCGGGCCGCCGTCAGGTACCCCTCCGGTACCGCTGCACTACTTGCCTGACCTGGGGATATTTACGAGTAAGTACCCGCGCGGTACCGTGAAGGCATGCCAGCTCTCAACGTGGAGTTCAGCGACCGCGAGCTAGAGGACCTGCGGCAGATCGCCAAGGAGCGGGGTACGTCCATGAAGGCCCTCGTGCGAGAGGCGGCCGCCGCCGACATCGCCCGGCACCGAGCACTGCAGGAGGGCGCGGAGGCCTTCCGCCGGTTCTTCGCGGCCCACGCCGACGAGTTCGCGGAGGCCTTCCCGGACGACGAACCGGCCGCCAAGGGCGAGGGGCGGGTCGCCTGACCCATGGCTCCCGTCGTTCACATCGACGTGCCCTGGCTGCTCCAGCGGCACGAAGAGGTCCTGCCCGACCAGCCCACGATCAACGACTTCTCCGCCTTAGTCGCCGCCGTCGCCCGGCACCGCGTCGACCCGCCCCGCCTCGGCGTGGACTCCGACCCGGCCTGGCGGGCCGCCGCCCTGCTGCACACCCTCGCCCTGCTCAAGCCACTGCCGTCGGCCAACGCCCGCTTCGCCTGTGCGACGGCGGTGGCGTACATGTTCGTGAGCGGCGTCGGCATCGACCCGCCCTACGGCGCCCTCGTCGACCTCGCCCGCGACCTGATCTCCGGAAAGACGGACGTGTACGGCGCGGCGGACCGGCTGCGGTCCTGGCAGATCTGAGGCTCCCGGGCGCGGATCCGCCGTCCGCCCCGGGGCCGCCGGCCGAGGGCGGGAGGAACGGGGCCGGCGGCCGACTGCGCGCAGAAGAGCCTCCCCCAAGCTCTCGGCTTCGCTCGGGCCCGGGGGGACCCCCACCCTGCGCGGGGCCTCCGAGGAAAAGGCCGGTTCCAGTGCACTGCGCGGCCGGGTGTGCCGGGAGCGTGCGTACCGCTCCGGTATGTGCGCGTGAATCACACGGGGCGCATGCGAGGGCGAAAGCCGGTACGGGCTCGGTGAGTTGCCCGCTGTCCCGGCGCCGTATCTGACTTTCTTTCAATGGTGTGGATGTTTCCCAAGTGCCTTGTTGGTCATGAGTGACTGTGCAAGGGTGAAGAACCGGTGTGGGGGGTAAGGGCCGGCTCGCATTCGTCCCGTGGGGAACCGGGACGGACGGAAGCCGGAGAATTCACGCTCCTCACGCTCGCGCCCGAAAGACGAGCGCCGGTCCGGGCTTCTTTCCGGCGACCAGAACTTCTGTGTCCCCATGCGCGTGGGAAGGAATCCGCTCAGTGCCCACCCCCCACCCCCCTCGCCCTCCCTATCCTCCGGCAGGCGGGGTCCCCGAAGAATCCGACGAGAGCCTCGGCGCCGCGCTCAGAGGCCGCCCGGACGTCGAGGTCGGCAAGTCCGTCGCGCTGCTCATGGCGCGGCACTGGCAGCCGGTCCACGAGTACGCGGCGATCTGCCTGGCCTCGCCCGAGGACACCGCCTCGATGGTCACCGCCGCCGCCTTCCACCAGGTCTTCGACCGGCTCACCCTCGGCGAGCCGGCCGTGGCGCTGCGTCCGCGGTTACTCGTGACAGTGCGGGACACCGTCAGACAGTGGTCGGCCGAGGAGTACATATCGGCAGTATTGCCGGAGTTGGGGAAACCCTCCGGAGGCCGCGGTATGCGCGCGGCCAAGTCACTGACGCCGGAAAATCGCAAGTTGGCGGAGCGTTCATTCCATACGCTCCCCGGACTCGCCCGGTGTTTGCTGTGGCACGTCGAGGTCGAGGCGGAGGGTATTGCCGTCCCCGCCGCTCTCCTCGGCATGGATACCGACACCGCGTCGGCGGCTCTCGAACAAGCGCGTGAAAAACTCCGCGAAGGATGTGTACATGCCCATCGGGAACTCGCGCCGACCAAGGATTGCCGCTTCTACAACCGCCTCCTCGACGTTCCCATTCGCCGCGGCGGCGCCCTGCTGCCGGATGTCCGGCAACACCTGGGGGAGTGCCGCCACTGCCGAAACGCCGCCGAACAACTGAGCCATTTCGAGGGCGGCTTGGGATGCTGCTCGCCGAGGCGGTGCTCGGCTGGGGCGGCCGACGCTATCTGGAGACCCGTCCGGCCCGCACGCAGCAGCCGCCCCGTCCACGCGGTTCCTCCCGGCACGGCGGCGGACGCCGTCGACTGCTGCCGGGGATCCCGACGCCTGGCCGTCGGCTCCCGGGCGGCGGACTGCGCTCCTCCAGGACGCTCCTGACGGGCGTGGGCCTGGCCTCCGCGGGGCTGCTCGCGACCGCGCTGGTCGCCGGCCTGTGGTCGGACGAGGACGGCGTCGACCCGGCCGCCTCCACCAGCGCGACCGGCGGCGTCGGCGTGGCCCCGGGCGCCGACACCCCGGCCCCGCCGACGGCGTCCTCCGGCACCGCCCAGCTCCCCACCGTTCCGGGACGCACCAGACTGCGCAACATCGCCGCCGACCTGTGCCTCGACATCACGGGCGAACCGAAGCCCGGGGCCGGTACCGAGCTGGCGGCCTGCTCGTCCGCCCCGACACAGCAGTGGACGTACGAGAGCGACGGGCTGCTGCGCAGCGTGGCGGAGACCGACCTGTGTCTCGACTCGCACGCCGACGCCGGCGTGGTCATCCTCGGCACTTGCGCCGGGGAGAAGACGAAGCGGGCCGACGACGTGCGCTACGACCTCACCGTGCAGGGCGAGTTGCTGCCCCGCTGGGACGAACAGCTCGCCCTCACCTCCACGACCGACGACCCGGGCGCCGACATCGTCGTCAAGGTCCGCGACGGCTCCACCGGGCAACGCTGGCTGACCGATCCGGCGTCGACGGCCACCCCCGGCTCGCTGTCGGACACCGGGACGCAGCCGCCCGGCGCGCGGGTGGTGGGGCTGTCGGACCGTATCTAGTGCCGGAGTCTGTCCGGCCCTTATGCCGGCCCCGGCCCCTCCACCAGGTCGGCGGGGCCGACGGTCGCCGGGGTGGCGTGTCCGGACAGGGCCAGGGTGAGGTCCAGCTCCGCGAGGAGACAGCGGATCACGTGCTCGACGCCCGGCCGGCCGTCGAGTCCGAGGCCGTAGACGTACGGCCGACCGACGAGTACCGCCCGGGCGCCCAGGGCGAGGGCCTTGAAGACGTCGTCGCCCGTGCGGATGCCGCTGTCGAACAGGACGGTCAGGCGGTCGCCGACCGCTGCCGCGACCCGCGGCAGCGCGTCGGCCGCCGCGACCGACCCGGCCACCTGACGGCCGCCGTGGTTGGACACCACCACCCCGTCCATCCCGGCATCGGCGGCGAGCCGGGCGTCGTCCGGGTGCAGAACGCCCTTGAGGACGATCGGGCCGTCCCAGTTCTCCCGCAGGAACGCCAGGTCCGGCCAGGTCTTGGCGGGATCCGCGAACATGCCGACGAAGTGCATCACCGCCGCGTTCGGGTCCTCGTGCACCGGCTTGGCCAGGCCCGCCCGGAAGGCCGGGTCGGAGAAGTAGTTGGCGGTGCCCACGCCGTGCAGGAACGGCAGATACGCCTGGTCGAGATCGCGCGGCCGCCAGGACAGCAGCGGTGTGTCGAGCGTGACGACCAGCGCGGTGAACCCGGCCGCCTTCGCCCGGTTCAGGAAACTCCGGGCCACCTCGGGGTCCTTCGGCCAGTACAGCTGGAACCAGCGCTCGGCGTCCCCCATCGCCTCGGCGACCTGCTCCATCGGCGTGCTGGACGCCGAGGACAGGATGTACGGAACGCCCTGCGCGGCGGCGGCCCGGGCGGCGGCCGGCTCGGCGTCCGGGTGCATGATCGACAGCACGCCGACCGGTGCCAGGGCCAGCGGCGCGGGCAGGGAACGGCCCAACACCTCGACGGACAGGTCCCGTTCGTGGACGTCCCGCAGCATGCGCGGCACGATCCGGCGGCGCTCCAGAGCGGCCCGGTTGGCGCGGGCCGTACTGCCGTCGCCCGCGCTGCCCGCCACATAGCCGACCGGGCCGGGGCCGAGCCGCTGCTCGGTCAGCTCCTCCAGCCGGGTCAGATCGGTGGGCAGGCGCGGTACGGCGCCCGACATCCCGTTCAGATAGATCTCGTACTGGAAGTCCGCCCAGTGCTTGCCCATCGGTACCGCCCCGCCTCTCCTCGTCGAGCAGCGTCGCCCCGACGATACCGGCGAGTAGGCACAGGTCCGCCCGCCGGGGACGATCAGGGGCGGGCAGTGGTCGTCGTGCGCGCGTCGGCGAGAACGACAGCCCGCCCGTCGGGACCGGTGATCGGCGGCACCGGGGTGTCGACGGTCCGGGCCAGCCGGGCGCCCTCGGGGCCGTAGACGGCCCGCGGTTCGGGGAACAGCCGCAGCATCGCCAGGTACAGCACCGCGGACACGACCAGGGACAGCGGCAGGCTGATGTCGACGCCGTTCGCCAGGTCGCCGAGCGGGCCGACGAACTGGCCCGGGATGTTGGTGAAGAGCACGCCGGCGAGCGCCGACACCCACCAGGCGGTCATGCCCCGCCAGTTCCAGCCGTGCGCGAACCAGTAACGGCCGCCGCGCTGACGGCGGTTGAAGACCTGGAGTGCCTCCGGGTCGTACCAGCCGCGCCGGACGTAGAAGCCCAGGATCATCACGACCATCCACGGAGTGGTGCAGGTGATGATCACCGTGGCGAAGGTCGAGATCGACTGTACGAGGTTCAGCCCGAAGCGCCCGACGAAGATGAACGCGATGGACAACACGCCGACCAGCACCGTCGCCCGCACCCGGGACAACCGGGGGAACACCGAGGAGAAGTCCAGCCCGGTGCCGTACAGCGAGGTCGTGCCCGTCGACATGCCGCCGATCAGCGCCAGCAGACACACCGGCAGGAAGAACCAGCCCGGCGAGATCGCCAGCAGCCCGCCCACGAAGTCGGGGGCGGCAGGATCGACGTACTCCGGGGCCTTCCTGGCGATGATGCTCGCGGTCGCCAGGCCGAAGACGAACGGCAGCAGCGTCGCGATCTGCGACAGGAACGCGGCGCCGACCACCCGCCGGCGCGGGGTGCTCACCGGGATGTAGCGCGACCAGTCGCCGAGGAACGCCCCGAAGGACACCGGGTTGGACAGCACGATCAGGGCCGCGCCGATGAAGGACGGCCAGAACAGGGCGTCGGTCGCCGCGTCCGCCGAGTCGGTGAACACGCCCGCGTAGGACGGGTCGAAGTCACCGGCGAAGGCGATCGCGCCGAGCAGGAACAGCACGGTCGCCGAGGCCACCGCGACCTTGTTGACGAACAGCATGAACCGGAAGCCGTACACGCACACCGCGAGGACCAGACCGGCGAAGAGCGCGTACGCGACGCCGTACGTCACGTCGTCGCGCTCCAGGCCGAAGAGCCGGTGCGCGCCGCCCACCAGGGCGTCGCCGGAGCTCCACACCGAGATGGAGAAGAACGCGATCGCCGTGAGCAGGGAGAGGAAGGAGCCGACCACCCGGCCGTGCACGCCGAGGTGCGCGGACGACGAGACGGCGTTGTTGGTGCCGTTGACCGGACCGAACACCGCCATCGGGCACAGGATCAGCGCACCCACCACGACGCCGAGGAGGGTGGCCGCGAGCCCCTGCCAGAAGGACAGGCCGAACAGGATCGGGAAGGCGCCGAGCACACAGGTGGAGAAGGTGTTGGCGCCGCCGAAGGCGAGCCGGAACAGATCGAGCGGGCTCGCGCTGCGGTCCGCGTCGGGGATGCGGTCGACGCCGTGCGTCTCGACCTTCGTCAGGGACGGCGCGGGGGAGGAGTCGGGCTGCGGGGACAAGGGGGCTCCAGCGAGGGGACGGCGGTGGAGCGCGTGGTGGCGCGGTGGCGAGGACGGCCGCTCGCTGTCGCCGGGGTGGGGGATGCGAACGGATGCCGTCCTCTTCGGGATCTGCCGACCGTAAGGCCGTGCGAAAGATCCGCACCAGAGGACGGTTCATCCATCCTTCGGGGCGTGACTGGACGAATCATCCGCCTCCCGGTCACTCACCGTCCGCCGCGGGCTCCTCGGGCTCGGCGTCCGGTCCCTGGGCCCGCACCCGCTGGACGTGTTCGAGGGAGTCCCGCAGTTCGGCGAGCCAGTCGTCGGTGTGGCGCTGCACCAGGCGGACGCACCAGGCGAGGGCGTCGCTGCGGCTGCGGGCGACACCGGCGGCCACCAGGGTGTCGAGGACCTGGCGCTCGGGCTGGCGCAGCCGGGTCATCACGGGCGCCGCCACATGGGTGAACAGGACCCGCTCCCCGCCGCACTCCACGCCCCAGGACACCTTCCGGCGGAACCGGTGCTGGGCCTCCTGCGCCACCTCCATGCGCGTCTCCCGGGTGCGCTCCCGGAACTCCTGGACCCGGCCCTGCACGGCCGCCTCCCGCTCGGCGGCCGAGACGTCCTCGGCGAGCCGGGGTTCGGGGATGCGGCCGATCACGGTGATCTCCTCGCGGTCGGCCGTCACCTCTACCAGCGCCTCGAAGAGGTCGTCCGGCACGCGGCCGGCGAACCAGCCGCGCAGCTTCTCATGCTGCTCTGTCGTAATCATGTAATCACCATTACTCCGCTTGCGCCCCAACACAAGGGGCAGACCGGAAGTGCGCTCACGGCTGAAGCGGAATGTTTCAGGACTATTAAATGGCGGGGGGAATCGGGCCATCCGGCCGGAAAGGGCGATCAAGAACCGCGCGATTCCAGGGTTGAAACGTTCGAATTCCGTTACTTCACGCCACTGATTCAATACACAAGGTTACTGAAACCGGTGGGGTCGATGTGAGTTCCGGTGCCGGACTCGGCAGACTCGCGCTCGCCGCACCGGCACCGACCGAGCCGGATCGCGGCGTACCGACATCTCGTCGAACCGAAGCGGAAGGATGCACACAATGCGGAACACCGCGCGCTGGGCAGCGACCCTGGGCCTCACGGCCACCGCAGTCTGCGGACCCCTGACAGGCGCCGCCCTCGCCGAACCCTCCACCACCCCGTCCGCGCTCTACGCCCCCTCGGCCCTGGTGCTCACCCTGGGCCACGGCGACAGCACCGCCACCGTCACCCCGGAACGCGCGGTCACCCTCACCTGCGCCCCGACCGCCTCCGGCACCCACCCGGCCGCCACCTCCGCCTGCGCGGAACTGCGCGCCGCCGACGGGGACTTCGACGCCCTGACGGTCAGAGGCGACGTCCTGTGCACCAAGGAGTACGACCCCGTGGTCGTCACCGTCGACGGTGTCTGGCGCGGCCAGCGCGTCTCCTACGAGCGCACCTTCGCCAACGAGTGCGTGAAGAGCTTCCACGGGAACAGCGTCTTCACGTTCTGAGGGACCGGGATCGCATGGTCCCCGTGAACGTCCCGGGGGGCCCGCAGTAGGGGAGTGCGTACCCCTGTCACGGGGACCTGTGATCCCGCACCGGGGGTCGGCGGGCGGAGTGGGGCCGCCCGCCGATTCCTCCGGTCATTCGTCGTCCTTCTCCACGGGATCCTTCTCCACGGGAACGTCCGGCAGTGGCGGGAAGCGGTCCAACAGGCCCGAGACGCGCAGGAGTTGGTGGATGCGCGGCCGGTCGCTGACGAGGCGGAGCCGGCCGCCGCGCTGCCGGGCCCGGGTCTCGGCCCGGCACAGCACGCGCAGCCCGGAGCAGTCGAAGAAGTCGACGCGTCTCAGGTCCACCAGCACGTCCGGTTCGGGGCCCGCGGTCGCGGCGTCCAGGTGCTCCACCAGGAAGCCGGCCGACGCCAGGTCGATCTCGCCCGCGACCTCGACCACCGTGAAGCGTCCGCCCGCCCGGGTGCGGGCATGGGGGTTCGCCGCAGGGGCTTCGAAGGCGCGGTCGTCCGCGTCCGGCATGTCCGCTCCACCTCGGCAGGGGCGCATTCGATCTCGGTAGCTACCCGGCCGCGGCACGAACCATCCCCGCTACGGGTCCCGTACGCCCAGATTCACTCGACCAGGTGAATCTCCGCCGGTTCGATTGACGATCGCCGGTTTTCTAGCCCCTGTCGCGGTGGCTGGTGTCGCACCAGGGATACCGCCGGCTGCGGCGGCAGGTGCACAGGGCCACGCGGAAGCGGTCGGAGGCGACCGTGGTGCCGTCCTCCAGTTCCACTTCGACCGGGCCCTCCACCAGCAGGGGGCCGCGGCGCCGCACGGTGATCCGGCGGGGCTTGTCAGACGGGGAGTTCGGCACGGACGACCACCAGCTCTTCCTTCTCCTCGGCGGGCGACAGCAGCCCCCGCTCCCGCAGCCAGCCCTCCCGCCCCCGCAGCACCGGACCGAAGTCGATCCGCTGCCGCCGGGTCACGGACGCCTTCAGCCCGGCCGAGCGCAGATGCTCCAGCGTGCGGCCGGGGTCGCTCAGCGCGGAGTGCACGATCAGCAGGACACCGCCGGGGCGCAACAGCGGCGGCGCCTCCCGGCAGATCCGGTCCAGCACGAACCGCCCGTCACGGCCCGCGTCCCAGGCGCGGGCGGGCCCGTGCGGCAGCCGCGCGCCCAGGGGTGCCGGCACGTACGGCGGGTTGGTCAGAATGAGATCGAACGACCGGTCCCGTACGGGACCGAAGAGGTTCCCGCGCAGGATGCGCACCGGAATTCCCGTCAGCCAGGCGTTCAGCCGTGCCGTGCACACCGCGCGCCAGGACACGTCCACCGCGGTCACCCGGGTGCCGCGGCGCGCGGCCTCCAGCGCGAGCGCACCCGACCCGGTGCCCACGTCGAGCACGTCCGCGCCCGGTGGCAGCGGCTCTTCCGACAGGGCTCCGGCGAGCAGGGCGGTGTCCTCCTGAGGGGCGTAGACGCCCGGCAGGACCAGCGGCAGTACCAGTGGATTCACCTCGACCGGGTACCCCGACAATCAGGAGCTATGGGGTATTTCGGAAGCGAGGGGTGTGCGCAGCGACGACCGTCCGGCCCGCCAGTCGGTGAGCAGACGGGCGGCCAGGCGGTCTTCGACGTGTCCGGTGGCGTCGATACCGAAGGCGACATCGGCCTCCAGTTGCGGCTCCTCGGCCAGCAGCCCGCCGATGACCTCGTGGCGTACGACCTGTTCGTGCACCGCGTCGGCCTCGACGTGTTCGTCGTAGAAGAACTCGGCGGCCGGCCCCGCGCCGGTACGCCGCATCGCCTCGGCCAGCCGCCGCGAGCCCGGCGACGAGGTGATCTCGACCGCCGCGAAGTGGCCCACCAGCGCGCCCCGGAGGGACCGGTGCAGGCCGAACAGGGACATGAGGTTCACCGTGGCCAGCACCTCCGCGGACGCCGCGTCGAGGTAGCGGCCGTACGTCGTGTCGAGGCCCAGGTCCGTCATCAGGTCGGCGAACAGCCGCGCGTGCACGCGGTCCGGGCGGCCGCCGCCGTACTCGTCGAACTCCACCGCCGCCATCCCCGCCTTGGCGCGGCCCCACAGCCGCGGCAGCACCCAGGCGTGCGGATCGGCCTCCTTGAGGTGGTACAGCGAGCGCTGCGCGGCGTACTCGCGCACGTGCCACAGCTCGCCCTCCTTGTGCAGGTAGTGGGTGACGCCCGTCCCGTCGACCGGTTCGACCAGGATCTCGGCCAGCGCGTCCGCCGCGCTCTCGTGCACGGCGGTGTCCGCGCGCAGGGCGGACAGGAAGCGGTGCTCCAGCGCGGCGCGGGTGCGCAGCAGGTCCGGGTCCCACTCGCGGTCCGGGGCGACGCCCTCGAAACCGCGGTAGTGCAGCTCGTAGCAGAGATACAGGGCCAGCTGGAGGTCGTCGCCATACACGGTCGCGCCCGCGACCTCCTCGGGGCGCGGCAGCGGTCCGGCACCCCGGAGGTACTCCGTCACGGCTGCCGAGACCGGCCCCCGGGCGGAGGGCAGGCGTGGTTCCTGACTCTCGTGTGGCATGTGCCCCGGGTACCCAGGCCGTGCGGCCTGCCACCCCTGACTGGAGTCGGCGCGCAGGGGTACTCCGAGCCGACATGAAGGCACTCGTGATCAACTGCACCCTCAAGAGGTCGCCGGACCCCTCCAACACCGAGGCACTGGCGGGCGTCGTCGCCGAACGGCTCGAGAAGGACGGTGTTCAGGTCGAGGTCCTGCGGGCCGTGGACCTGAACATCGAGCCCGGCGTGACCAGCGAGCCCGTACGCGAGGGCGACGCCTGGCCGGGTGTCCACGACAAGCTGCTGGACGCCGAGATCCTCGTGATGGCCTCGCCGACCTGGCTCGGTCGGCCGTCCTCCGTCGCCCAGCAGGTCCTGGAGCGGATGGACGCGCTGATGTCCGAGACCGACGACGAGGGCAGGCCCGTCGCCTACAACCGGGTCGCGGGCGTGGTCGTCACCGGCAACGAGGACGGCGCCCACCACGTCATCAGCGAGATCTCGGGCGCGCTCGCCGACCTCGGCTACACGATCCCCGGCCAGGCGTGGACCTACTGGCACCTCGGGCCCGGGCCCGGCCCCGACTACCTCGACGACGAGCAGGGCCGGGACTGGTCGCACCGGACGGGCCGGGCCATGGCGGCCAACCTGTACGGCGTGGCGAGCGCCCTGGCGGCACGCCCCGTGGGCGCGCCGCCAGGCTAGGGGGTGTTTCGAAAGTCCCGCACAGCACCCACGGCGCCCGGCACGCACTCTCGCCGCACCGGCCGAAAGCCC
>NZ_JBWLKM010000118.1:0-22316 GCF_059026085.1 Streptomyces sp. a15 | reverse complement strand
TCCCAGACGCTCACCCGCAGCCGGTCGCCGCCGAGTCCGCGCAGGCGGAGGGCCGCCGGGCCGTCCGAGTACCGGTAGGCATTGGTGACGAGCTCGCAAGATTACGTGTGAAAGCACTACCTAGTCATCGCTGGGCAGGTGGTTTCCTGCTCGGACAGAGAAGGGCCCCGACTCTTCGAGGGGCGAGAGTCGAGGCCCTGGTCCGGCTTGCCTCACCTCGGTCTATGTTGCGTGCGACTCGATACTGGGGTCGGTCAGGGTGGCGTTGAAGTACTGGAACGCCGACAACTCGTAGCCGCTGTGGTGCGTCAGGCCCGCGTGCTTGAGGCACCACACCTGGGCGTCGTCCGCGTCAGCCGTGTCGGCGGAGCGCTCGCCGCACGTGAGGCATCGGCCGCAGTGACGCACGGCCATGGCCGGCACGGCCGTCAGTGTCCATTCCGCGAACCGGTACCGGCCCCGTGTGAACCCGTTGCCTGTGCTCATCCGCATGCCTCCGCCGGAAGCTGCGGCCCGTCGCCGTCGGTGCCGTCGTCCTGGTCGTCGTCGCTGTCGTCTGCATCCTGGGCGTCGTCCGGCTGAGGCAGGCGTGCGCCCCGGCTGTCGGCGATGCGCAGTACATCGCCGAGGCACTGGCTTGCCGCCCGCAGGGCGAGACGTAGCGCGTACTCTCCCGCCTTACGGTCGTCCAAGACAGCTTGGGCGCCCATGAGGACATCGGCGCCGTCACGCAACTGGTCCGCCTCGATCTCGTCCGCGATACGGGCGAGTGCGCCCGGCGTTCCGTTCGTGGACAGGAAGCACGGCTTGCCGGCGTCGGTCTCCCACGGCAGCAGCCGCAGGCCCGGTCCGATCGTCGTAACGGCGTTGCGGTCGTAGCTCATCCGACCGTCACCTGCACCCCGTGAATCCGGTGCGGGGTGATGTCGATGCCGTACGTCGCGAGCACCAGCACGCGCCGTCGTGCCCGTCGCCGTTCCTCATGGCGTCGCTCGTGTGCGACAAGGTAGGGGCGTACAAGGCCGATGTCCTCGCCCCGCAAGGCAGGCACGCGCGGCAGGGGGGTGGTCGGCGCGTCCACGGTCCGCGCGGCCGGTGGCGGCTCCGGAGGCCGGTGGCGGCCTCCAGCAGGCAGCAGCAGGTGGAGCAGCGATTCGAAGAAGCGGGCGATATGTTGGGCCATGTCATCAACCCTTCGCGTTGGTGGCCATGCCCCCGGACCGCGCCCATCGCGGTCGCGGGGGTCTTCTGACGGTCAGTCGATGAGTGACCGTATGGCTCGTGCGAAGGGAGTAGGGGCACACTTTGTGCCCCTTGGATCAGGCCGCCAACACGCCGATCTTTACTGCCAGTTCACTCGCCCGGCGCCGCTGGGCCGGATTCTTCGAGTCGGTCTCCTCCAAAACGATGCGCCGGGCGTAGCCGTTGTAGCGGATGGTTTCCGGGGCGGCTTCGTACGCCTTGTCGAGGGCGGCAAGGGCCGCTTCGGTCTGCCCGTCAAGTTGATATCCGCGCGCTTCTTCGACGCGGTGCCGCGCACGCCGGGGGCGAGAGGGGATCGTCGAAGTGTCCGCAGCAGCAGCCTGTCTTACGCTCTCCGCGCCTGAATGCAGTTCTACTGCGATCGTGACGGCGTGCGCGCCCATGACAGCTTTCGAGAACGACGTTACGGGATGGTAGTAGTCACCGGGTAGGCGGTCGGCCATGGCTCGTGCGGTGTCCCAGTACCGCCAGGCAGTTCCCGTGTCACCTCGACGAGCGGCCGTGTAACCGGCCTCGAATTGAAGTGCCCCGGCGATAGCGAGTACATCGTCGCTCGCGTCAGGCAAGAGCGGCTCCAAGTATCGGAGTGTCGCCAGGTTCACCGCGTCTGCCGCATCGAAGTGCGATGGCCCGCTATCGCGATGTGCCTGTGTCGCCAGCCATGCCGCAATACCGAGGGTGTGCGGATCTTCGGATTCCTGCGCGGAAATCATCCCACGCTCTACGACACGCCAGAGCAGAGACGCATCCGGCTGGTACGCGATAAAGAACTGACTCAGACTGTAGACCTGCGACAGAGCTGCTTGGGCCGCCCGCCGTTCGTCAGCTGAATTGGTCTGCAATACGGCGAGTTGTGCGTCTCGAATCAGGTCAGGCAGAAGAGAACCGATCGCATCCCGGTGATTGGGGGCGGAATGGCGAGCGTTCCATGCACGGCTGAGGCGTTGCCGTAGATGTGTTTGCGTCGGGGCCTCTCGCTGCGTTGTCAACGGGAACGCGTTGATTGCCGAGCGCACATGAGGAAGGCGGGCATGTCCGGGGCCGGTGAACAGCTCGACTGCCATTGACTGATCACCGGTGAGGTCAGAAAGGTTACTGACCCTCAATGCTTCCGCAATGCGCAAGACCATGGGAAGTTTGGGCATCTGGAGGCGCCCACCCTCGACTTGCTTGACCCAGCTCGGCGATTTCCCTAGCAGGCCGGCCAAGACACCACGGCTCATGCCGCGACGGGTTCGCAGGATCTGCATGCGCTGACCAAAGGCAACCGGCTCGGTGAACGGGTCCGGGGAAGCATCAGGAGACACGGCCTTGCCCCTCTCTGTACAGCTCGTCACTGTCAGGGTACGGGGGTACTACCGGCCTCCGGTCTGCATCGACACCAGAACGGTACCCCTGGCCCGTTGCCGGGGAACTGCGATCGGCCCCCGTCGCTCCCTGGCAGAGGCTGTCGCTGTCTGAGCGTGCGGTGCCGTAATGCCGCAGGTGGCCACGCCGCCGGCCGTGGAGGGTTGGGGCGGGAGCTGCCATGGGACGAGAGAACAGGGGCCTACGCTGCCCGGCGGATCGGGCAGTCTCTTGGGACCTGCCCGCAATGGCCCGATCGGCCCCCTGTTCTTGGAGGCTCACCCCATGTGAGGGCGGCACCGGGCGTCGGTTCCTGGACGCGGTCGCCAACAACCGTCAGGTCCGGCGGGTGCGGCGGCGGTTGGGACGGTAGGGCTGGGTGGCCCTCGCCGGCCCGCCCCCGGCGGACGGGGCCGACGGTCCGACGGTCGGCGCGATCAGCCCACCAACCCCAACTCCCGCGCGATCAGCATCCGCTGCACCTCACTCGTCCCTTCCCCGATCTCCAGGATCTTGGAGTCGCGCCACATGCGGGCGACCGGGTACTCGTTCATGAAGCCGTAGCCGCCGTGGATCTGGGTGGCGTCGCGGGCGTTGTCCACCGCGATCGTCGAGGAGTACAGCTTCGCCAGGGCCGCCTCCTTCTTGAAGGGGTCGCCCGAGACCAGACGGGACGCCGCGTCACGCCACGCCAGGCGGGCCGTGTGGGCCTTCATCTCCATGTCGGCGATCTTGAACTGGATCGCCTGGTTCGAGCCGATGGGGCGGCCGAAGGCATGCCGCTCCTTCGCGTACGTCACCGACTCGTCCACGCAGCCCTGGGCGAGCCCCGTCGCCAGCGCCGCGATGGCGATCCGGCCCTCGTCGAGGATGCGCAGGAACTGGGCATAGCCCCGGCCCTCCTCGCCCAGCAGGTTCGCCGCCGGGACCCGGACGTCGGAGAACGACAGCTCGCGGGTGTCCGAGGCGTTCCAGCCGACCTTCGAGTACGGCGCCGCCACCGCGAAGCCGGCCGTGCCGGACGGGACGATGATCGCCGAGATCAGCGGCCTGCCGTCCGGCTTGCGGCCCGTGACCGCCGTGACCGTCACCAGGCCCGTGATGTCCGTGCCGGAGTTGGTGATGAAGCACTTGGTGCCGTTGATCACCCACTCGTTCGTCTCCGAGTCGAGCCGGGCCGTCGTACGCGTCGCCCCCGCGTCGGAGCCGCCGTCCGGCTCCGTGAGGCCGAACGCGCCGAGCATCTCGCCCGTGCACAGACGCGGGAGCCACTCCCGCTTCTGGGCCTCCGTGCCGTACAGATGGATCGGCATCGCGCCCAGCGAGACGCCCGCCTCCAGCGTGATGGCCACCGACGAGTCGACGCGCGCGAGTTCCTCCAGCGCGATGCCGAGGGCGAGATAGTCGCCGCCCATGCCGCCGTACTCCTCCGGGAACGGCAGCCCGAACAGGCCCATGCGGCCCATCTCACGGACGATCTCGTACGGGAACTCGTGCCGCTCGTAGAAGTCGCCGATCTTGGGGGCGACGACGTCGTGGGCGAACTCCTCGACCGTGCGGCGGAGTTCCTCCAGCTCGGGGGAGAGACGGTGGTCCATGGCAGGTCACTGCTCCTTGGGGTCCTTGTGGGACAAGGCTCGGACGGTACGAGAAGGGCTGGGTCGGCCCAGTTGTTCGGCCATCCACGCGCTCGTGGCGACGAGGCGGGCGAGGTCGACTCCCGTGTCGATGCCGAGGCCCTGAAGCATCCACACGAGGTCTTCGGTGGCGAGGTTGCCGGTCGCGGACTTCGCGTACGGGCAGCCGCCGAGGCCGCCCGCGGAGGCGTCGACCGTGGTGACGCCGTACTGGAGGGCGGCCAGGGTGTTGGAGAGCGCCTGGCCGTACGTGTCGTGGAAGTGCACGCCCAACGCGCCTGTGGGGACCCGTGCTTCGGTGAGCTCGGCGAGCAGCGCGAGGACGTGGCCCGGAGTCGCCACCCCGATCGTGTCGCCCAGGCTCAGCTCGTCGCAGCCCATGTCGAGGAGGGCCCGGCAGACCCGGACGACCTGGGGGACCGGGACCGCGCCCTCCCACGGGTCGCCGAAGCACATCGACAGGTAGCCGCGCACCTGGACGTCCTGAGCCTTCGCCCTCGCCACCACCGGCTCGAACATCGCCAGCGCCTCGTCGACCGTGCGGTTGAGGTTGGCCTTGGCGAAGGACTCGGTGGCGCTCGCGAAGACGGCGACGCGGCGGGCGCCGAGCGCGAGGGCCCGGTCCAGGCCGCGTTCGTTCGGCACGAGGACCGGGAGCGCCACCTCCAGGTCGCTCACGAGGGGGAACAGCTGCTCCGCGTCCGCCAGTTGGGGCACCCACTTGGGGTGGACGAAGCTGGTGGCCTCGATCGTCGTCAGGCCGGCCTCGGCCAGCCGGCGGACGAACTCCGCCTTGACCTCGGTGGGCACGGTCGCCTTCTCGTTCTGCAGGCCGTCGCGCGCGCCGACCTCGTGGACGCGGACGCGCGCGGGCAGGTCCGGGGCCGGTACGAGCATCGGGAGGCCCAGTTCCGGAGTGCTCATGACGTCTCCTCCTCCACGGGGGCGATGACCGCCAGTACCTGGTCCATGGCGACCGTCGAGCCCGGCGCCACGTCCAGCTCGGTGACCGTGCCGGCGTGCGGGGCGGAGATGACGTGCTCCATCTTCATCGCCTCGACGACCAGCAGGCTCTGTCCGGCGGTCACCTCGTCGCCGACGGCGACCTTCACGACGGTGACCGTGCCGGGCATCGGCGCGGTGAGGGAGTCGGCGCCCGCGTGCCCGGCCCGGGTGAGCGAGGCGGCGACCGGGTCGTGGTCGCGCACATGCCACGCGTCGCCGTCCCGGCCCAGCCAGGTGCCGTCCGGCAGTGCGGCGAAGGTGTGGGCGATCCCGTCGAGGTGAACGGTGAAGCGCGCCTCAGCCCTCGGTCCCGGGGGCGGACCCGCGCGTACCGGGAGGGGCACCTCCGCGTCGTCGGGCAACACCTCCGCCCCGCCGCCCGGTGTGCTGCGCACGCGGACGGTGAGCGGGTCGTGCCCCGCCACCCGCAGGTGGTGCGCCGTCCAGGCCCGTTCGCCGCCCAGGCGCCAGCCGTCCGTGGCGGAGAACGGGTCGGCCCAGCCGGGCCCGTCCGCGCCGAATGCGGCCTGGCGCAGCAGCGCCGCCGCCACGTACACCTCCTGCGGCACCTCGGCCGGTACGAGCCCCTCGACCTCCCGCTCGACCAGCCCCGTGTCCAACTCGCCCGCCACGACCGCCGGATGCGCGAGCAGCCGCCGCAGGAACCCGGCGTTGGTCGGCACGCCCAGCGTGACCGTCTCCGCGAGGGCCGCCCGGAGTTTCCTGAGCGCGGTCGCCCGGTCCGGGCCGTACGCGATCACCTTGGACAGCATCGGGTCGTACAGGCTGCCGACCTCGGTGCCCTCGCTGAGCCCGGAGTCGGTGCGTACGCCGTCGCCCTGCGGCTCGTGGAGCTTGAGCACTGTCCCGCCGGAGGGCAGGAACCCGCGGGTGGGGTCCTCGGCGCAGAGGCGGGCTTCGATCGCGTGCCCGGTGAGCCTGATGCCGTCCTGTTCGTACGGCAGTCGCTCACCGGCCGCGACCCGCAGCTGCCACTCCACCAGGTCGAGGCCGGTGACCAGTTCGGTGACCGGGTGCTCCACCTGGAGGCGGGTGTTCATCTCCATGAAGTAGTACGACGCCGGGTCGTTCCCGGGGACGATGAACTCCACCGTCCCCGCGCCCGCGTACCCGCACGAACGCGCCGCCTGCACCGCAGCCTCGCCCATCGCCGCGCGGGTCTTGTCGTCGAGGAGCACGCTGGGCGCCTCCTCGATGATCTTCTGGTGGCGGCGCTGGAGGGAGCACTCGCGCTCGCCGAGATGGACCACGTGCCCGTGGCCGTCCGCCAGGACCTGGATCTCGATGTGCCGGGGCCGGTCGACCCACCGCTCGACGAGCAGCGTGTCGTCACCGAAGGAGGCGCGGGCCTCGCGGCGGGCGGCGGCGATCTCGTCGGCGAGGACCGAGGGGTCCCGCACCAGCCGCATGCCCTTGCCGCCCCCGCCCGCGCTCGGCTTCAGCAGCACCGGCATGCCGATCTCCCGGGCGGCGTCGGCGAGTTGGGCGTCGCTGAGTCCGCTGCCACTGGAGCCGGGGACGACCGGTACGCCCGCCGCCTGCACCGTCTCCTTGGCGCGGATCTTGTCGCCCATGAGGGAGATGGCGTCAGCCGGCGGCCCGATGAACACCAGCCCCGCGTCGGCGCACGCGCGCGCGAAGCCGGCGTTCTCGGCGAGGAAGCCGTAGCCGGGGTGGACGGCCTGGGCGCCCGTGCGGGCGGCCGCCTCCAGGAGCCGCTCGGCGGACAGATAGCTCTCGGCGGCGGGCGCCGGACCGATCCGTACGGCGGTGTCGGCCTCCCGGACGTGCCGGGCGTCCGCGTCGGCGTCGGAGAAGACGGCCACCGAGCGCACGCCCAGCGACCGCAGCGTACGGATCACGCGGACGGCGATCTCGCCCCGGTTGGCCACAAGGACTGTGTCGAACATCGTGGTGAAGCCCCTCGTCGTCATGGCGCCCCTCACATCCGGAAGACGCCGAACTGGGGGTCGCCCAGCGGCGCGTTGGCACACGCCGTCAGGGCCAGCCCCAGCACCTGCCGGGTGTCGAGCGGGTCGATGACCCCGTCGTCCCACAGCCGGGCGGTCGCGTAGTAGGCGTTGCCCTGGCGTTCGTACTGCGCGCGGATCGGCGCCTTGAAGGCGTCCTCCTCCTCGGCGGGCCACTGCTCGCCGCGCGCCTCCAGCTGGTCCCGCTTCACCGTGGCCAGGACCGACGCGGCCTGTTCGCCGCCCATCACCGAGATCTTGGCGTTGGGCCACATCCACAGGAAGCGGGGGGAGTACGCCCGGCCGCACATGGAGTAGTTCCCGGCGCCGTACGACCCGCCGACCACGACCGTCAGCTTGGGCACGCGCGTGCAGGCGACGGCCGTGACCATCTTGGCGCCGTGCTTGGCGATCCCGCCGGCCTCGTAGTCCTTGCCGACCATGAAGCCGGAGACGTTCTGCAGGAACAGGAGCGGGATCCCGCGCTGGTCGCAGAGCTCGATGAAGTGGGCGCCCTTCTGGGCGGATTCGGAGAACAGGATGCCGTTGTTGGCGACGATCCCCACCGGGTGGCCCTGGATGCGGGCGAAGCCGGTGACGAGGGTCTGCCCGAACTCGGACTTGAACTCGGCGAAACGGGAGCCGTCGACCACGCGCGCGATGATCTCGCGTACGTCGTAAGGGGTACGGGAGTCGACCGGCACGGCGCCATACAGCCCGTACGGGTCGACCTTGGGCTCTGCGGCGGGCGTGACCTCCCAGGGGAGGGGCCCGCGCGCGGGGAGTGTGGCGGCGATGGTGCGCACGATCCGCAGGGCGTGCGCGTCGTCCTCCGCGAGGTGGTCGGTGACGCCGGACACACGCGCGTGCACCTCGCCGCCGCCGAGCTCCTCCGCGGTGACGACCTCGCCGGTGGCGGCCTTCACGAGCGGGGGGCCGCCCAGGAAGATCGTCCCCTGGTTGCGCACGATCACCGCCTCGTCGCTCATGGCGGGGACGTACGCCCCTCCCGCGGTGCACGACCCGAGCACCGCGGCGATCTGCGGAACGCGGGCGCCGGACATCCGGGCCTGGTTGTAGAAGATCCGCCCGAAGTGCTCGCGGTCGGGGAAGACCTCGTCCTGCATGGGCAGGAAGGCGCCGCCGGAATCGACGAGGTAGATGCACGGAAGCCGGTTCTCGAGGGCGACCTCCTGCGCGCGCAGGTGCTTCTTGACCGTCATCGGGTAGTACGTCCCGCCCTTGACGGTGGCGTCATTGGCGACGATCACGCACTCGCGCCCGCCGACCCGGCCGATCCCGGCGATGACGCCGGCGGCCGGGGCCTGTCCCTCGTACATCCCCTCGGCCGCGAGGGGCGCCAGCTCCAGGAAGGGCGAGCCGGGATCGAGGAGGGCGTCGACCCGGTCCCGGGGTAGCAGCTTCCCGCGCGCGGTGTGCCGTGCCCGCGCCTTCTCGCCGCCGCCCAGGCGAGCCGCGGCGAGCTTGCCGCGCAGTTCCCCGACGAGCGCGAGGTGGGCCTTTTCGTTGGTCCGCCAGGCCTCGGACGCGGGATCTGCCGCGCTCGTCAGCTCTGCTGCCTCCTGCATCCTGCGGTCCTCTCACCCAGCGATCGACTGTTAATGAGCGTTAACCATTTCCATCAGGTTAACGACCGCTAACCTCCCTGTCTAGAATTACTTTCATGGCCACGAGAACCGACGCCCCCACCCGCCGCGAGCAGATCCTCAAAGAGGCCGCGCGACTGTTCGCCGAACGCGGCTTCCACGGCGTCGGCGTCGACGAGATAGGTGCCGCGGTCGGCATCAGCGGGCCCGGTCTGTACCGGCACTTCGCGGGCAAGGACGCGATGCTGGCGGAGCTGCTGGTGGGGATCAGCGGGCAGCTCCTGACGGGGGCGAAGCGGCGGGCCCAGGAGGCGGACGGGGTTGGCCCGGAGGCCCTCCTCGACTCCTTGATCGAGGGCCACATCGACTTCGCCCTCGACGACCGTCCGCTGATCACGTTGCACGACCGTGAGCTGGACCGGCTGCGGGACAGTGACCGCAAGCTGGTGCGGCAGCTTCAGCGGCAGTACGTCGAGCTGTGGGTGGAGGTGGTGCGGAAGGTGTACCCGGCGCTCGGCGAGCCGACGGCGCGGTCTGCTGTCCATTCGGTGTTCGGGCTGCTGAACTCGACGCCGCATCTGGGGAGGGCGGGGGCGTTGCCGGGGCGGGGGGTTACGGCGGGGTTGCTGCATCGGATGGCTCGGGGGGCGTTTGCGGCCGCGGGTGGGTGAGGGGTGCACCCGGCCTCCGGCCGGGTTTTGTTGCTCCCACCCGCACCACCCGTACAACTTTCGTCGTCGGGTGCGGGTGGCCCTGGTGGGGGTTGAGCGCCGTCGGCGGCTGCGGGCTTGCGGGGGGCCTGCCGGGGTCCGGGGTGCAGCCCGGGCTTTACGTGACGAGCGTTACCTGGACGCGCCTTCGTACTCGCCGGTACGGTAAGTGAGCAAGCGCTTAGACATGCCGAGAGTACGTGGAGGTGGCGCGGTGCGCCGTACGGTGTTCAACGAGGATCACGAGGCGTTCCGGGAGACCCTGCGCGCCTTCATCGAGGCCGAGGTCGTCCCGGTCTACGACGAGTGGTTCGCGGCAGGCCAGGCGCCGCGCGACTTCTACTACAAGCTCGCCGAGCTCGGCGTCTTCGGCATCCGCGTGGACGAGGAGTTCGGCGGCGCCGGCATCGACTCGTACAAGTTCGAAGCCGTGATGTACGAGGAGACGGCCCGCGCGGGCGTCCAGTTCGGCGGCTCCGGTGTGCACGTGCTGCTCGGCCTGCCGTACATCAAGATGCTCGCCACCGACGAGCAGAAGAAGCGCTTCCTGCCGAAGTTCGTCTCCGGCGAGGAGATGTGGGCGCTCGCGATGACCGAGCCGGGCACCGGCTCCGACCTCGCGGGCATGAAGACCACCGCCAAGCTGAGCGAGGACGGCACGCACTACGTCCTCAACGGCTCCAAGACCTTCATCACCGGTGGCGCCCACGCCGACCGCGTGATCGTCTGCGCCCGCACCTCCGCGCCCACCGCCGAGGACCGCCGCTTCGGCATCTCCCTCTTCGCGGTGGACACCAAGTCCGAGGGCTACTCCATCGGCCGCAAGCTGGACAAGCTCGGCCTGAAGACCTCCGACACCGCCGAGCTGGCGTTCGTCGACGTCAAGGTCCCCGTCGAGGACCTCCTCGGCGAGGAGAACAAGGGCTTCTACTACCTCGGCCACAACCTGGCCTCCGAGCGCTGGGGCATCGCCTTCGGCGCCTACGCTCAGGCCAAGGCCGCGGTCCGGTTCGCCAAGGAGTACGTGCAGGACCGCACCGTCTTCGGCAAGACCGTCGCCTCCTTCCAGAACACCAAGTTCGAGTTGGCCGCCTGCCAGGCCGAGGTCGACGCGGCCGAGGCCGTCGCCGACCGCGCGCTCGAGGCCCTCGACGCGGGCGAGCTGACCCCCGCCGAGGCCGCCAGCGCCAAGCTGTTCTGCACCGAGGTCGCGCACCGCGTGATCGACCGCTGCCTCCAGCTGCACGGCGGCTACGGCTTCATGAACGAGTACCCGATCGCCCGCCTGTACGCGGACAACCGCGTCAACCGCATCTACGGCGGCACCAGCGAGATCATGAAGACGATCATCGCGAAGGACATGGGTCTGTAGGGACACGGGTCTGTAAGGACACGGGTCTGTAAGGTTCCAGAAATTACTGACCAGTAGAAATGGCTGCATGAGTCAGGCACTACAGGACCTCCTCGATCTGCTCGACATCGAGCAGATCGAGGTGGACATCTTCCGTGGCCGGTCCCGGTCCGCCGTCGTCCCACGCGTCTTCGGCGGGCAGGTTGCGGCCCAGGCGCTCGTCGCCGCCGGGCGGACGGTCCCCGAGGACCGCCTCGCCCACTCGCTCCACGCGTACTTCCTGCGTCCCGGCGACCCCGGCGCGCCGATCGTCTACACGGTCGACCGCATGAACGACGGCCGTTCCTTCACCGCGCGCCGCGTCGTCGCCGTCCAGCACGGACAGCCGATCTTCGCGCTGTCCGCCTCCTTCCAGCGGCACGAGGAGGGCTTCGAGCACCAGACCCCCATGCCGCTCTCCGTCGACCCCGTCACGCTGCCCACCTCCGAGGAGCGGCTGCGCGGCTACGGCCACCTCGCCCCCGAGGTCGTGGAGAAGTTCCTGGAGGCGCGCGAGGCGATCGACCTGCGCTACGTCGACGAGCCGCCGTACGGCACCTTCGGCGAGCCGCGCGAACCGCGCTCCCAGGTCTGGTTCCGCACCAACGGCAAACTCGCGGACGACCCGCTGCTCCACGTCGTCCTCGCCACGTACGTCTCCGACATGACGCTCCTCGACTCGGTGCTCCTCGCGCACGGCCGCGGCGGCTGGGCGGTCGGTGACGTCGTCGGCGCCTCCCTGGACCACGCGATGTGGTTCCACCGCCCGTTCCGCGCCGACGAATGGCTCCTCTACGACCAGGAGTCACCCTCGGCCCACGGCGGCCGAGGCCTCGGCCAGGCCCGCATCTACACCCAGGACGGGCAGCTCGCCATCTCGGTCATCCAGGAAGGCGTGGTCCGCGCCCCCAGGGCGACGGCTCCCTAGGCCAGTCCTAGGCCAGCCCCGCCTCCGCCAACAGATACGCCGTCATCGGGTCGTAGTAGCGCGGGCTGACCACATGGTCGTCGAGCGGGACCGACACCTGGACCGTGCCCTCCGCCTCCGCGAGGAACAGCGCCGGGTCGTTGCAGTCGGCGTATCCGACGGAGTCGACGCCGTGCTGGCCGGCGTAGCCCGCCCAGCCGTGGTCGGCGACGACCAGGTCGGGCAGCGGGCGGCCCGCGCGCTCCAGGGCGGTGAGGATGGCCTTCATCGGCTCGCCGGAGTGCGTGTGCCACAGGGTGGCGCCGTGCTCCAGGACCGCCACGTCCGCGAACTGCATGACGTATCCCTCGTCCGTCTGCAGCCCGTCCGGGATGACCACGATCTCGCAGCCCGCCGTGCGCAGGGCGTCGGCCGTGGCCCGGTGCACGTCGAGCAGGCCGCCCGGGTGGCCGGTCGCGAACAGGACCCGCTGCTGTCCGTCGGCCGCCTTGCGCAGCCGGCCCGCCATGCGCTCCAGGCCGGCCACCGTCAGCTGGGGGTCGATGGTGTCCTGGCCGTAGCGGTACTCCGGGTCGTCGTTCACACCCACCCGCTCCGCCATCACCGCGAGCACGTCCTGCTCGTCGGTCCAGCGGTCGCCGAGCTCCAGGCCGAGCCAGAAGTTGCGGACACCGTTGGCGAGCTGGCGGTAGTGGGAGAGGTTGTTCTCACGCGGGGTGGCGACGTCGCCCGCGATACGGGTCTTCACAAGGTGCTCGACGAGCTCGTCGCGGCTGGGGGTCCCGGATATCGGCATGTCCCCCATTGTGAGGCAGAGCTCCGTGCGAACACCCGTCGTCCCGCACGCTGGGACGTGGGTCACGTGGTGGTCCATGCGGTGGTCCATGCGGTGATCCATGTGGGGGCTCGCGTAGTGATCCGCGTGGTGGTCAGAGCCGCCGCAGCGCGAACCACAGCTCCATCCGTACGTCCGGCTCGTCCAGGTCCGCCGCCAGCAGCGCCGCGCACCGGGCGATGCGCTGCCGCACGGTGTTGCGGTGCACGCCCAGCGCCACCGCCGTACGGTCCCAACTGCCGTGCAGCGACAGCCAGGTGCGCAGCGTCTCGGCGAGCACGGGGGTGAGGGGCGCCAGCAGCGCCCGGGCGTGCGCCTCGGCCTCCTCCTCGGGGACCAGGTCGGCGAGGGCCGGGCGGGCGCCGTGCCGGACCAGCGGCGTGCGGGTGGCCCGGGCCCGGGCCAGGGCACGGCCCGCCTGGGCATCCGCGGACGCCCACTCGCCCGGACCGACGGCGGCGCTGGCGCCCATCGTCCAGCCGGGCTGCGGCGCTGGTTCGCGCTCGGCCGGCACCAGCACGCGTACGACGTCCCGCGCCAGGTCGACCAGCGGCGAGCCGAGCGACGCGCCCAGCGCGGAGGACGCCACGGCGTCGGGAGCGTGGCCGTCCGGCCGCGCGTGCACGACGACCCACCGCTCCCCGCCGAGGAGCGGCGCGACCGCCTCCGGCACGGCGCCCAGCAGCACCCGTACCAGCGCGGAGGATCTGGCCGCCCCCGTACCGCTCTGGTGCTCGCCGGTGAGCAGGGCCAGCAGCACGGCGGCGACGGACGCGATGGCGTGATCCCCGGGTTGTCGCCGCGGGGCGGTGACGCCGAGCACGAAGCCCTGACCGGCACCGAGGGCGTAGGCGGCGAGGTGGGTGCCGGCGAGGGTGTCGGTGGCCGAGGTGGGGGCGGGGAGGCTGGTGGCGGGACGGGCGCCGGTTGCACCAGAGGCTGACGAGCCGCTGGCGGCCGGAGTGATGCGGGCGCCGGTGGCACCAGAGCCCGCGGAGCTGTGGTTGGCATCAGAGCCCGCGGAGCCGCCGGTGGCACCAGACCCCGCGGAGCCGCCGGTGGCACCAGACCCCACGGAGCCGCCGGTGGCATCAGAGCCCCCGGAGCCGCCGGTCGCACCAGAGGCTGACGAGCCGCTGGCGGCCGGAGTGATGCGGGCGCCGGTGGCACCAGACCCCAGGGAGCCGCGGGTGGCACCAGACCCCACGGAGCCGCCGGTGGCATCAGAGCCCCCGGAGCCGCCGGTGGCACCAGAGCCCGCCGAGCCGCCGGCGGCCGGGGCCGTGCGGTCCGCGGCGAGCGGCTCGCCCTGCCGCGGCGGCGGCCCGCCGGAGCGCCGGGAGGCGGTACCGGGCTGCCCGGCCTCCGCCAATCCGGCTGGCGTTTCTCGCGCCCCGCCTGCCGGCGGCGGCGCCCCGCCGGGCCGCCGGGAGGCGGTACCCGGCCGCGCGGCCTCCGCCAATCCGGCCGGTGTTTCTCGCGCCCCGCCTGCCGGCGGCGGCGCCCCGCGGGACCGCCCGGAGGCGGTACCCGGCCGCGCGACCTCCGCCAACCCGGCCGGCGCTTCCCGCGCCCCGCCTGTCGGCGGCGCCCCGCCGGGCCGCCGGGAGGCGGTACTCGGCCGCGCGGCCTCCGCCAATCCGGCCGGTGTTTCTCGCGCCCCGCCTGCCGGCGGCGGCGCCCCGCCGGAGCGCCCGGACGCGGTACTTGGCCGCACGACCTCCGCCAACCCGGCCAGCGCCTCCGGCACCCCGCGCCCCGGCTCCGCCCGCCCCGCCGCCGCGAGCTCGGTTCCCTCCGGCCCGTACAGCACCGCTCGGCCGCCGACGCGCTGGGCGAGCCGGTGCAGGACGGAGGGGATCGGGTCGGGGCGGGAGGCCGCGGCGGCCAGGCTCTGCTGGGCCTCGGTGACCCGGCGGAGTTCGGCGAGGCGGGCCTGGGCCATCAGCTGCCAGACCGCCCGGGCCACGCCCGAGAAGGTGGTCTGCGGCGGGACCTCCACCAGCGGCAGCTCGTACGCCTCGCAGGCCGCGACCAGCGCCCGCGGCACCGTGTCGTGCACCGGCGCCACCCCGAAGCCGAGGGCCGCGCCGCCCGCCGCGACGATCCGGGCGACGTAGTCGTCGAAGTACGTGCCCGAGCCGGCCGCCTCCGGGATGTGCACCCCGGCCGTCAGCAGCAGCTCGCCGCCCAGCAGGTACGGGTACGGGTCCGCCATCTCCGAGGTGTGCGCCCAGTGGATGACGATGTCCGGGTCGGACGGCCCCGCGATCTGCCGCAGGGCGAGGTCCTCGCGGGCCAGGAGGGCCGCCAGCGGGACAGGTGGGGTGGGAGGGACGGCGGGGTCCGGCATGATGGACGTTCCCTCCACTCGGAGCGGCTCGAATGGATGAAACGTACACTTCGCAGTCGCTTTCCGGCCACCTAGTGTCGGTGCTCGTCACCCGCAGGCGACACCTAGTGAAGGAGGGCCCCGTGGCCGTCGACTACGCAGTGATCGTCGTCTATCTGGCAGGCATGCTGGCCATGGGCTGGTGGGGCATGCGCCGCGCCAAGTCGAAGAGCGACTTCCTGGTCGCCGGACGGCGGCTGGGCCCCGCCATGTACTCCGGCACCATGGCCGCCATCGTCCTCGGCGGCGCCTCCACCATCGGCGGCGTGGGCCTCGGCTACCAGTACGGCCTCTCCGGCGCCTGGATGGTCTTCACCATCGGCCTCGGGCTGCTGGCCCTGTCCGTCTTCTTCTCCGCCCGCATCGCCCGCCTCAAGGTCTACACCGTCTCCGAGATGCTGGACCTTCGCTACGGCGGCCGGGCCGGGGTCATCTCCGGCGTGGTCATGTGGGCGTACACCCTCATGCTCGCCGTCACCTCGACCATCGCGTACGCCACGATCTTCGACGTCCTCTTCGACATGAACCGCACGGTCGCGATCGTCCTCGGCGGCTCGATCGTCGTCGCGTACTCGACCCTCGGCGGCATGTGGTCGATCACGCTGACGGACATGGTGCAGTTCGTGGTGAAGACCATCGGCGTCCTGCTCCTGCTGCTCCCCATCGCCGTCGTGAAGGCGGGCGGCTTCAGCGAGATGAAGGCGCAGCTGCCCACCGAGTACTTCGACCCGCTGGGCATCGGCGGCGAGACGATCTTCACCTACGTGCTGATCTACACGTTCGGCATGCTCATCGGGCAGGACATCTGGCAGCGGGTGTTCACCGCGCGCAGCGACACGACGGCGAAGTGGGGCGGCACGGTCGCGGGTACCTACTGTCTCGTGTACGCCCTCGCCGGCGCCGTCATCGGTACGGCGGCCAAGGTGCTCTACCCGAACCTGGCCAACGCGGACGACGCCTTCGCGACGATCGTGAAGCACGAACTCCCGATGGGCGTGAGGGGGTTGGTGCTGGCCGCCGCGCTCGCGGCCGTCATGTCGACGTCCTCCGGCGCGCTCATCGCCTGCGCGACCGTCGCCAACAACGACATCTGGTCGCGGCTGCGGGGGATGGTCCGGGGGCCCGGTGAGGAGCACGACGAGGTCAGGGGCAACCGCGCCTTCATCCTCGTCATGGGCGTGGCGGTGATCTGTACCGCCATCGCGCTGAACAACGTCGTCGAGGCGCTGACCGTCGCCTACAACCTCCTCGTCGGCGGCCTCCTCGTCCCGATCCTCGGCGGGCTGCTGTGGAAGCGCGGCACCGTGCAGGGTGCCCTCGCCTCCGTGATCGTCGGCGGCCTCGCGGTCATCGGCCTGATGGCGTCCTACGGCATTCTCGCCAACGAGCCCGTCTACTACGGCCTGTTGTCCTCCCTGGCCGTGTACCTCGTCGTCTCCCTGGCGACGAAGCCCACCGACGCGGCCGTCCTCGCGGCCTGGCGCGAGCGCCTCGCCGGGCGGGCCCCCGACGTCGCGGCCACGCCGGTCCCGGCTCCCCAGTAGCCCGGCCCCGTAGAGTCGTACGAGAAGCGGTACATAACACTCCATACGCGACGAAGCGTAGGAAAGAAGGCAGTACCTCATGAGCAGCAACGAGACACCCCGCGGCCCCGTCGACTCGTCCCGCATCCCGCGGTACGCCGGTCCCGCGACCTTCGCCCGGCTGCCCCGCCTCGACGAGGTCGGCCGCGCCGACGTCGCCGTGATCGGGGTGCCGTTCGACTCGGGCGTCTCGTACCGGCCGGGCGCCCGCTTCGGCGGCAACGCGATCCGCGAGGCGTCCCGGCTGCTGCGGCCGTACAACCCGGCGCAGGACGCGTCCCCCTTCGCCCTCGCCCAGGTGGCGGACGGCGGCGACATCGCCGTGAACCCGTTCCACATCAACGAGGCGGTCGAGACGATCGAGGCCGCCGCCGACGACCTGCTGGGGACCGGCGCCCGGCTGATGACCCTGGGCGGCGACCACACCATCGCGCTGCCGCTGCTGCGGTCGGTGGCGAAGCGGCACGGCCCGGTGGCGCTGCTGCACTTCGACGCGCATCTCGACACCTGGGACACGTACTTCGGCGCCGAGTACACGCACGGGACGCCGTTCCGGCGGGCGGTGGAGGAGGGGATCCTGGACACGTCGGCGTTGTCGCACGTCGGCATCCGCGGCCCCCTCTACGGCAAGCAGGACCTCACCGACGACGAGAAGCTGGGCTTCGGCATCGTGACGTCCTCCGATGTCTACCGGCGGGGCGCCGACGAGGTGGCCGACCAGCTCCGCCGGCGGATCGGCGACCGTCCCCTCTACATCTCCATCGACATCGACTGCCTCGACCCGGCGCACGCGCCCGGCACCGGCACCCCGGAGGCGGGCGGCATGACCTCCCGCGAGCTGCTGGAGATCCTGCGCGGGCTGGCGTCCTGCAACCTGGTCTCGGCGGATGTCGTCGAGGTGGCCCCCGCGTACGATCACGCGGAGATCACGTCGGTGGCGGCATCCCACACGGCGTACGAACTGACCACGATCATGTCCCGGCAGATCGCAGCGGCCCGGAAGGACTCGGAAGCGAAGTGACTCACGACCACGACCTGGTGCTCCGCCCGACGGAGGAGCAGATCTCCGCTGCGCTGAACCCTCCTCCCGGCCGCAACGGCGGAGACCTGGTCGTGGAGACCCTGGCCGCGCTCGGCACGACGACCGTCTTCGGTCTGCCCGGCCAGCACGCGCTGGGGATGTTCGACGCGCTGCGCCGCTCCGACCTGCGGTACATCGGCCTGCGGGTGGAGAACAACGCGGGCTTCGCGGCGGACGCGTACGGCCGGATCACGGGCGAGGCGGCCCCGCTGCTGCTGTCGACGGGGCCGGGGGCGCTGACGTCGCTGGCGGCGCTCCAGGAGGCCGCCGCCGCGTCCGCACCCGTCCTGGCGATCAGCAGCCAGATCCCGACGGCGGGGCTGGGCGGCGGCCGCCACGGTTATCTGCATGAACTGCCGGACCAGTCGGCCTCGTTCCGAGGGGTCGTGAAGTCGGTTCACACGGTCCGCGCCCAGTCCCAGATCCCGTCCGCGATCGAGGCGGCCTGGAAGTCGGCGCTCTCCGCCCCACACGGACCGGTGTGGGTGGAGATCCCGCAGGACGTGCTGCTGGCCGAGACGACCATCCCCGTGGTGACGGGCGGCGACGCCTTCCCCGAGGAGCTGCCGCCACGCCCCGAACTGACGGCGGTGGCGGCCGACTTGCTGTCGCGCGCGGAGCGACCCGCGATCATCGCGGGCGGGGGAGTCGTACGGGCGGACGCGTCGAAGAAGCTCCGTCAGCTGGCGGAGACGCTTCAGGCACCGGTCGTCACGACCCCCGGCGGAAAGGGTGCGTTCCCCTGGACGCACCCGCTGTCGATGCAGTCCTGGCTGGAGGACCGCCACACCACGGACTTCCTGGAGGACGCGGACGTACTCCTCGTCATCGGCTCGGGCCTGGGCGAACTCTCCTCCAACTACCACACGTTCAGGCCGCGCGGCCGGGTCATCCAGATCGAGGCGGACCTCGGCAAGCTCGAGTCCAACCATCCCGCGCTGGGCATCCACGCGGACGCGCGCCTGGCGCTCCAGGCACTGCTGGAGACGGTCGAGCCGAGGGAGGAGGGGACGGTCCGGGAAAGGGTGCGTGAACTGCTCTCGCGTGTGCGCGCACGCATCGACTCCCAGCAACTCACCCTGGAACAGGACGTGTTGGCGTCCGTCCGCAAGGCACTGCCCGCCGCCTCCCCGTCCTTCTGGGACATGACGATCCTCGCCTACTGGGCCTGGTCGGCCTTCGACGCGAAGTCCCCGAACACCATGCACTCGGCCCAGGGCGCCGGCGGCCTCGGCTACGCCTACCCGGCGGCCCTGGGAGCGGCGGCAGCCGACCCCACCCGGCCGGTGCTCGCGGTCTCCGGCGACGGCGGCGCGCTCTACTCGGTCGCCGAGCTGGCCACGGCTCGCCAGTACGCCCTCAACGTCACCTGGCTCATCGTCGACGACGGCGGCTACGGCATCCTCCGCGAGTACATGACGGACGCCTTCGGCGAGGCGACGGCGACGGAACTGACCCGCCCGGACTATGTGGCGCTGGCGGAGTCGTTCGGGGTGCCAGGGCTCCGTACGACCCCGGAGACCCTGTCGGACGACCTGTCGAAGGCACTGGCGTCACCCGGTCCGGCGGTGGTCGTCCTCCCGGCCGTGCTGCGGATGTTCGCGGCGACGCATCTGGGCTGAGGTGGCCGTCAGATGACGGTCGCGGGACGTGGTTCCCGCGATGCCGACGAAGAACTCTCCCCGCGGCCGGATGTCGGCCGACCACCCCAACGCGGCGAGTGCGTCGGTGAGTTCTGCCGGATCATGGAAGACCTTGCGCGGCTGGGCTGATCCGGCAGGCATGCGGTCGTTCCGACAGGACCGCCGTGCCGGCCGCGCCCCCATGGGGATGTGGTGCCGATGCCCGACAAGGCATACCAGCGTGCCCGGGCCGTGCAGCGCCTGCTGACCGAGTCCGGTGCCCACCGCAGTGCCCGCGCTGTCGATCTGCTGGTGGCCGCCACGGCTGAACTGTCCGGGCTCACCGTGCTGCACTACGACGCCGACTTCGACACGGTGGCGGAGGCAACCGGTCAGGCCACTCGGTGGTTGGCGCGGGCCGGGACGTTGTAAGGGGCACGCCTTGGCCCGCGCGCGTCACGCGGTGACTACCAGATCGCCTCGACCCACTCCGGGTGGTCGATGAACGGGTTGCGGTTCTTCTGGTACGTGTCGTAGATGACCTGGTTGCGGCGCTCCTCGAAGGCGTCCGGCGGGTCCGCCTCGTTCCAGGCCTTCAGGACGGAGAGGCGGCCGTGGAGGGGGACGCTGCCGTTGGTCACGGCGTCGTTGGGCTCCAGGTCGGGCCAGCTGTCGTCGCCCTCGTAGCGGACGGCCATGTACAGGATCATGCGGGCCACGTCGCCCTTGACGGCGGCGCGGGGCTCGAAGGAGTTCGAGTCGGTGAGGCTGCCGCCGGAGTTGGTGAAGCTGCTGCCGCCGTTGTCGAAGTCCTTGTTGCCGCGGATGCTGTTGACCTGGACGTCCTCGGGACGCAGGTGGTGCAGGTCGGTGCCGGGGCCGGCCGAGGTGCCGAAGTCGCCGTGGGACTGCGCCCACACGTGCTCACGGTTCCAGTTGCCGGTGTTGCCGCCGTTCAGGGTCTTGCTGCGGGAGATCCCGGAGTAGAGCAGCTTGACGTTGCTGGTGTTGTTCGGGTCCTGGTCGGTGATCTTCAGCGCTTCCCAGACGGCCGAGTACGACAGCTTGGTCTGGGGGGTGATGATCGTGTGGAGGGACGACTTCAGGCTCGTCCCCGTCTTGCCGACCGCGTTCTTGTAGTACGTCGTGTCGTACGCGGTCGTCGTGGCCGCGGCCGGGGTCGCGGTCAGCGCGGGGGCGGCGAGGCCGACCAGGACGGCGGAGACGGCGAACGCCACGGGCTTCCAGCGGCGTGTGCGTATGGAGCTGACGGGCATCGGGGGTGTCCGTTCTACGCGGGTTGAATGAGCGGGCAATCGGGAGCGTGACATGCACATGCGGCTCTGTCCATGAACTGAACATGTCGATCAGGTGACTGAAACCGGCAATTTGCCCCTTGTCTACGCGAGTTGACATACCAAAACGCCCCCTGACCAGTGGTCAGGGGGCGTGGTGCCGGGGCTCGGCTCAGCCGACGTCCGACGCGTCCAGGCGGTAGACCGTCGACGTGCTGCTCTGCGAGGAGGAGGCCGACGAGGAGGCCGACGAGGAGGCCGAGCTGTACTCGCTCTCCTTCACCGCCGTCCCGTTCTTCTGCACCCACTCCGTGACCGCGGAGCTGACGCCGGAATCACCCATACCGCCGCCCATACCGCCGCCACCGAGCTGGATGTAGTGCAGCTCGCCCTTCTGCACCAGCTCCTTGAGCGTGGCGAGGGTCATCGCCTTGTCGCTGCCGGACCAGCCCCACATGGAGATGACGGGCTCGCCGCTGCTGACGATGAGCTGCGCGGCACTCTGCGAACTCGACACGGCGAGCAGCCACTTGGCGCCGTCCTGGTGCTTCTCCAGGTACGAGACGAGCTCGCTGCTCGTGACGCCGCCCATGCCGCCGCCGCCGAAGCCGCCTTGGCCGCCCCCGCCGCCGGGCTGAGCGCCGGTGCCGCCCTCGGACTCTGGGACCTTGATTCGCTCCGTCCTGGATAGATCGCCCCGGACTGCGAGCGCGCGAGGAACAAGGCGGACAGGACGGCGAAAACGATCCTCTCCAAGCCGAGCGGCGACGCATTAGCCGCAGGCGGCAGGCCCGGCTGAAGGCCGCCCTGCTCGGCCGGTCCCGCGGCGGGCTGACCTCCAGGATTCACCTGGCCGCCGACCGGCACTGTCGGCCGACGGCGATCGTCCTGACCGCAGGCAGGCGGACAGACAGCCCTCAGTTCATCCCGGTGCTGAACAAGGTGCGGGTCCGTCTGCCGGTCGGCCGTCCCGCCACACCGCGCTCGGGCTTCTCCATGCCGGCTCCGAGGAAGTGGTCGACGTGGCGGGACGGCACCCTTGGCCTTAAGGCACTCTGGTTGGTGGTGCCCCGGCGGCTCAGGCGGCGCGCAGCGGCGCCAGGGCCTCGCTCCAGGCTACGACCTGGTCGAGCATCGTGTCGACGGCCTGCACGTTGTACTCGCCCGGCTTGAAGACGCTGAAGTTCTCGAACTCGGTCATCAGCGACAGGGCAACCTGCTGGCGCACATCGGCCATCTGCAGTTCGCCGACGACCAGCCGCAGGTGCTCCGCGGCCCGGGCGCCGCCGACGCCGCCGTACGACACGAAGCCGACGGCCTTGTTGTTCCACTCGTTGTACAGGTAGTCGATGGCGTTCTTGAGTACGCCGGAGGTGCTGTGGTTGTACTCCGGGGTGACGAAGACGAACCCGTCGAAGGAGGCGATCTTCTTCGCCCACTTCTTGGTGTGCTCGCCCTGGTACTGGCCCATCGACGGGGGCAGGGGCTCGTCCAGGTGCGGCAGCGGGTAGTCAACCAGGTCGACGAGCTCGAACTCGACGTCGCTGCGCCGGGAGGCGATGTCGTAGACCCACTTGGCCACCTGCTCGCCGTTGCGGTTGGGGCGGGTACTGCCGAGGATGATGCCGAT
>NZ_JBWLKM010000117.1:0-22348 GCF_059026085.1 Streptomyces sp. a15 | reverse complement strand
GGCCCCACCGTTCGCGGTGGGGCCCTTCGACGGTTTCCGTCTCAGTTTCCGTCTCAGTTGGCTTTTTCCTGGCCGTCTGCGCCGGTGTCGGGCAGCACCCAGAGCACGTCTCCGACTTGCTGGGCGACTTTGCGGAGCATGGTCCCGGTCACGTGCATGTACCGAGCGCGCATCCGGGCCGCTCCCCCCGGCTCCCAACCCATGATCGAGTCGATCACGACGTCCGGGACGCCGAGGATCAGGAGCACGGGTCGCGGCGGTGTGGCGAGCGTCATGAAGACGGCCGTCTCGTACGCCCGCATCCCGAAGGAGCCGCTTCCAGACGTGGAAGTCGGTGTTCGGGCTCAGCGGCCCACCAACCGGCGAGGCGAACACGTACCCGTTGCCCTCCCAGTCGGCACCAGCCGCGATTCGCTCCCGCTCCTGCGCTTCCTGGTGCTGGCGGAGAATCTTGATCAGCGGATCGGGCAGGCCGATGGTGCGCCGCCCAGCTCGGGACTTGGTGGACTTGTGCTCGCGACGGATCTGCTCCTTCTTGGGGCAGTAGCCCGCCTTCCGGCCACACGGGTTGGCACCGCAGCCGTGCGCGTACTTGGGGCGGAGCCGGTTCTTACGGATGCGGACGTACCCGGCAGAGAGGTCGACGTCTTCCCAGTGCAGGCCGAGCGCCTCACCTTGCCGGAGGCCGAGAGCCAGGGCGACGACCCAACGCGCACTGTTGCGGAGCTTGGCCGCCTCGACGAGGAGGCTCTGCACCTCTTCGATCGTGTAGGGCTCGATGTCCTCTTCTTCGAGGCGGGGAGCCTTGGCGATCTCGGCCGCGTTGGTGACGACATGCCCGCGTCGCACGGCCTCACCGAGGGCGACCCGGATCGTCCGGTGAGCGTGGTGGGCCGTGCCGGCGGAACTCCCGGACGCCTGCATCTTCCGGTAGAAGCGTTCGAGGTGCTCGGGCTCCAGGCGGTCGAGCTTGTGAGCGCCCAGGCCGGGGACGAGGTGAACGCGTACGTCGACCTCGTACCCGGCGTACGTGTTCTCGGAGACGTACGGCTGGGCGATGTTCTCGACCCAGTGCTCAAGCCAGCTCTGGACGGTCCAACCCTTCCCAGGCTTCCGAAGCTTCTTGTCGTCGCGGGCCCTCTCCATCTCGCGGACGGCCTTGGTCACCTCGGCCTTTGTCTTCCGCTCGACGTGACGGCGGTCGGGCTTACCGTCATCACGGACACCGACGGTCACCCGGCCGTGCCACTTTCCGTCCTTGCCAAGGTAGATGGACGAGGCTCCGTTGGGCTGACGGGTGCGCTTGTTCTCTGGCATGCCCGACCTCCTCAGGCCGCTTGGGCGGGTCGGTGGCGCAGCTTGGCCACGTACGCGGGGATGGCATCGGCGGGGACCCTGCGCAGCCGCCCGACCGTCACCGACTCGATCTCTCCGGCCAACACGAGCCGGAAGCACGTCGTACGGCCGATACGGAGCCGCCGGGCAACCTCCTCGACGGTCAGGAGGGCCAAGGAGGGGTCGAAGGGGTCCAGCTCAGTGGCGGTGGCCTGAGCCTCAGGCATGGGTCGGTTCTCCTTCCGTTCCGGGGGCGGGTTCGAGGGATGTGACAAGCCAGGCTTCGGCGGCGGAGAGGCCGGTTCCGGCGAAGACCCAGTGCGCGAGGACGTACGTCGTCTCGGGCTCGGGGTCGTTCGGGGCGGCGGCTTGGGCTCGGCGCCATTCGGCTCGGGCGGTGCGGAGGGCGCCGAGGGTGGTGGAGTAGCGGCGGGACTTGGTGGAGAAGTGGCCGCGGAAGCCGAGCATGTGGGCCCAGGCGTGGAGTCGGAGGTCTTTGAGTTCTTTGCGGGTGCCGAGGGTCCAAGCGGTGCGGATCATGCGGCGGGCGTGGTCGGTGATGTCGAGCTGGGCGAGTTCGGCGAGGAACTTGAGTGGGCGGTCGAGAGCTCCCGTGGCCGTCTCCGCGCCCTTGGTGGCGTACTTGGCGATGTAGGCGGCGACGGCCCGTTCGGTGAGTTCCTGGCCGCCGTCGAAGTCGGCGCTGCGGATGGTGCGTACGTCGAGCTGGCGGCCGAAGGTGAAGGCGTGCGGGCGGCCGTCGATGACCGGGCCGTCTATGCGGACGTGGGCGGCTGCGGTGCGGATGGCGTCGGTGAGCAGTTCGGCCGTGGCCCAGGCGGGTGGCGGGGTGTCGCCACCCTCGGGGCCGTCGATGCGGATGACTGCGTGGAAGTGGACGGCACCGCGCTTCTGGTACTCGGCGACCTTGGCGAAGGACACCCGGGCGTACTGGCGGAAGGAGCGCTGTGTGAGCCCGGCCCGCTTGGCGACCTCTCGGCGAAGGTAGGTCGAGAAGCGGCGCCAGAGCGGTCCGGCGTGGGCGTTCCAGAGGACGGCGGCGTCGTAGTCGTAGGTGTCCGGGTGGAGCGGGGTGCCGAGTGTGTCGCCGTCCTGGTCGTGGAGGGTGCCGCAGCGGCAGCGGCGGACTGAACCGACTGGGCCGGTGGGGCGGTTGTGGACGGGGCCGAAGCTGGGTGCGGTGAAGGTGGCGAAGACGCGGGGGTGGGTGGCGACGCGTTCCGGGGTGCCCTTGCCGCCGCGCAGGCCGGAGGTGATCAGGTGGAAGGTGTCGCGGCGGTAGACCTCGGAGCAGGCCACGCAGCGGGTCGTACGGCGGTTGTTGCAGCGCACGAGGAGATGGCCGGCGGGGAGGTCGGAGGAGTCGAGGCGGTGGAGGACGTTGCCTATCTCGCCGGTGCGGGTGTCGACGTCGTACTCGGTGCGGTGGCCGTCGAGGCGGATGGGGTTGGTGCAGCCTCCGAGTGCGGAGAGTTGGCGGAGGATACCGGGCAGGGTGCCGTGCGAGGCGAGCTTGGCGAGTTCCGGGAGCGGGGCCGGGGTGGTGCGGGTCAGGATGGCTCTCTCCTTCTGACTGGCTCGGTCAGGAGTGACGGACTCCCGGGGCGGCGGATGCTTGGTCGTGTCGAGCCGCCCCGGGAGCCGGGCGCGTTCAGCGCCGGTGGTGGTCGCGGAGCATGGAGCGCAGGACTACGGCGGCGACGGCTACGGAGATGGCCGTGACGGCGACGGCGGCCAGGAGGGCGGTCAGTACGACCCCGCCGACGATCACGGTCGCTATCGCGCCGGTGCTGATGGAGACCTGAGGGAACGGCGTGCGCTGTGCCGGGGCCGGGTCGGCCGGGGCGTGGGTGTGCGCGGGCGGCGGGGTCGGGCTGTCGGGGTACTTGGGCAGGAACACCGGAGATCTCTCCTTATCTACTCGTCTAGTCGTGTGAGCCGTTTATGACGTCCACGCCGGAGCGCGTGCCGGACTCGATGGCCGGGGCCATGAAGGTGTGCGAGAGCCAGAAGCCGAAGAGGGCGACCAGGACGACGATCCAGGTGCGGACGCCGAGGAACTTGACCGCTCCCCAGGCGAAGAAGCCGAGGACGAGGACGAGCGGCAGGCTGACGGTCACGGTATGCGGGTCCTTTCAGCGGACGGGGCAGCGGTGGGTGCGGGCGGCGAGTTCGGCGGCGGCGCGGCTGTCGTAGTCGGAGGAGAAGCCGCAGCGTGGGGCGGTGCAGGCAGCGGTGTGCTTCTCGCGGCCGCGACCGTCGTAGGACGTGCCGACCTGGACGGGGCCGATGCGGGTGACGTTGCGGAAGCGGCGGTTGGCGGTCATCCAGACTCCTTTCAAAGGTGGGCGGCGATGGCATCGGCCATGGGTGCGGGGACGCCGAGCCGGGCGCGCAGGGTGGGGGTGTCGATGGGTGTGCCGGTGCGGGTGTGGTGTTCGGCGGCGACCTTGCGGGCGTGTTCGACGAGCGCGGTCGGGATCGATACAGGCGGGGCCGGGGGTGGGCTCACGTCCTGCTCAGCGTGAGGTTCGGGCGCGGGATCATCGGCGTCCTCCTGGTCCGCTGTTTGTTCCTCGGCGAGGGCGGGTGCCGAGTGCGCGAGCAGCGTGCCGCCGAGGAAGGCGACCGCAGGCCAGCCCGCGACGAGTATGCGCAGCCAGGCCGGCACTGCGTTCAGGTCGAGGAGTCCGGCGGTGGCAACGTTCGCGCCGAGGGAGGCGGCGAGTGCGATGACGAACCAGCACCACCCGGAGGCTTTCGCGTCACCGGTCCGCAGTCGGCGCCAGGCGGCGACGAGCAGCAGGTCGACCGAGATCGGGTAGGCCCACGCTTTCCACCCGTCCTGTCCGGCCGCCGAGGCGACATCGTGCAGGTGGGCGAAGGACAGGGCGGCGGCGATGACGGCCTGGACGAGCACCGCATCGATACGGGCCAGTTGGGCGCGCATGCTGCGGCTCCTTCCGGATTCAGGCATGGGAGGGGTAGGGACGTGGCGCGAGGCGGTCACGCCGACCGGAGGAAGGGACGGCGGCTCAGTCGGTCACGGGGCGCGGGTGGACGACCGGCGCCGGGGAGTCGACCGGCCGTACGGGCGCGTCGGGCCGGAAGGGCTTGAGCGCGGGCAGGTCGGGGACCAGGTGGGCCCCGTCCTGGCAGATCGCGGCGGCGTCGCCGAGGGAGAGGTAGGGCGTGCGGATGCGGGACCAGCCGCCCGAGGTGTCACCGGCAACGGCCAGGCCGGGCCGTTCGGGGGCGATGGCGCAGGCGGCGGCGACCGCTTCGGGGGCGATGTCGCCAAGTGCCATCTTGGCGGAGGCTTCGTCGTTGACGCGGTGGCAGACACGACCGGTGAGCTGGGCCCGGAGCATGGTGGCGCCCTTGCCGAGTTCGGCGCCGAAGCGCTGTCCGCACACCTCCAGGTAGATGCCGGCCGCGCGGCCGAGCTGGGCGAGGCGGATGAGCTGGGTGACCATCTCGTCCCGGCGTTCCTCGTCCTTGCGTGTGGCGACGAGGAAGAGTTCGGCCACTTCGTCGACGAACAGCACGACGGGCACGGGGCGTTCGTCCTCGGGCAGGCCCCAGATGTCGGAGGTGATCTCCTCGTCCGGAGTGGTTGGCGCGATGCCCTGCCTGGCCTTGATCAAGTCGTATCGGTCCTCCATTTCCTTGATGAGTACGGGCAGGAGTTCGGCAGCCTGCTCGGGGTCGGTGGCCAGCGCCGACAGCCGTGGAGCGAAGGGCGCCAGCTCCACGCCACGCTTGCAGTCGATGCCGACCAGGGCGACGGACTGTCGGGCGAGTCCGGCGACGAGGTGCCGCAGGTACATGGACTTGCCCGACAGCGTCGCGCCGAGCGTGAGGCCGTGAGGCACGGTCCGGTAGTCGCGTACGAAGGGGGTGGCGTCCTCCCGCAGCGCCACCGGGACCTTGAGGAACCCGTCCGCAGCCTTGCGCGGCATCCGGACCTTGCGCAGCACGTCGAAGCCGACGAGCCGCAGTTCGACGACACCGGGCTTGATGGTGGTGACGTAGACGGCATGAACTCCCCAGGCGTGCCGCAGCCGTTCGGCGGAGGCGGCGACGTCGGCGGGTTCCTGCCCCGGGGCGAGCCGTAGCCGAAGCCGCAATCCGGTCGACGTAGGGCGGATGATCCCGCGCCGAGGCGGGACGGGCCGGACGTCCCGCCGGGTGGTGGCCTTGACCGCCAGCACCCGTAGCCGGGATGGAGCGACGGTCAGGCCGCAGGCTTCCATGACCGAGCTGTACGAGCTGAGCAGCCGGGCCGTGGATATCGGCAGGCCGACCGTGGACCAGTAGACCGCGGGATGGTTGGCCCGGGCATAGGCAGCCCCGCCGCCGAGCGCGGCGACAGGACCACCCACCTCCAGAAGCGTTGCCAGGTCGGTCATCAGGCCGAGGCCCCCACAGCGGCCGGGAACGCGGCCGGAGTGACGGCGGCGGCACGGAACGCGATGCCGTGACGCTGCTGACCGTTGAACACGCTCTCCCACGGCCGGGCAACCAGCCCCGGCACCGAGACCGGGGCACCGAGCGCGAGCCCGTCGGACACCCCGCTCTCCGGAACGGTGACCTTGATCAGGGACGACTCCCCCTCCTCGATGTAGACGACGCCGATCGTCATCAGCGCCTCGCCGCTGACGGCGTCCTTGGCGATCTCGCCGGTCTGCCGGTCGCGGACCTTGGGCTCGGGCGCCTCGGTCAGCAGGATCGTCGCGGCCGAGGTCTCCACGCGGATGGTGCGCAAGATTCTTTCCCATCTACTCGTCTATACAAGATGCAATCTTCGAACCCGATCTCCGGGAACGACGACCACCCTGCCACACAACTTGCCCACTCGTCTATACGAGTATGCCTGTTGGGGCGTACGAGTTCGGGAGAACGGCCCCGCGCAGCTCCTCCGTGAAGGCGACTGTCAGACCCATCCGGCAGGATCTGCCCATGCTGATTGCGACGAACGCCCGAGGTCACGTGGTGAAGCGCCCTTCGAAGCCAGCCATTGGCACCATGCTCGCCAACCTCGGGCGCGACAACGAGCACATGATCGTTGAGCGGCAGGACGAGGAGCGCGCGGGTGACTGGTACATCCAGGTCCTGCTGCGCGAGAACAACACCTACCAACTGGAATACCGGGATGGCGTCCCCGCAGAGCACTACCAGACGCAAACGGTCTCCCAGGACAAGGTGCTGCGGGCCCTCCTCGGCTGGGCGGCCGACAAGCCGACCTGGCGAGAGGACTTCATGTGGAACAACATCAGCTCCCTGTTCGAGCGATCCACTCCTGAGGCCACCGATCAGCCCACCACCTAGCGTCAGCCCGCAATCGGTCACGCGATCACGTCGCGGGGAGCTGGTACGACAGGACGTAGGCATCCGCCGCCATGACCGTGTCGCAGACCTCCACGGCGCGACTGTCGGTGTCATACGCGGTGCGGATCAGGTGAATGACCGGCACGCCGGAGGCCAGGCGAAGTGTCTTGACCTCGGTTGGCGAGGGCATCCGGGCGCGGATCTCTTCCTCGAAGTGGTCGAGGTGGTGGCCCAGTTCTTCGAGGCGGGCGTAGATGCCGCCGGGCCCGGGGTTGGGTTCGGCGATCTGCGTGCCGCGGGCGATGTCGAGCGGGAGGTAAGAGGTGGCGAACTCGACCGGCCGGCCGTCGAGCAGGTACCGGCGCCGACGGGCGAGGACACGCCGCACGGAGCCGAGCCGGGTGGAGATGTCCTGGCTGGCCTTCTCTTCCTTGACCTCCAGGCTGTCGACCTGGGGGTGACTGCCGGCGGCGTCGGCCTCGACGATGAAGGCGGACTTTCCTTGCTCGCGATGGCGCCGGGCAAACCGGTCGGAGGCTAGCCGTCGCACAGGTGGCCGTGGTCGCACGAAGACGCCCTTGCCGTGCTCGGCGTGCACCAGGCCCTCGCCCTGGAGGACGGAGAACGAGTTTCGAACCGTCATACGGGAAACCCCGTAATGCTCGACTAGCTCCGCCTCGGAGGGCAGCTTTTCGCCCTCCTTGAATCGCCCACGGTCGATGGCCTCGCGCAGCTGGTCGGCGATCTGACGGAAGACCGCACGATCACTCGTGGGGTCGAGATCGCCGAGAAGGCTCGGAAGAGACGTCACGTGTACTCCTTTAGGTATCTAGACGAGTGGGCGAGTGTTGTTGCTACGGTGGAGAGCCTAGCCAGCCGAGAGGGCCGAGGAACGTGAGCACTGACCGTCCGCACTCCGTGAGCGTTGCCGGAGTCATCGTCGACGACCAGGACCGCGCCCTTTTGATCAAGCGCCGCGACAACGGCAAATGGGAACCCCCGGGCGGAGTCCTCGAACGTGAGGAAACCATCCCCGAGGCCCTCCAGCGCGAAGTCCTCGAAGAAACCGGCATCAAGATCACACTTCCTGCGACCCTCACCGGCATCTACAAGAACATGACGGGCCTGATCATCTCCCTCGTCTTCCGCTGCGAAGCCGCCGACGGCACGCCCACCACCGGAGACGAGACCCGCGCACTGCGCTGGGCCACCCGTGAAGAAGTCACCGACCTCGCCGACGAGGCTTACGCGATCCGCGTCCTTGACGCTTTGGACGCGGCGTCCCCGCCGGCCATCCGCGCCCACGACGGCGTGAAACTCGTCTAGCCCGAACCCGCTGCACATGGCGGCCTACCAGCACGAAGGAACTTGTATGCACGAGTATACGAGCACTGCTCGGGTCTGGGGGCTCACTTGCCCAGGTTTCCCAGAAGAGGTCAGCCGGGCCCGGCGCTGGACGAGAGACATCCTGCGCGGCTCACCGCTGGCCGAGGACGCGGAACTGATCGTGAGCGAGCTCAGCGCGAACGCCATCCTCCACACCGCCAGCGGCCTCACATCCGGCAGCTTCCACCTGGCGCTTGCCGTCTCTGCGCAGGTCATCGCCCTGTCGGTCACGGACGCCGGTGGCACCGGCACGGCCCCGAAGATCGCGCACCAGGACCAGGAGGCGGAGCACGGCCGGGGCCTGGGCATGGTCAGCGCGATCGCGCACCGGGTCGTGGTCCACGACAGCGACGGCGGCCACACGATCACGGCGGAGCTCTTCACGGCAGTCCTCCCAGGAGGCCACCCGTGCTGACGCCGACGAGCAGGGAGCTCTTAGCTGCCGACGAGCGCGGCAGCGTCTACCGATGCTGGGCAGCCGCCTACCCTCTGCACGAAACGAACGCGATCCCGCTCGGGTCCCACGGCGCGGCCAGCCCCCGCCTGGCACTGCGCTGGCTACGCGAGCGAACTCGCCACGTCACGGACCAACTCGACACCGCATACGCCCAGCCGGGCCGCTACTGGCTGACGGACGAGGCGGAGCACGAACGAGCCCTCACCTACCTGACCACGGGCACGGCCTACCAACTCACGCTCTACGACGAGAACACCCGCTACGTGCTGGTGGCCGGACCGTCGGGAGGCAGCGCGTGAACAGACTCCCCCGCGGCTACTGGTGCGAGTGCTGGACCCAGAACCTCAGCAAGGACCAACAGCCAGCATTGCACGCGTCCTTCGACGCCTACTCGGCCGCTCAGGCAGACCGGTGGATCGCCATCGCCCTGCGCACCATCAGCCCAGCGCTCGACACCTCGGCCTCAGAGCAAGCGTGGGAGTGGCTGTACGAGGGCCGCATCGACACCAGGCGAGCTTTGCTCCGTGCGGAGCCGTGCTCAGTCACCGTGAACCAGGCCGGCACACGCATCACATGGACGGTCCGCCCGGTCCTCTTCCTACCGCTCGCACATCGACAGGGCAGCGAACTTCCAGCCTGCGCACACGATTTCAAGCCCCATGCGACCGACTGAGTTACAACTTTCTCTACTGGTTCAAGGCGGTTCGCTCCGCTCACCGCGCGCGGCCCAGCCCCCGGCCGGGCCTGCGCTCCTGTCTCCGCCCCGCTCCAGCCCGACCGGCGCCCGGGCCGCGCTCTCCAGCAATCAGCCGCCTGAGCCAGAGAAGGTGGTCGGCTCCACGCTGGCTCCACGCGGCCCAGGGAACACGACAGATGTTGCCGCCCTACGAGAAGTGCATCGTCATGTGACTCAAGAAGTCATCTGCCGCCATCTCATGAGTTGAGCTTCCAATCCTGACGAAGAATCGCCCGTCGTAGGTGATCGGCTTACCAATCGCTTTCGGTCTCATCTCCCATAGCAATAGTCCGTCACAAAAGACCGGCTTAAAGGTGTGAGCCAGGCTATTCGTAAACTCGGTCGACAATTTTGACGACTGGATCTTCGCTTGCCATTTACGCCACCATTTATCAACGTCGTACCCGAGATGCGCGATCTGCTCAGCCGTGCCGACAATGAGTTGGTTTTGCACGGAAACAGATTTCACGCCAAAAATCTGCTCAAGTCGAGCGGCGGCAGATGACTTATCCGCAACTCCAATCAAGATCAGCCCTTCAGCAGTTTTTCCGTGGTTGGCCATGCCCACAGCAGTCTGCATTACCTGCTCAAAAAGACCTGTATCCTCGACCGGCGGGTTAGAAAGTTTGCAGAACCCTTGCTTCAGCTCGATCAACGGTTCCTCAGCGATCGGACCCTGAAGGAGAGAATCGATATACATGCGCGAATTCAATTGCACAGTCCCACGCTTGGGCTCTGGCTTATAGAACGCCTTCCGAAGATTCCGCTTCACGTTCGGATAGAGGTCCTTCTTCTTATCCTTTCCCCACGCGCTGCCTCCCGTAGGGATCGATAGCTTGCGACCCCAAAAGTTATCGAGAACAGCGCGCACAGCTTCATGCGACTTTGGGTCCATACCATCTTCGAATGTCAGCGAATAAAGGGCGGCGAAAAGTGCCTGAAACTGTCGCTGAGTCCCTTTTTCGTACGTTTCGAGCTTCACCATATGCTGGCCGAGCGAGCCGTGGCCAGCCATGACGTCATCGACAAGCCCGACCACGGACAAAATCCTTTGGTGAAGCTCCTCAACTCCTACAGCGTCAACGGCTGCATTAACTTCATCAGAGGAGGCTGTACGGATCTTGCGTGGGACTCCGTAAGCTACATCCCGGTTCTGCCATCCACTGGTAGGCCAGGGGCGAATAACGGCATCAAGAACCAGGTCGAGTACCATTTCCTCGTCACCTGAAGACCTGATGTCATCCTGAGCCACAATGTCATGACGCACCCAAAACATGTCCTCCATTGCGAGGCCATATTCCAGTCCGCGACGCGAGATGCTCAGCTCATCCATGTCGTTCAGGGCCACGTTTTCAGAGAAGGTTCCGTCGCGGCGAATCGAGGCACTGGATCGTCGCACTACGTCAGCGAGAGAGCCGAGAACTCCAGCCTGCCTAATTTCTTGGAGACTCAGGCGCCTGCCCCCGCTATTAATACGCCGAAAGACTTCATCGATCGCAGAGGTAGATGCGTCCCGATAAATTGAAACTGGGATCTGATAGTTGGCGATAGCGAGCGATTCAGATCGCGATAGCTTTTTCTCACCTTGTTTGATATCGCCTGCATCGAGACGAGCCTTCGTGTCACCGATGGTGTCGAGGTCAAAATACTTACCCTCGTAGGCGAATTTGTTCTCCATGAAGGAGAAAAACGTATCAAGGCGCTGCAGCCCGTCGATAATTTCGTATGTCTCGACGCCAACTTTCTTGCGCTGAGCCAGGAGAATCAAAGGAATGGGGAGCTCGTGAACAACAGAGTCGACAAGCTTTACCTTTTCCTCGACACTCCAAACCAGCTTGCGCTGGTAACGTCGATTTACGATCAACCTCTTGTTGAAGTAGAGGTTGTAAAGGGTCTGAAGACTCTGTCCCTGTACGGAAAGCTCAGAACTCTGCACAGACGCACCTTATGTTCACCTCAAAGTCTACGCAACGGGCTTGACGTGATTCGATCGGTTTCTGTGCCGTACTATCAGCGCCCCGGTGTCGATCACAGGTACAGGTGCAGCTGACAGACGCCTCTCAGGCCCTGCAACCTCTTGAGCTCTCGTCACTGGCCAATCCATCGAGTCTGGCTCTGGCCGACGGCACAAGCCAGCAGCGTGGCTGAGGCCGGTGGGGGTGAAGCGAGACACACGCGCGCCTGATCGGTCGACGCACCCGTCAACGTGGCTGACTGTCATCGGCTGAGGCTCACACGTTCCAGGTCTTCCAGGGCGAAGGATTGTGCCATTCGCGTGCCAGATCCTGTGGGGGACCACGGGGAACAGCGGGGACTGGTCCCGGGTGCGACCGGGGCTGCAGCACCGCCCCGCCGCAGGTCAGCACAGCAACTGCCGCCAGAAAACCCAAGCTTCCCAAGCTGAGGTTCCGCGCACGATCGTGCAGGCCAGACATGCTCTGCCGGTATCAGCGAGTAACCTGCGGCGAAGTCTTGGTGCCTCTGGAGGCTTCATGGAAGCTACGGCCCTCACCAGTCCCGACCGATTGTGGTCAGCGCGGGAGGTCTTGGTGCGCCCCAGTCCTGTCCCAGGTGTGGCGGGGGTCTACGGGTGGCATTTCGAGCAGGCGCCCCATCCGGACCTGACTGCCGGACGCCTCCTCTATGTCGGCATAGCCCCGCGGTACATGGCCAACCGGACCAGCACGCAGAACCTGCGGAAGCGCGTGCGGTATCACTACCGGGGCAACGCGGCCGGTTCGACGCTGCGGCTCACTCTCGGCTGCCTACTCGGGCTTGAGCTTCGCCGCGTGGGCAGCGGCAAGCGCATGACTTTCGGCAAGACCGGGGAAGCCACCCTCAGTCAGTGGATGGCGGACAACGCCCGAGTGTGCTGGATCGAGCATGACGAACCGTGGACCATGGAGTCGGAACTCATCTCTCAACTCGACCTGCCGCTGAACCTCGACCAGAACCGCCACAATGCGTTCCACGGCAGCCTCAAAGAAGTGCGCGCCCAAGCACGTGAGCGGGCAAGGGAGTTGCCCATCAACGCCTAAAGCGTCAGGCTGACATCAACGAAGCTGAACGACGTTATGTGTCCCCCGATAGAAGGCATACGTGAGCAACGCAGACTTGCCCATTCCTCGGCGTAGCGAAGCAAAGCGCGCTCAGGACCGGCGCCGTCGTCAGCGCATGCGGAGTAACGGGAGCATCGAAAGGTTCGCAGCAGAAGAGATCGGTGAACGGGATGGCTGGTTCTGCGGTTTGTGCCAAGATTCAGTTGACCAGGCCTATCAGCACCCTGACCCACGGGCACCGAGCATCGACCACATCCGCACCATCGAGGCCGGCGGCACTGACACACGCGACAATGTCTGCCTCACACACTGGGGCTGCAACCATGAACGCAACAACAGCACTCCGCTGAGGACCCTCGAGGAAGCCGAATCGCGGCGCGCTGCCCTACAGCGGGTACCGGCACTGCGGACCTATGCAGAGCGCCTCACGGCAGAGGACATGCTCCGCAGCTCGCAAGCCTTCCACTCGCCCGACAGGTATCGGGCCAAGTTAGCGCGTCGGGTGGAACGCTACGAATGTGAAGGGCGTTGAGACCTCCACCGGCCGCGCACACTCTTCCGGCACATCGACGCTGTGAGACATCTATGAGGAATGATCTGGACACGGAACGTCATCCGGGATGTCATCGTGCAACTCGCGGGAGTCGAGGGCATTCCGGGCCTCTGTTTCAAAGCTCAGCAAACTCCTGGCTAGTTCAACCCGGAACTCGCTAAAGTCAGCCTCTTCAATGGCTTCGTTTTGTTCGGACTCGGGGAGAGTGTCAACTTCTTCCGCGTACTCAACGATGACATGTCTTAGCTCAATTACGGCCATCGCCAATCCGCGTGCACTATTGCGCACGTGCACTGGACCCTCGAGGGCTACTACAGAAACTGCCCTGGTGATCGGCCCTATGAGTTCATCACTCTGGGACTGCACCGCTTGCGCATCAATAGATTGCTCCCGTCGCCAATCCGCCTCCAATTTCCCAAAAAAGTCGATTATCGAGTGCATTGATACTATGAAATCCGCATAGGCATCACGCCGAACTTGACGACGCCAGTGCTCATATTGAGATTTCGCTCCCCACCGACCCGCCACGATTGCCGCACCGATGGCGCCACCAGCACCCACTGCGGCACCGAGAACACCAGCTGCTGCCCCGACGAGTGCAACATCCCCCACATCCATGGCTGCATTGTGCCTGAGCGTCAGCTCACCGGTAGGTTCCGAGTTACCCGATCGCACCGTACGACCGGCCGCCGTGGCTGATTGTCATCGGCCGATGCCCACAGGAAGCGCGGTTCTCGGCTAAGGCAGGAGGGTAATGAGGTCGACGTGAGCGATGACCATAGGAAAGAGCTACGCGATCTCGTCAGCCACTTGGGCGCCGACATCCGTGATCCGCACTACCGACCTGCGTACGACGCAGCCGCGAAGATCTGCTCCGGCGTCTTCGAGACGATCCCCGTAGACCTCCACGATGTCGTACACGAGGCAGTCATGGCCGAGTACGCAGCCGCGCTCAGCGATCTGGAGGAAGGCAAGCTCGACGACCGGGTTCGAGAGCGGTCCGAGCTCCTCGAATGAGGCACTGCGCCGTAAGCCGTCTCAGTTTCCGTCTCATTCAGCGCCGTTCACGGCCGTTCAGGCGAGACCCGGAGCCGTCCTGGCACGGGCGGCCAGCCGCCCACGAACCCAGGTGAACGCCCCTGCACCCAGCCCCACACCCCACCACCACAGTTGGAAAGCGTGTTGGGGGCAACCCCTCACGAGTTCGAATCTCGTATCCTCCGCAGCCGCCTGACCAGGCGAAACGAGGAGCCGAGCCACAACTGTGGCTCGGCTCTTCGGCATGGACCGGTTGCAGTTTTGGTTGCGTTTATAGTCGACATTTGAGACATATCTTCAAGCAGGAAGGGCGCACACTCGCGTTCGTGGGGCGACCGACGCAGACTCCGTGACGGAGTCACGGCAGCGGTCAGAGCCCGATCATCTGGACCTTGCTGCCGCACAGCCGGGTCATGTCATCGACATCCGACGTGAGGATGGCGGCCGGGCCGGGCTGACGCAGGGCCGCTTCCGCAACTGTCGCGTCGATCGCGTACTTGTGCCCGTGCAGACCGGTGGCCTTGAGCAGTTGTGCCGCCGCCTTGGCCGCTGCCTCCGTGACCGGCTCCACCTTGACCCGGGACAGCGCCCATTGCAGTCGGGGCAGATTCACCCTGGAGTGGCTCACCTCCACGATGGTGTTGGCACTGACGACGAGGTCCGCGCCCATGTCGTGGAACACCTGGAACATCGCCAGAATCTTCCGGTCCTGGGCAATCCAGGCCGACAGCCCCTCGCTGTCGAGGACAACGGTCTCGATGTGCCCGCTCACGCGGCGCTCGCGCCGCCCGTGGCCTGCGTCGTACCGAAGATCCGTGCCCGTGCCTCGGCCAGCTCCTCTTCACTGAACGCGCCATGCTCGTCTGCGTGGCCGCGCAGGTCGGCCCCGAGGAGCTGGTGCCGGATCTGTCGGGCGACCGCTTCGGCCACGTAGCCGGAGACGTTGTCCGTGACCTTCCTCAGCTCCGCCACCTGCTCGGTGGGGAGGGTCACCGTGATGCGAGTGGTGTCAGCCATAACGGCAAGCATACTGCGATATGCGCACTGCGTGCCCACTGGTTTCCCGCACTCGGTCCGGTTCTGCGTCGGCCGAGGCGGCTGTCGACTCGCGCCCGGGCTGGTGCTGGGCGACTACGCGACGCCTCGGTTCAGTGGACCCAGTAGCGGTATGCCTCGATCCATTGCGAGCCCTCTGGAGCCGGCTCCGGCAGCAGCAGGTCCAGAATTCCGATGCTCTGTAGCACCGATCCCCGAGCGCAGCGGGCGACCACGCGTCCGTCGTCGGTCAGATCGACACCGACCACGTTCGCCTCGACGCCGAGAACAGTCGTGGTGAACGGTACGGCGAGGTTCTCCTCGATCATCGTGAAGAGGCCGGTGAGCTGCTCATCGTCGCCGTAGGCGTCGATGGTGGCCTCTTCGATCAACGCCTCCAGCGAGGCTGGGTCCAAGGTGCTCATGACCTCACCGTAGCGCTGCGTCGCCGGACAGAAGCCCTTACCCTCAGGCTCGTTTCCGGTGGTGAGGGCCTGGCCCAAACTTGCCGATCGGTGCCGACGCTTGGTGGAGTGCAGTGGTGGGCGGGCCATGGAGAAGGCCCTCGGGCAGCAGCGAGGCGGTCGAGAGTGGCACGGGTTGTCGTACGAGAGCCGGGTACGGGCGCGCGGAGCGCGCCGCCGCTGGCCGTGCCGGAAGCGGCGGGCTTCGCGAGGGAGTTGTTCGACGATGGCTGGGCGGCGGTCTTCGTGCCCGGTGAGCCCGCCCGCCTGGGACGGCTGGTGCTGTGGAAGCCCGCCGGAGCGGCTGCCGGGAACGACGTGGTACGCGTAGCCGCAGGAGTCGAGACCGATGCGGTGGAGCTGGTGCTGCCGCACGGCCGCTCGGTGAGGCGGCGCAGGGTGGAGGGGTACGCGCTTCCTGTAGCCGTGGCTGTTTCCGCCCTGGCGAAGGCAACGCCGAGCCATCCCTCCGGCGCCGCCTGGCAGGCCGCCGCCCGCTTCGCGCTGCGGCTGCTCGCCGACGGCCGCCTCCACCCGGCCCTTACGTCAGCGGGCTACGACACCTGGCAGGCGGGCCCTTTCACCGCCGCTCAGCGTCAGACGCTTGAAGCCCTGGCTGCCGCTTTCCCGCCCCACGCCCACTGTCTGCCCGAGCCCGGCCCGGCCCCGGTGCGGATCGCCGAACCGGCCGCGCTGGTGCGCCAGTTCTGTGACGCGGTCGCCGACGACCTGGTCCGTACTCCGGCCGCCCCGCTCGCCATGGGAGCGCTGCCGTACGCCTGGCGCGAGGCGCGTGCCGTGCCCGCCCTGCGTGAGTGGGCCGAGGAGACGGCCGCCGCGTTCACCGCCGAGGTCGGCGTCTCGCTGCGTGTCGACGTGCCCGAGGGGCGGCGCCGCCAGTTCCGGGCCGTCCTGCAACTGCACACCGCGGCGGATCCGGCGCTCGTCGTCGAGGCCACACGGCTGTGGAGCGAGCCGACCGAGGTGGAGCGGCTGCTCGGCCCCCGTACCGAGACCGAGACCCTGCTCGCACTGCGCCGCGGCGCCCGCGCCTGGCCCCCGCTTCAGCGGCTGCTGAAAGACGTCGCTCCCGATCAGCTCCGACTGACCGACGACGAAGCCTTCGACCTGCTGGGGGACGCCACCGACGCGCTGCGCGCGGCCGGTATCGACGTGCACTGGCCGCGCGAGCTGGTCAAGGTACTCACCGCGACCGCGGAGATCGGACAGCGCACCGCCCCCGGCTCCAGCGCGGGCGGCATGCTGGATGCCGATGCCCTGCTCGACTTCCGCTGGCAGATCGCGCTCGGCGGCGAGCCGCTCACTGAGGCCGAGCTGGACGCTCTCGCCGAGACGCGCCGCCCTCTCGTCCGGCTGCGCGACCAGTGGGTGGGTCGCCGACCCGAAGCTGGTGGCCCGCGCACAGCGTCGCCGGATGGAACCGCTCACCCCCATGGAGGCGCTGAGCGCCGCGCTGACCGGCGAGGTGGAACGGGACGGAGAGACGTTCGTCTGCGAGGCGGTCGGTGCGCTCGGCGATCTCGTGGCCCGTATCCGCGATCCCGAAGTCCGCACCCCCACCGCGCAGCCCGCCGCTCTGAAGGCCACGCTGCGCGACTATCAGAAGCGGGGCCTCGCCTGGCTGGCCGAGATGTGCGAACTCGGCCTCGGCGGCTGCCTGGCCGACGACATGGGCCTGGGCAAGACCATCACCCTGCTCGCCCTGCATCTGCACCGCCAGACCGACCCCACCACCGCGGGCCCCACGCTCGTCGTCTGCCCCGCCTCCCTGCTCGGCAACTGGCAGCGCGAGGCCGCCAGATTCGCGCCGACCGTCCCCGTACGCCGGTACCACGGCGGCGACCGCCACCTCGAGGACCTGGCCGACGACGAGATCGTCCTGGTCACCTACGGGGTGCTGCGCCGCGACCGGGAAGCCCTCGCCGAGACCGCCTGGTCGCTCGTGGCCGCCGACGAGGCCCAGCACGTCAAGAACCCCTACGCCGTCACCGCCCGCGAACTGCGCGCCCTGCCCGCCCGCGCCCGCGTCGCCCTCACCGGAACCCCCGTGGAGAACAACCTCTCCGAACTGTGGGCACTCCTCGACTGGACCACCCCCGGACTCCTCGGCTCTCTCACCGCCTTCCGCGACCGGCACGCCCGCGCCGTCGAGACCGGCACGGACGCAGAGGCCGCGGCGGCCGCCGAGCGCCTGTCCCGTCTCGTCCGACCCTTCCTGCTGCGCCGCAAGAAGTCCGACCCGGGTATCGCACCCGAACTCCCGGCCAAGACCGAGACCGACCGCGTCGTCTCGCTGACCGCCGAACAGGCCGGCCTGTACGAGGCGGTGGTCCGCGAGACCCTGGCGAAGATCGAGGAATCCGAGGGCATCGCCCGGCGCGGCCTCGTACTCAAACTGCTCACCGCGCTGAAGCAGATCTGTAATCACCCGGCCCAGTATTTGAGAGAGCACAGCCTGCGCCAGTCCACGCCGCTCGGCGGCCGATCCGGCAAGCTCGACCTGCTCGACGAACTTCTCGACACCATCACCGCCGAGGGCGAATCCGTGCTGGTCTTCACCCAGTACAAACAGATGGCGACCCTCCTGGAGAGGCACCTCACCGAGCGTGGCGTCCCCTCCCTCTTCCTGCACGGCGGCACCCCCGTCGCCCGGCGCGAGGACATGGTGGAACGCTTCCAGCGCGGCGAAGTGCCGGTGTTCCTGCTGTCGTTGAAGGCAGCGGGCACCGGACTCAACCTCACCCGCGCCACCCACGTCGTGCACTACGACCGCTGGTGGAACCCCGCGGTCGAGGACCAGGCCACCGACCGCGCCTACCGCATCGGCCAGGACAGACCCGTACAGGTCCACAAGCTCATCGCGGAGGGAACCGTGGAGGACAAGGTGGCGCAGTTGCTCACATCCAAGCGCGCGCTCGCCGACGCCGTCGTCGGCTCCGGCGAGGCCGCCCTGACCGAACTGTCCGACTCTGACCTCGCCGAACTCGTCACCCTGGGGAGGCAGTCATGAGTTCCTCGATCCCCGGCCCGCGCCGTGCGCCCGCCCGCGGCAAGCGCGCCTTCGCCGCCACCTGGTGGGGCCAGGCATGGGTGACCGCCCTGGAGAACTCCTCCCTGGATTCGGGGCGTCTGTCCCGCGGACGCACCTACGCCCGCAAGGGCATGGTCGGCCCGGTCACCATCGCACCCGGCCAGGTCAAAGCAGCTGTCCAGGGCAGCCGTCCCCGCCCGTACCGCTCCGCGGTCCACCTGCCACTCCTCACCGAGACCCAATGGGACACCCTCCTCGACACCATCGCAGCCCGCTCCGGGCATCTCGCCGCGCTTCTGGACGGCGAGATGCCGGCCGAACTCGTCGACGACGCCCGCCGAGCCGGCGTCCCCTTCCTCCCTCAGCCCGCCGAACTCGACCCCGAGTGCTCCTGCCCCGACTGGGGCTACCCCTGCAAGCACGCCGCCGCGCTCTGCTACGCCATCGCCGCCACCATCGACGATGACCCCTTCGTGCTCTTCGCACTGCGCGGCCGTGGCCGCGAGGAGGTCTTCGCCAACCTGCGCGCACACCGCACCGCAGCCCAGGAGACCACCGCCCCACCCACCTCATCCGGCATCCCGGCCGCCGCCGCGTACACCCACTGGGCCGAGCACACCCCCGAGCTGCCCGAACTCCCCGAACCGGCCGCCCACACCGCAGCACTCCCCGTCGCTCCGCCACCCGCCACCGGCCTGGTCGCCGCAGACCTGGAACGCCTCATGGCCGACGCCGCCGCACGCGCCGCGCGGATCCTCGCGGGCGACACCGCCAGCCTGCACTTGCCCCAGCGCCAGGACGCGGTCCGCATTGCCGCGAGCAGCCCCGGACCCGAGTGGTTCCACCACCTGATCCAGAACACCGGCGCCAACCCGTCCACGTTCGCCCGCCTCACCCGCGCCTGGCGCCACGGCGGCCCCGACGGCATCACCGTCGTCGAACAGCCCCACACCCCCGGCCCGGTGGCGATGACGACCGCCCGCACCGCCCTGGCTACGGCCCTTGCCGAGATGACCGACTCCCCCGTACCCCTCAGAGCCTGGCGCAATCGCCTCACCCTCACCGCCCAGGGCATCCAGCTGCGCCTGGGCCCCGACGCCCGCTGGTACCCCTATCTCCGGGACGACAACGGCGAATGGTGGCCCGCGGCACCGGCCGACGCCGACCCGGTCGCGGCCCTCACCGGGGCCTGGTCGCAGAACGGGGAGTGAGGAGGGGGTGCGAAGGGCAGCGTCTGGACACACTCACGCTGCCCCACTTCCGTGGTTGCAGTTCTGGTTGCATTCACCGGCGTACAGCACCGTTCAGAACCCCCGACCGGACCAGCTGCACCGCAGGTCAGGACGTTGCCGTACGCCCCAGAACCCCCAGACGAACATTTGGAAAGCGTGTTGGGGGCGACCCCTCACGAGTTCGAATCTCGTATCCTCCGCAGCCGCCTGAACAGGCGAGACGAAGAGCCGGGCCGCAATTGCGGCCCGGCTCTTCGGTGTGCGTCGGTTGCAGTTTTGGTTGCGCTTGCAGGCGACATTCGGAACATCTCGACAAACAGGCAGACGCCACGCCCCGCGACTCCCGGCGGGCAGTCGGCACGAACCTGCACTGCGGAGGGCCTACGGAACTTGGCGGTAGATGTCGCGGCGGTTGCCGACGGCCAGGACCCACACGATCAACTGACCGTCCTCAACGGTGTAGACGACGCGGTAGTCGCCAACCCTGAGCCGCCAGCGGGCGCTGTGCCCTTGGAGGGCTTTGATGTCGAACGCCGTGGTGTCCCCCGCATCCATCGCCTTCTGGAGTTCGGCGAGGCGGTACAGGATGCGCAGGGCGTCCGGGCGCGGGATCTTGAGCATGTCCCGCTGTGCGTGTGGCGTGAAGCGGGTGACGTACCCCATGAGGTCAGCCCTGATGAGCGCGCAGCACGGCGGCCATCTCTTCGAGCGAGACCGACCCCTCCATGCCCTCGGACTCGGCTTCGTCGGCCAATCGGTTGAGCCACGCCTCTTCGGCGTTCTCCGCGATCTCACGCAGGCGCTGGTACTCCTGGATGTCGATCACGACGGCTTCCGGCTTGCCGCGCCGAGTGATGATCGTCGGCGTTTCCTCCCGGCTAGCGCGGTCAATGACGTCGGCGAGGTGACTGCGGACATCGGCCATGGATTCGATCACCGGATCACTCATGTCACGAATGTATCAGATGTACATGAAGGGGGATGGGCAGCGTCCTTGAATGGCGTCCGACGGGTGCCACCAGCAGTGCGGCGACCCAGCACCCTCCGCCCACCGACGGCCTAGCGGCACGGCCTCCGCGGAGACGTCAGCCGCAGACGCGGCGGTAGGGCGTGGTCTGGATCGTGCGCCTGCTGCGCGTGCCACTGGGGCCGGGCCAGGTCAGTGGTGGCGTGGGCGCAGACGGGCGACGGCACGTGCGAAGGAGATCGTCTACAGCCGCATCGGGACGTAGTCGCCGCCCGCGTACAGCGTGGTGCTTTCTGGGCTGAAGGCCAGGGAATCGAAGCCCCCCTCCGGGGGGTGGTCAGGGGGGGGTGCGGGAAGCCGCATCCTGGACAATTTCCGAGGCTCTCGCCGGCCCACCCCACCGGTTCCCCGCGTGGTTCGAGCCGGTGTAGCCGAACTGGGTCGCCCGGAACGTTTCGGAGTCGTGGCAGACGTTCACGCTCTTGCCGCTCGTGGGGCCCAGTAGCACCGGGCGGTGCGGGGAGGGTTTCGGATCCGCTGTTGTACGGCGGTGGCGTTGTCCTCGGCTAGGGGGATCGCCACCGCCGAGACCAGGACGCCGCCCGTGGCATCGAGGTACGTCACGGCCGGTGCAGCCGTACTCCGCGAGGACGTCCTTCCCCGCCGGGCTCGCCCCAGCCCATCCACGGGAGGACGCTCTTAGTCTCCGTCCCCCGCCGTCTCGCTCAGTTCCAGGTCCTTGCGCATGGCATCACGGGCGTCCGCCAGAGTGTCCTTCATCTGCTCCGTGTGGCGTTCGAACTCCCGATCCGTGTGTCGCAACCCCTTACCCACTGCGCTGCGGAAGCTGCGCACGCATCGGAAATAGGCGAGTGCAGGATCCACCACCTCAGCCGGCGCGAAGAGCTCAAGCTGGTAGCGCAGTTCATAGCAGCGCGCGAAGGCCCGTCGAGCCGTCCGGGTGCGCTCCGCCTCGGACATCTCGGTGTTCTCGCTCAGGTGCCTCAGCTCGCTCCGGGCCTGGGTCAGCACTGCGAGGAAGCCCGCGTACAGGTCGCGCCAGGTCCTCCGCCACTCGGACGTGACGTCGCGTTTGTGCTTACGAGCACGGGTGCCCGGAAGCTTCACCGTGCGGCCGGAAGGCGGGGTACTGCCCCGGCAAGGTGCAGGTCCGGCGTGAGACCAAGAACACCAAGTCCCGAGCAGGCCGCCGCGCCGTGCCCCTGCCGGGCCCGCTGGTCACCATGCTCCGTGCACACCGCGAGACTCGAGAGCGCGAGCGCAAGGCGGCCGGCGACCTGTGGACTGAGTCGGACTACGTGTTCACCAAGCCGCTGGGTGGCCCCTTGAGCCCGAACACGGACTACCACGACTGGAAGCGTCTGCTGGAAGACGCGGGGGTTCGGGACGGTCGACTGCACGACGCCCGACACACGGCCGCCACTGTGCTCATGCTGCTCGGTGTCCCGGCCCGGGTCATTGATCAGATCATGGGGTGGGAGCCGGGCACGTCCGCGAGCATGCGGGCCCGGTACCTCCACGTGCCGGACGCCATGCTCAAGGACGTGGCCCGGAAGATCGCCGAAGCCATCTGGGGACCCCCGGAGACACCTGCTGTGGACAAAAACCAGGACAACGAGGGCTGAGAACCGTCGAAGGGCCCCACCGCGAACGGTGGGGCA
>NZ_JBWLKM010000116.1:0-23168 GCF_059026085.1 Streptomyces sp. a15 | reverse complement strand
CGACTCGTCCAGACCAGCGTGAAGAAACTCGTCAATAACAACTCGAAGTAACACAATCAGGGTCACGAGACACTAGCCGAGAAATGGACGTCAGTGATTCCATGAATTCCCGTACACAGGTGAACGCCCCTTCCGCATCGGCCGTCCCCGTTCCGGCCACCATGCGTGCCACTGTGCTGACCGGCCACGGCGGTATCGACAAGCTCGTCTTCCGCGACGACTACCCCACCCCGGCACCGGCGGAGGGAGAGGTACTGGTCCGGGTGGGCGCCTGCGGCATGAACAACACGGACATCAACACGCGGACGGGCTGGTACGACGCGGTCGTCGAGTCCGGAGTCTCCGAGGAACTGGGCCTACAGGGGCGGTCGGACGGGGCGGCATCCTCGTGGAACCGCTCCACGGTCGTCTTCCCCCGGATCCAGGGGGCCGCGGTGGTGGGTCGCATCGCCGGCGTGGGGCCGGGGGGAGACCCTGACCGCATCGGTGAGCGGGTGATCGTGGACCCCTCGGTCCGCGACGCCGAACTGCCGCTCCACGCACAGCTGGTGCAGTACCTGGGCAGCGAGCGCGACGGCGGCTACGCGGACTATGTGGCGGTGCCCGAGGGCAATGCCCACCGCATCGACTCGCCGCTGTCCGACGCCGAGTTGGCCACGTTTCCGTGCTCGTACGACACGGCCGAGGAGATGCTGCAGCGCGCCCGGCTGACGGACGGCGAGACCATCGTTGTCACCGGTGCCGCCGGCGGTGTCGGAACGGCGCTCATCCAGCTGGCGAGCCTGCGCGGCGCACGCGTCGTGGCCATCGCCGGCGCCGCCAAGGAGAAGCGGCTTCGCGCACTCGGGGCGGACGAGTTCGTCGCCCGTGAGAGCGAGGACGTACAGCGGGAGATCGAGCGCGTCATCGGTGAACGAGGCGCCCATGTCGCCGCGGATGTCGTCGGCGGGCCGGTGTTCGACGTGCTGCTGAAGGTGCTCCGCCGCGGCGGCCGGTACACCACCGCCGGTGCGATCGCGGGTCCGGTCACGAGGATCGACCTGCGCGACCTGATCTACAAGGACCTCGAGATGCACGGCATCACCAATCCGACCGCGGCGACCTTCGCCCGTCTGGTGGACCTGATCCGGGCCGGCCGGCTCCAGCCGCTGCTGGAGGAGGCTTTCCCTCTGGAGGACCTGGCTCAGGGCCAGGCACGGCTGCTGAAGCGCACACACATCGGCAAGCTCGTGGTCACGACGTGAGCTGACTGCTGCCTCAGCCGGCTCAACAGAGCTTCGCGGCTCGGCCGCCCGGCGTAACGGTCAGGCGGCGCGGAGGACCATCGCGAGGGCGGCCGGAGCCGCGGTACGGGCCATGGCCGTGTGCACGGGACGGACGGTGCGGAGGGGGACCGTGGCCTGCGAGCGGTTTCGCGTGAAGACGACCATGCGCAGCACCGCGAACCGCCCGACACCGGCGAGTGCGGAAGCGGACAGATAGACGACCTGCTCAAGCACCGCGCCTGGCGTCGCCACCAGCAGGTGCAGGACGAGCATCGCCACAGAGGTCACCGCATACGCGGCTGCCGCGGACCCTGCCGACTGCACATGCTGGCGCCGGGTCGCGCGCCCGCCCGCGTCGAAGGTGAAGCGTGCGTGCAGCTCGGTGGCGAGAAGCGTGGAAACGAAGGTGATCAGGGCGTTGGCCAGGGCCCAGGGAATCCAGGAGGCTAGGGCCGCCACGGCGAAGCTGGAGGCGAGCCCCACCCCACCGCCGCTGAGCACGAAGCGGGCGAAGGCGGTGAAGGCACCGGGTGCCGCCTGCCGACTCTGCGCTGACATCATGATCCATGACCCCTTTGTTGATGTATCATCTTTATATATGACGTATCAACTGCAAGTCAATGGGCGGTCTCAGTACAGCGACAAGCGCTCGGTCCGCGGTCCGGACCGAGCGCTTTGTCGTTCGCGTCGGTTGTTCAGCCGTCTTCCCAGCAGTCGAAGAGCTCCGAGAGCGTGGGGAACCAGACGTCGTCGAAGGACGTCACGTGGTCGAGGAACTTCTCGAGCATCAGCAGGTTGTGGGCCCTGCCGATGGTCTGGGGATGCAGCGTCCAGGTCGCGACTCCGCCCGGGCAGCGCGCGTGGGCGAAGTCGAAGCTGTCCTTCCAGCGGGCGAGGACGACCTCGTTGGCCTGCATCAGGGCGTTGCCCTTGAAGGACTCCAGCTCCGGGAAGTCGTCGAGGAACCAGGAGACGGGGAACTCCAGGACCCGGCTCTCGGGCCCGAAGGTGTTGCCGTTCTCCTGGTCGAGTTTCACGACCATCCGCGGCCGGTAGGGCGTGAAGTCACGTCCCATCAGGGAGGAGTCCCAGTCGAAGCCGAACTCGGCCAGCAGGTCAAGCGTGTCGTCCGTGACGTCCAGGGCCGGCGAACGGTAGCCCCGCGGCCGGGCGCCCAGCAGCTTCTCGTGCTGACGCAGCTGAAGTTCGAGCAGCCGCCGTTCCTCGTCCCGGTCCAGTGCGGGGACGTATTCGTGATACACCCCGTGCGCTCCGATCTCGTGGCCGTCCTCGATGACCGCGTCCACGGCCGAGCGGAACGTCTGGATCGTGTGCGTCGGCACGCACCACGTGGTGGTGATCCCGTAGCGGCGGAACACGTCCAGCAGACGCGGAGCCCCCACCACGGCACCGAACTCGCCTCGTGACAGAGCCGTCTGGGACGTGGACCGGAACGTGCCCATCCAGACGCTGTGGGCGTCGAAATCCGGGCTCAGACATACGGCGAGCCGCTTTCCCTCGGGCAGTCGCAGCGTCACGGCACCTCACTCCGACCGGTCGGGGCGGCGCGACAGCAACACGACCCACCTGCCCTCCTGGCACACCTCCCCGTTCTGGTTCAGGACCCGGACGTGTGTGGTCACGATGCCGCGATCGGGCTTGCTCGCGGAGGGCCGGATCTCGACGATCTCCTCGCTCACCCTGATGGTGTCCCCGATGCGCACCGGCGCGAGCAGATTCCAGTCCCGGATTCCGAGGAAGGCGATCGCCGACGGGTTCTTCCACCCCAGGCCCATCTCCAGGCCGAACGCCATAGCCAGGACTCCCGGGCCGTGAAAGAGCCGACCACCGAACTGAGTCTGCTTCGCGAACTCCTCATTCATGTGGAGCGGATGCATGTCGCCCGACCAAGTGCCGAACATGACGACATCGGTCTCGGTGACGGTCCGGCCTGGCGTCACCCAGGTCTGCCCGAGCTCGATCTCGTCGAGGTATCGAACGGACTCCGAGGTGTGTGCCGCGCCGAGAGTGTTGGTGGTCAATTCATGCTCCTCAGAAGCTGATGGGGACAACGGGACATTTTCCGCCCTCGTCGGGACGTTCTCTGCCCTCGTAGGGACGTTCTCTGCCCTCGGCGAGGTCACCAGCGGATCACGCCGTCGGAGTTCTCGCGAAGTGCCGGGCGGTCCAACGCCATTTCATCGATCGGCAGGCTGAGTTCCTCTCCGGAAATCAGCTCGGCCACGAGCTGTCCGGTGATCGGTCCGGCCAGGTTCCCGTACACGTGTCCGGTGGCGAGGACCAGGCCCGGTGCTTCGTCGACCTCGTCCACGATCGGCAGAGAATCTGCGGTGGCCGGCAGGAGCCCCGTCCAGACACCCTCGACGCCGAGTCCCCGGTAGTGCGGGAAGGTCTCCAGAACGGCGTCGATGGTCATCTTCAGTCCGCCGAGCGGCATACGGTCGTCCAGCTGCTCGGGGTAGTCCATCGGACACCCGACGAACAGGTTGCCGTCCTCCGTCTTGGCGACACACTCCAGGTGCTCGATCCCGAGGCTCGAATTCTCGTAGGGCGCTGTGAAGTACTCGTCGCGATAGCTCGGGAGACTCCGAATGTGCCCGTACTGCTTGGCGGCCAGGGGACCATTGAGGATCTTGTCGAGGTGCTCCTCGACCGGAGCGAACAGCACCGCGCCGAGCCGCTCGGGCTTGATCGGCACGCGGATGCCCTCCGCTTCGAGCATCCGTGACCAGACCCCCGTACCCCAGACCACTCGGTCCGCGTACACGTCTCCGCCGACAGTCCGGACGCCCGTGACCTTCGCTCCCTCGCGCGTCAGTCCGAGCACGGGTGTGTGCTCGTGGATGCGCACGCCGAGGCGACGGCATTCCTGGGCCAGGGCACGGACGAACTTCGGGGTGCGGATCTGGCCGTCCTCAGGACAGAACGTGGCGCCGATGACGGTGGGCGGCAGGATCGGCGCCGCCTCACGGGCCGTCGGTCCGTCCAGCAGCTCCATGGTGAAGCCGTGCTTGTTGCGGTCCTCCACGAATTCCTTGTAGACCTGGCGCTGGTCGTCGGTGAAGAAATACGTCATCGCGCCGTTCGCGCGGTACTCGAACGAGGGGCCGAGCAATTGTGAGAAGTCGTCGTAGAGAGCGCGGCCGGCCCGGGAGAGCGCCAGAGAGAAATCTCCGTTCCGGTTGTGCATGTGGAGAAATCCCATGTTCCGGCCCGAAGCGCCATACGCGATTTCCCGCTGCTCCAAGAGGACGACGTCATGCCCCTTGGTCGCGAGGAAGTACGCTGTCGACACGCCGACGATGCCGCCGCCGACCACGACCACATCCGCCTGGTCCAGTTTCACGTTGCGATCTCCCTGCCATCGGTCCGTCGGTTCGGCATGTAACCGGTTGTCTGATCATCCTTCGGAACTATCTCTCCGCCGGCCTCCGGACCGCATTGGAACTTCCCAGAGGATCGGAGCAGTCCATCAGAAGCTCCACAATGGGTGGCCGCCGCGGAACCGCAGGCGTGATCCCACCGGAGTTTCTACGGGCCGGAGCGCCGGAGCCAGTGAGGATTTCCAATTACCTCCAGTGGCCCCGCCGCCTACGTTGTGGCCCATCACCTGGCGCCCGACCACTCACTCGGGAGGCTCTTGCGCAGCCTCGCCGATCAAGGAACTGGAGCTATGGATGGCGTTCTCGCCGGCCACCGTGCGTGGCGACTGCGTGTCGGCCTTCGAGCGCATCGCTCGCGAGCACCCCGACCGCGCCGCTGTGATCGACAATGACGCGACGATCACCTACCGCGATCTGCAAGCGGCGGTCGAGCTCCGGACGACGACCTTGCTCGAAGCCGGCCTCGGCCCCGGTTACCGGGTGGCCCTGGTCGCCGAGAGCTCGGCTGAGTATCTGATGACCGCTCTCGCCGTGTGGCGCGCGGGTGGCGTCCTCGTCACCGTCTACCCCTCATCGGGCTCGGGCGACATGCGCTACGCCATCGAGACGAGCGACCCCTCGCTGATCGTCGTCTCCGAAGGAGTCGATCGCGAGGCCGTCGAGGCCGGCGCGCCCGGAACCCCCGTCGTGGACATCACGTCCTTCGGCGTTGCCGGAGTCCGTGAGGACCACTCCCCCAACCCCGGGAACCTGCGGGAGCCGCTGTCCCTGATCTGCTTCTCTTCTGGCACGACAAGCCGACCGAAGGCGATCATGGTGTCCGCCACCGCGATCTTCAACTGCGCGGACACCTACGGCGAGGTCTGGCACCTCTCCCCCGACGACAGGGCGATCATCTGCCTGCCGATGGCGTGGCTGTACGGCCTCGCGAGCACCTCGCTCGCGGTGCTCCTGCGCGGCGGCACCGTCATCGTCGTACGGCGGGCGCGTCCGGAGTTCATCGCTCCGGCGATCGAGCGGTACCGGGCGACGTTCGTGGCCGGCGTCACGGCCACGTTCGCCAAGCTCGTCCAGCACGTGGGAGATCCGGCCCCGGGTACGCGCGCGTTCGAGTCGCTCCGTCTGTGCATCTCGGGGGGTGAGCCTCGCAACGAGGCGGTGTTCGACCGCTGGACGGCCCTGACCGGTGTCTCGGTGCTCGACGCGTACTGCGCGTCGGAGTGTCTTCCCCTCGTCACCTACGACCCCTACACAGACCCTGTTCCCAGGCCGGGCTCGGCCGGGAAGCTCGTGCCCCGCTCCCGGCTCAGGATCCTCGGCCCCGAGGGAGTCGAAGTCCCGCCCGGCGAAGTCGGCGAGGCGTATTCGAGCGGCCCCGGCCTGATGCTGGGGTACTGGCGGGACGAGCAGCTGACACGCGAAGCGCTCACGGACGACGGCTGGTACCGGACGAAAGACCTGGTCAGAGTCGACGAGGACGGTTATGTGTACGTCGTCGGGCGGCTGTCGGACCTCATCATCCGCGGGGGCACCAACATCTCCCCCTCGGAGATCGAACGCGTCCTCAACGAGCACAAGGCGGTCAGCCAGGCCGCCGTCGTGGGCCTGCCCGACGAGATCTACGGCCAGCGGGTGGTCGCCGCCGTCGTCCCCAGTGCCGCGTCGGGTGTGGACGAGGCCGAACTGCGGGCGTACTGCAAGGCGAGGCTGTCCTCCTACAAGGTGCCGAGCGCCTTCGTCGTGGTCGACGCCCTCCCGGTCAACGCGACCACCGGAAAGCTGAACCGGAAAGACGTCGCGGCGCTGCTCGCTGACCTGGGTTGACCGGCAAGACACAGGAACCTGAGAAGGAGGACGTCTCATGAAACACGACGGCTACGACTACATCATCGTCGGCGGCGGTTCGGCCGGCTGTGTGCTCGCCAACCGTCTGACGGCCGACGGCCGTAGTCGGGTCCTGGTTCTGGAGGCCGGTCGGCGACACTCCAGATTCGACTACCCCGTGCGGGTGCCGGCCGCCTTCCTCTTCGTCATGGGCCACAAGCTCTACGACTGGCAGTACAAGTCCGAGCCCGAGCCCATGCTGGGCAACCGGAGGATCGCGCACTACCGGGGCAAGCTCATGGGCGGCTCCAGCTCCATGAACGGCATGTTCTTCCAGCGCGCCAACCCCCTCGTCTACGAGGACTGGGCCGCGGCCGAGGGCATGGAGACCTGGAGCTACGCCCACACCCTGCCCTACTTCAAGCGACTCGAACGCCTCGTCGGCAGTGATCCGCGCGGTGTTTACCGCGGCCATTCGGGACCCATCCCGGTCCATCGGCACAAGGCCCAGAACCCGCTGTTCGGCGCACTCTTCGAAGCCGCGCGCCAGGCCGGCCACGAAGTGGTCGACGACGTCAACGGCTACCGCCAGGAGGGGTTCGCACCCTTCGACTGCAACATCGAGAACGGCGAGCGTTACGACGCGGCCCGCACGTACTTCGCGCCCATCCGCGACCGGAAGAACCTGGATGTGATGACCGGCGCGCTCGTGAGCCGTGTCGTCTTCAAGGGCAAGCGCGCGGTGGGCGTCGAACTCGCTTCGCGGCGGGACGGCAGAACGGTCGTCCACGGCAAGGAGATCATCCTCTGCGGCGGAGCGTTCAACTCGCCCCAGCTCCTTCAGCTTTCCGGCGTGGGCAACGGCAAGGAGCTGAGCCGGCTCGGCATCGAGGTGATCGAGGACCTGCCCGGGGTCGGCGAGAACATGCAGGACCACCTCGAAGCGTTCGTCATGTACGCCTGTACGCAGCCGGTCTCGATGGCCGGCATCCTCAAGATGAAGTCATGGCCGGGCATCGGGGCCAAGTGGCTGCTGAAGCGTGAGGGTCCGGCCGCCACCAATCACTTCGAGGCCGGCGGGTTCGTCCGCTCGAACGACGACGTGCCGATGCCGAACCAGATGCTGACGATGCTCGCCCTGGGCGTGCGCAACGACGGTACGCCCGCGCCGACGGAGCACGCCTACCAGATCAACCTCGGTCCGCAGACGCCCCAGTCGAAGGGGCATGTGAAGCTGCGTGCGAACGATCCCTTGCAGGCCCCGGTCCTCACCTTCAACTATCTGTCGACCGAGCAGGACCGCCGGGACTGGATCGACGGTGTCCGCGTCACGCGGGAAGTGCTGAACCAGCCCGCGTTCGCGCCGTTCAACGGCGGCGAACTCTCACCAGGACCCGATGTCAGGACCGACGAGGAGATCCTCGCGTGGGTGGCCCGCGACGCCGAGACGACGTACCACCCCTGCGGCACGGCCAAGATGGGCACCGATGACGAGGCCGTCGTCGATCCGCAGACCATGCGGGTTCATGGTCTGGACGGGATTCGCGTCGTGGACGCCTCGGTGATGCCCGTCATTCCCAATGCGAATCTCTACGCCCCGGTCATGATGATCGCCGAGAAGGCCGCGGACCTGATCCTGGGCAAGGAGCCGCTGGCTCCCGAACACGTCGACTTCTACCGCCACGAGTTCTACCGCCACGAGAAGGTCTCCCGATGAAAACCGATGTGACCGACAGCCTCGGCATCGAGCTCCCCCTCTTCGCCTTCTCCCACTGCCGTGACGTCGTCGCGGCAGTCACGAAGGCCGGAGGCATGGGCGTGCTCGGCGCCGCATGGATGACTCCCGGAGAACTCGACATGTCGATCGAGTGGCTCGAGCGGGAGGTCGACGGCAAGCCCTTCGGCGTGGACCTGGTCTTCCCCGGCACGGCGATGGACGACGAGAAGACTCCCGAGGAGTACCTGGCCTCGATCCCGGACCGCTACCTGGCGTTCGTGAAGGACATGCTGGACGGCGGCGGGCTGAACGACCTCACTCCCGAGGACCGTGACGCCTACATGGTCGAGAACGCCAGGAAAATGGCGATGACCAACAAGAAGAGCCGTGACCAGCTCGAGGTGACACTGGCCCGGAGCTCGGTGAGCCTGGTCGTCGGCGCCCTCGGTGTCACGCCGGACTGGGTGGTGAAGGCGGCGCACGCCCGAAGCGTCCAGGTCGGTGCGCTCGTCGGCACCGCACGGCACGCGGTCAAACAGCGCGAGGCGGGGGTCGACCTCATCGTCGCGCAGGGCACGGAGGCGGGCGGCAGCGTCGGCACCGTGGCGTCGATGGTGCTGTGGCCGCAGGTCGTGGAGGCGGCGGCCGGCGTGCCGGTGCTGGCCGCCGGCGGTGTGTCCCGCGGCTCGCACATCCTCGCCGCGCTGTCCCTGGGCTGTCAGGGCGTGTGGACCGGGTCGCTGTGGCTCGGGACCGCGGAGAGCGAACTCAGCCTGGAAATGCGGGAGAAGCTCTTCGCCGCCGAGTCGGAGGACGCCCTCCTGGCGCGGGTCATGACCGGCAAGCCGGGGCGGATGCTGCGTACGAAGTACATCGACGCCTGGCAGGCTCCCACCGCTCCCGCGCCGTTGTCCTGGCCGATGCAGTCGATCCTGAACGGCTACTCCTACAAGCGGGCGGAGCACGCACGCGATCTCGACTACTGGACCTACGCCGTGGGCCAGGTGGTCGGTGACATGAAGGGCCACACCACCGTCAAGTCCGAGATCACGCGGCTGCTCAACGAGTACGTCGACGCCCTCGACCATCTCCAGAAGGTCACGGACGTCGACTAGTCCGACGCCGTCGCGTCAACCTCGTGCGAACGCCACGTATATGACACCCCAGTAGGAGGAGAGCAATGGCAGGCGTGACGATCGAGTACGACGTGCCGGTCCCGATGCGCGACGGTGTCGTGCTGCGGGCGGACGTCTACCGTCCGGAAGGACCGGGACCGTGGCCTGTCATCGTCTCCCGGACGCCGTACGACAAGACGGACAACTACGAGCTGCAATTCCTGGACCCTGTACTGGCCGCGCGGCGCGGGCTCATCGCCGTGGTCCAGGACGTACGCGGGCGGTTCGCCTCCGAGGGCGAGTTCGTGCCGCTCCTCAACGAGGCGACCGACGGCGCCGACACCATCGAGTGGGCCGCGCAACTGCCCGGCTCCAGCGGCGCGGTGGGCATGTGGGGCATCAGCTATCTGGGCAACGTGCAGTGGCAGGCGGCGGGTCTGCGGCCCGCGGCGCTCAAGGCGATCGCGCCCTCGCTGACCTTCCGCGAGACCGACAACGGCCTGGCGTTCCGCGGTGGCGCGTATGAGCTCGGCCTTGTGCGCAGCTGGGCGCTGGGGATGGGCTTCGACGTGCTCGTTCGTCGCTATGCCGACAACGAGGAGGAGCTGATGAAGCAGGTGGCCGCGCTCGCCGCCGCCTTCGACGGCATCCCCGGGCCGACGTATCACGAACTTCCCACCGGCACGGATCCCGTCGTCGCCCGATGGGATCTGCCGAACCTCGCGGACCGCGCGTCCATGGCCGCCGGTGATGTGCCTTTGCACCAGGAGAACGTCACGGTGCCCAGTCTGCATGTGGCCGGCTGGTACGACCTGTTCGTCCAGGGCACGATCGACAACTACACGGCCGCGGCGCAGCGGACAGGGGCCAAGCTGGTGGTCGGGCCCTGGAACCACATCGCCCAGACCGGGATGCAGGGCGACATCAACTTCGGTGTGGCGGGACACGGTGCCGCCATCGATTTCTCCACGTCCGTCCTCGGCCTGACCTTCGACTGGCTGAACGCGTGTCTGACCACGGGCGAGGCCCCGAACGACGACCTGCCCGTAAAGATCTACGTCATGGGCGCGGGCGAGTGGCGTTCCGAGCCGGAGTGGCCGCTGAGCCGCGCGGTCGACACGCACTTCCAGCTCGGCACCGACGGCAGGCTGACCGCCGACGGCGAGGCGGCCCCGGGAACGCTCACCTTCACGTACGACCCGCAGAACCCCGTGCCGACCGTCGGCGGCGCCACCGTCATGCCGTATCCGCCGTCGGGTTCCTTCGACCAGCGCGTCGTGGAGGAGCGCGACGACGTCCTCGTCTTCACCACCGACGTACTCACCGAGGACGTCGAGGTGACGGGGCGGATCACCGCGTCCCTGACGGCGGCGACCGACGGCCCCACGACCGACTGGGTCGTGCGCCTGTGCGACGTCCACCCCGACGGCCGCTCCTACAACGTCGTCGACGGCATCACCCGCGTCGAGACCGTCCCCGGCGAGGCGTCCACCGTCGAGGTCGACCTGTGGTCCACGAGCATGCTGTTCAAGAGGGGACACCGCATCCGGGTTCAGGTGACGTCGAGTTGTTTCCCGCGGTGGGACCGCAACCTGAACACCGCCGACGGTTTGCGCACGGGTGAGATGCGCGTCGCGTCCCAGACTCTCCATGTCGGCGGGGAGGCCCGGTCGTTCGTCACGCTTCCCATCGTCTGACGGGGCCGGCAGGCATGACACGAACGAGGCTCCCGAGCCGTCGAGAGAGACGTTGGACGTCTCAACTCATCGGCTCGGGAGCCTCGTTGGTTCAGCCGGACAGTTCGTCGAGGTGAGAAGAGTCCAGGAGCCTGGGCGGTCGGGTGGTCACGGTCACCTCCGGGACGGCGCTCAGCCATTTCTCGACCTGCACGAGCGCGTGCTGCGCCGTCGTGGCCTGCGAGAGGCTCGACGCCGGCCGGTCCGCGGTCAGCACGTTCGGGTTGCCATGGCGGCAGAATGACGGGTCGTCAGGATCGGGGTCGTACCACGCGCCCGCTGAGAGCTGGACCACGCCGCGCCGGACCGCGTCCGACACCACCAGGCCCGCCAGGCAACTCCCGCGCTCGTTGTGGAGCCGCACGACATCGCCGTCCGACAGGCAGCGAGCTGCCGCGTCCTCGGGATGCATCCGGAGCGGCTCCCGCCCCGCGACCTTCGCCTTCTGGCTCGTGTCACCGATGTCGAGCTGACTGTGCAACCGGGTCTTGGGCTGGTTCGCGATCAGGTGCAGCTGGTGGGCTTGGGCGCCGGAACTGCCGAGCCATTCGTCGGAAGCGATCCAGACGGGGTGGCCGGGGCAGTCGGCGTAGCCGAACCCGGCGATGGTCGACGAATAGATCTCGATCTTTCCGCTGGCCGTGGGCAGCGGACTCGCGCCGGGGTCACGCCGGAACTCCGAGAACAACACCTGATCCTTGTCGATGACGGGGATCGAGATGTTCTCGCTGCTCCAGAACGTGTCGAAGTCGACGAGCTCAATGTCACGCTCCACGAGCCTGCTCCGCCACGCGTCGTACAGATGGCGAAGCCATCCCATGACATCTCGGCCTTCGCTGAAGCTCTCCCCCCGGCCGAGCCTCTCCGCGAGGGCGGAGAAGATCGCGTAGTCGTCCCGGGCCTCACCGGCCGGCTCCGTGAGGGCGGGCATCGGGAAGAAGGCCGGGTCGTTGCGGCCGGCGCCGTAGTCGTCGCGCTCGATCGTCATCGTCGCCGGGAGCACGATGTCGGCGTGCCGTGCCGTGCTGGTCCAGAACTGCTCGTGGACGACGACAGTGGCGGGCGTCATGAACGCCCGGCGCAGCCGGGCCAGGTCCTGGTGATGGTGGAAGGGGTTTCCTCCCGCCCAGTAGACCAACTCGATCTTCGGAAGAGTGATGCGCCGCCCGTCGAAATCGATCTCGCGGCCCGGCGTGAGCAACATGTCCGAGATCCTCGCCACCGGGATCCCCGACGTCTCGGCATTGCGTCCCTGCGGGAGCGAGGGAGCACTGGCCACCCGCTTGGGGAGCCCCACGTCGGCCGTCGCTCCGTAGCCGTGCTGGAAACCACCGCCCGGCAGCCCGATCTGCCCGAGCATCGCCGCCAGGGTCACCCCGAGCCAGATGGGCTGCTCTCCGTGCTGCTGGCGCTGAAGGGACCAGCTGAGGTTGATCATCGTTCGCGATGCGGCCATTTCGCGGGCGAGGCGCACGATCCGATCGGCGGGGACGCCGGTCAGGCGCTCCGCCCAGGCAGGGGCCTTCGGGACGCCGTCGACCGTGCCGCGCAGGTATGGCAGGAACTGGTCGAACCCGACGCAGTGTGTGGAGAGGAAGGCACGGTCGGCGAGGTCCTCGGCGTCCAGCACGAACGCGAGGGCCAGCATCAGGGCGGCGTCGCTGCCGGGCAGGGGCGCGATCCACTCGGCCTTGGCCTCGGCATACGTGTCGTCCGCGATCGGCGTGATGTCGACGAAGCGGCACCCTCGGGCCACCGCCCGCTGGATCGCACCCCGGCCGGGGTGCCGACCGATCCCGCCGGAGTTGATGCCGCTGTTCTTCTCGGACAGGCCGCCGAAGGAGAGGAACAGGTCGGTGGTCCGGCTGATCACGTCCCAGGAGGTGGCACCCGCCATGATGGCGCCGGCGCTCCCCACCACGTGCGGAAGCAGGATCCCGGAGGCGCCGTAGCTGTAGTCGCTCCATCCGGCGACGTATCCGCCGAGGGTGTTGAGGAACCGGTGGATCTGACTCTGGGCGTGATGGAAACGGCCCGCACTGGCCCAGCCGTACGATCCCCCGTACACCGCGGACGGGCCGTGCTCGGCATAGACGCGCCCGAGTTCGCCGCTCACCAGGTCGATGGCCCGCCCCCACGACACCTCGACGAAGGGTTCGGTGCCGCGGCCCGCGCCACTGCCGGGGCCGTTCTCCAGCCAGCCGAGGCGGACGGCCGGCCGGAGCACCCGCGTCGGGTGGTGCTGGGCGGAGGCCACGTTGTGGATGAGGTCGCGCGAATCAGGATCACCTGACCACGGCCGGACCGAACTCAGTGACCGTCCGTCCGTCTGCGCTTCGAAAGCTCCCCAGTGGGTCAGATGCGTCGGCATAGTCACGCTCCGTTGTCACGGCCTCTGGCCCTTCAGGCTAGGCATGCGTGCGAGGCGGCAGACACTGGTGAAAAGCCGAGGGCTCGGCTGATGGCTGGTGCGTCTACCGAAAGCAGGGAGACAGGTCACTCGGTAGCGTTCGGACGAGTGACCTTGGGTGCGTCCGGTCGCACGACGACCGGCGTCCACTGCGCCCGCGGGCAGAGAGGACGGGCGCTGACATGACTGGCCCCATGGACGTCCTGTCGAGGATCGAGGCGGCCGGCGTGTCCGTGGAGACCTCGGGACTCCAACTCGCCGCGTATTCCTACGACGCGTCCAACTACCGCGTCCCACCGCTGGCCGTCGTCTTCCCGCGCAGCGTCGACGACGTCGTCGCGGTCGTGAGGGCATGTGCCGCCACCGGTACGCCCGCGGTCGGCCGGGGCGGGGGAACCTCCATGGCCGGCAACGCGATCGGTCCCGGCGTGGTCGTGGACTTCTCCCGCCACATGAACCGGATCCACACGATCGACGAGACGTCCGGCACCGCCGATGTCGATGCCGGAGCCGTGCTCTCGGTGCTCAGCCGCGAGGTGGAGCGCGCCACAGGGGACGCCCTCACCTTCGCGCCCGACCCCTCGTCGAAGACCCGCGCCACGGTCGGGGGCGCGGTCGGGAACGACGCGTGCGGAAATCACTCCGTGCGGTACGGACGGACGTCGGACCACGTGGTCGAACTCGACATCGTCACCTCGGACGGCGTACGGCTCACGGCGTTCGCCGGCGGACTGCGCGCGACCGACCCCGAGGACGCGCACGCGGTGGCCAGGGCCTTCGAGCTCGGCGAGCAGCTCAAGGAGCTCGCACGGGCCAACCTCTCCCCCTTCCGCACGGAGCTGGGACGCATCCAGCGGCAGGTGTCCGGCTACCACCTCTCGCACCTGCTGCCCGAGAAGGGCTTCGACGTCGCCCGGGCACTCGTCGGCTCGGAGGGCACCTGCGCCCTCGTGGTACGGGCCCGGATGAGGCTCGTACCGAAGGCTCCGAGCGCGCTCCTGGTGTGCCTGGGCTACGCGGACGTCGTCGACGCCGCACGGGACATCCCCACCATCCTGGAGTTCTCACCCGCCGCCGTGGAAGGCATCGACGAGGTCATCGTCGACACGATGCGGCTGCGCCGCGGCGCGGACTCCGTCCAGGGCATGCCCGAAGGCAGGGCGTTCCTCTACGTCGACCTCGACGGAGAACGTCCGGAGGACGTGGCCGCCGATGCCGCCCTGCTGCTCGAACGGCTGGAGGCGGGCGGGCGCCTGGTGGACGGCCGCGCGGTTCCCGACCCTCACGAGCGGGCGACGCTGTGGCGGGTGCGCGAGGACGGTGCCGGTCTGTCGTCGCGGCCCGCGAGCGGCGGGGAGTCCTGGCCGGGGTGGGAGGACTCCGCCGTCGCGCCGGAACATCTCGCCGACTACCTGGCCGACTTCCGTGGGCTCCTGGACGAGCACGGGCTGACGGGCATCATGTACGGGCACTTCGGCGCCGGGTGCATGCACATCCGCATCACCTACGACCTGCGCACCGACGCGGGCCGGAAGGTGTACCGGGACTTCACCGCGGCCGCCGCCGAACTGGTCGTGCGGCACGGCGGGTCGCTCTCCGGCGAACACGGCGACGGACGGGCCAGGTCCGAGTTCCTCCCGATCATGTACAGCCCGTCCGTGCTCGCCGCCTTCGAGGCCTACCGCGGCATCTGGGACGGTTCGGGGCTGCTCAACCCCGGGTCGATCACCCAGCCGGACCCGATCGACGCGAACCTCGCGCTCGCCGGAGTCCCCGACCGCGAGTGGCGCACCCACTTCACACTCAGCCCCGTCGACGCCGAGGAGGCCGGGACGGACCCTTGGGTCCACGCGGTCCAGGGATGCATCGGCGTGGGACGGTGCCGGGCGGATTCCGGCGGCGTCATGTGCCCGAGCTTCCGGGCCACAGGCGACGAGAAGGACTCCACCCGCGGCCGTGCCCGAGTGCTGCAGGACATGGTCCGGGGCGCGCGGAGCGCCGGTGAGGGGTGGCGCTCGGACGACGTCCGCGCGGCTCTCGACCTCTGCCTGGCGTGCAAGGCGTGCTCGCACGACTGCCCCGCGGGCGTCGACATGGCTACGTACAAGTCCGAGTTCTTCTCCCACTACTACGCGGGTCGTCTGCGGCCCATGTCTCACTTCTCGCTCGGCTGGCTGCCGCGCTGGCTCAGGCTCACGGGGCGCGTCAGCCCGCTGGTCAACGCGGTGCTCGCCTCACCGCTCGGCAAGGTCGTGGCCCGGGCCGGGGGCCTGACGACCGAACGGGCGCTGCCCTGGTTCTCCTCGCGGCGCAGGCTCCGCAAGGAGCTGGCGGACTTCGGCGGCGGCGCGGGAGGTACCGATGTCGTCCTGTTCGTCGACTCCTTCACGAAGGGATTCCGGCCGGAGGTGGCCGGTGCCGCCGCACGGGTCGCGGCCGGCACCGGCCGCCAGGTCACCTGCGAGACCGACGTGTGCTGCGGGCTGACCTGGATCACGACCGGCCAGCTCGACACCGCCAAGAAGGTGCTGTCCAAGACCGTCTCGAAGCTCGACGACGGTACGGACACTCCCATCGTCGTCATCGAGCCGAGCTGCGCGGCCGCGCTGAAGCAAGAGGCCCCGGAACTCCTCGGCACACAGGCGGCCGAGCGGGTGTCCTCCCGGGTCCGCAGCTTCGCGGAAGCCGTGCTGGAGTGGGTCGACGGCGGTTGGCAGCCACCGACGATGCCGCCGACGGTCACCGTGCAGACCCACTGCCACGAGTACTCGGCCTTCGGTGCCGCCGTCCAGCGGAAGACGCTCGCCGCACTGGGCGTCGCCCAGGTCGACGAGGCCACGGGATGCTGCGGCGTCGCGGGCACCTTCGGTTTCGAGTCCGAGCACTACGACGTCTCCATGAAGGTCGCCCAACAGGCTCTCGCCCCTGCCCTCAAACGGGCCGCACCGGGCACCCCGGTCCTCGCCGACGGGTTCAGCTGCTCCATGCAGGTCAGGCAACTCGCCCCCGACCGGCAGAGCTTGCACCTGGCCGAACTCATCGATCCGTGGGCGGGTGGGGACTGACGTCACCGGCTCGTGGGGACCGGCCCGTCAATGGTCTGTACGCGGTGCTCGATGTCCCACTTGCCGTTCACCTTGCGCAACTTGTCGGCAGTGGATGTGCTTGCGCATACGCCTGGCGACCTGGCCGGACGGCGGCCGGGTGGCCTGCGCCTGCGGAGCCGCCTCGGACAGTTCCGCCGGTCCGGCCTCCGTCGTCGCCGTCCGCACCAGGCTGGGCGGGATGGCGTTGACGGTGATGTCGGCGTCGCCCAACTCGGTGGCCAGTGCCCGGGTGAGGCCGATCACGGCCATCTTTCTCGCCACGTAGTGCGTGAAGCGGGAGCGACCAGAGCAGCGGAATTCGACGTCATGTTGACGATCCGGCCCCAGCCCCGCTCGCGCATGCCCGGCACGAACACCTTCGCCGTGTGGAACATGGCATCGCCGTTCAGGCTGAACACCGCGCGCCGCGCGCCACTGCTCGAAGGTGATGCGGATACGGACCCGCCGGCGGCTTCAGCGGGCGGGGACCGGCAACGGTCGTCTCGATCTCCTCACGGCGCGCTGTGGGCGCCGGTCATCAGGGCGGCGAGGTCTTCGGGCTGGAGGAACGACGGCGGGGGCGGCGGCCCCCAGCTGTAGAGACCCCTGACTCCTTCGAAGACCTCCGGCTTCCAGAGCTGGTCGTCGAGGACGCAGTCGAGGTCGCTGTAGTACTCAGAGAAGTTGCCCGCCGGGTCCTTGAGGTACCAGAAGAAGTTCGACCCGACGTGATGACGGCCCAGGCCCCAGACGTGCCGTTCGGGATTGCCTTCCAGCATGGCCGTGGCCCCGCGGCCCACCTCGTCGGTGTCGTCGACCTGCCACGCGGTGTGGTGCAGGAAATTCAGCGGGGACTGCTGGACGAGGAAGTTGTGGTGGTCGGTCGAGCAGCGCATGAAGGCGGCGAGGCCCTTGGCCTCGTCGGTGACCTTGAAGCCGAGTCCCTCGGTGAAGAACCGCTGGGTGGCCTCCTTGTCCACGGAACCGACCACGATGTGCCCGAGCTTGCGGGGCCGGACCGGTCCCTCCCGCAGGATGCCGGGGGCCCGGGTGTTGGGGCGTTCCGCTCGACCGGGCCAGTTGTACGGGGTCGGAGGCTGTTCCGCCTGGACGAGCCGCGGCATGACCCGCAGGGTGACGTCGAAGCCGCCGATGGGCTCCCGGACCGAGAGCGTGTCCGCGCTCTTGGAGACCGTCAGGTCGAGCTTGGTCAGGGACTCCGCCGTGCGGCCGAGGTCGTCCTCGTCGTCGATGCCGACTTCGATGGCGAGGAGTTGGCGAGTGGGTGCGTGGCGCAGGATGAGCTGTTCACCGCCGTCCTGGGTGGCGAACCGGCCGGGTGCGGTCTCGGTGAGACCGAATTCCGCGTAGTAGGCGGTGGTTTCGGCGACGTTGGGCACTCCGATGGTGACCGACGCCATACGGTGAAGGGCCATGTTCTGTTCCTCGTGGACTCGTCGTTGAGCAGAGAGGTGGCGCGATGGAGTGGAGAGGTGGCGCGAAGGAGGCTTGAGCGCCCGGGTCAGGCGAAGCAGCGCTGGCGGATCTCCCCGATCCCCTCGATGCGGCTGACGACCACGTCGCCGGGCGAGAGGAACCTGGGAGGGGTCCGAGCCATGCCGACGCCGCTGGGAGTACCGGTGAAGATCAGGTCGCCGGGGAGCAGCGGGCACACCGCGGACAGCCGGGCGATCAGCTCGGGAACCGGGAAAATCATCGAAGAGGTGCGGGCCTTCTGGACCTCTTCGCCGTTGATCGTGCAGCTGAGCTCCAGATCGTCCGGGGCGTCGAATTCGTCCGGCGTGACCAGCCACGGACCGATGGGGCCGAACCCGGGGAAGGACTTGCCCAGCGAGAACTGCGGGACCGGACCCGTGAGCTGCACCTTCCGCTCGGAGAAGTCCTGCCCAACGGTCAGCCCGGCGACGTGCTCCCAGGCGTCCTCCTCCTTGACGTGATGCGCCGCCCGGCCGATGACCACGACGAGCTCCACCTCCCAGTCCACCGAGCCGCTCGGCAGCAGGAGCTCCCCGTACGGGCCGGTGATGCACGTGGGAAACTTGGTGAACGTCGGCGGCGCCTCGGGGAGCGCCACCCCCGACTCCTTGGCGTGATCGTTGTAGTTCAGCCCGATCGCGAAGACCTGCCGGGGTGCCGGAACGAGAGGCCCGAGGGTGTCCGGAGCGACGACGGCGTCGGCCGTTCCCCCTGCTGCGGGGACCGCGTCGGCGACCCAGTCACGGAACTCGTCCCATCGTTCATAGACGGCCTGAGGATCGGACGAGAACCGATGATCGCTTAGTTGGGCGACGTCGGCCGCGTTGCCGTCGGCGGTGAGGACGGTGAGACGTTGTGCCACGGATGCCACGCGCATGTTCGCTCCTGGAGCCACATCGGCCGGTGCTGTCTGCCATCAACATCCGTCGAGTATTTCGGCATGTCAATACGTTTTCGAAATTCCGCTGGGGTTCCGACATGGCCCCGGCTCTGCTTTACTTCAGGACATGCTCAGTGACGCACCGTCGAAGGCCGGCCGGTCCGGAGCGCCGACGAGGGCGGAGAAGGTCTACGCCGAGCTCCGCAGCGACATCCTCAACGGCCGTCTCAGTCCCGGGGAACGACTACCGTTCGCCCTGCTCGGCGAGCGGTACGAGGCAAGCACCGGCGTACTCCGGGAGGTCCTTCCCAGGCTCGTCGAGCAGGGGCTGGTGACTTCCGAACGGCAGTTCGGGTTCCGTGTCATGTCGGTGTCCGAGGAGGACCTGCGCCATCTCACCGAGCTCAGGGTCACCATCGAGTCCCAGGCCCTGCGACAGTCCGTCGACCAGGGCGACCTCGCGTGGCAGTCCCGCCTCGTGGCGGTCCATCACACCCTGGCTGCCACTCCGGCGACGGACCCGTCGGGCGCCATCAACGAGGGATGGCTGGAAGCCCACGCCCGGTTCCACGCGACGCTCAACGAGGCATGCCCGAACGGCCGACTGCGTGGGCTCGCCGAGTCCCTGCGGGCAGTCTCCGAGGTCTACCGCTGCTGGTCGCACGTCGCCACCGACGGTTCACGCCGGGACGTCATGGGCGAACACCGCCGGATTCTTGACGCCGCGCTCGCCGGCGACGCCGATCGTGCCGTGGCGGAACTCACCGCGCACATCCAGCGCACGACGGACGCGCTACTGGCATCCCCCGGTGCCACTGCTCCCGACGAAAGCAGGGCCCCCAGAGAAACACGAGGAGCGTGACGGCAGGTGCGCGAACTCCGCCCGGCGCCGCACTCACCGACCGGGTCACGGCCGGTGCCACCCGGCTCCCCGGCCCAGCTCAACCATGTCGGACATGCCTTCCGGGCAGCCGACCCCGAGCGTCCCGGCCTCATCGCCATCGACGAGCACGGCCGCCGGACCGACTGGTCGTGGACCCAACTGAGACAGCGAACGGCGGCGCTCGCGACGCACTTCCGGAGCTCGGCATCCGGCCCGGCGACCGGATCGTCGGCCACCAGCCACATCCGCACGCCGGAGTCGCCTTCCTCGCCACGGCCGGCGTCGGCGCCGTGTGGTCCTCCTCCGGTTGGACCCACGAGCGTGATCGACCGCTTCGCCCAGCTGGAGCAGGTCGTGCCGATCACGTGTACGGCGGACATGCGGCGCCGGTACCGCGGCGCCCCACACACATCAACCGCTTCGGCGAGTTCTCCACGCACGAGCTTGGCATCCAGCCCGGACCGTACGAGACGAAGCTGGACGTCGACGTTCATCCCGCTGCACGAACAGGAGCTGCCCGCCGGGGACTTCGGGCAGGCCGTCTTACCGAGTCGAGCGTTCCAGCTGCCCTGAGGGGCGACGGTGCGGGCGTGGTCGGCGAAGCGCTGCGGACGGCCGGTGCGTTTCATGGACCCGCCGCCCAGTGGTCGAGCACCTCGTGAACCTGGTGCGCACGCCGGGATGAACGGTCGCGCCCTCTGGTCCGAACGCGACCACGAAATGCAGGACCGTGCCTTCGCCACCGTGGCCGTTCTCGCGGTCCGCGATGCCCTCGGACAGCAGACTGTCGAAATATTTGGCTAGCCACATACTCCTGCTAAGTTTATGTGCCTAGCCACCTAATGCAGTGAAACGTAAACGTCTGTCACCTCCCGGTCGCGATACGCGACCCGCTCATCCAAGGAGACCCCCGTGCGCCGTGCCTTTGATCCAGAGCTCGCCCCGATCGCGGAGATGCTCCCCACCCTCGCGTACGACGACCCCGCAGTCTTCCGCCAGCAGGCCACCGAGTTCGCCGCAGGCATGCAGCGCCCCGAGACGGCCGTTCCCGTGGAGGTACGGGATGTGGCGGTGCCGGGCCCGGCAGGTGCGCCGGAGGTACCCGTAAGGATCTACACACCCAAGAGCAGCCAGGGAGCGACCGGCGCGCTCGTCTATATCCATGGCGGCGGCTGGATTGGCGGCGACGTCGCCGGCAATGACGGCCTCACGTACGCCCTGGCCGCCGAGTCGGGGGCCGTCGTGCTGTCCGTGGACTACCGCCTGGCCCCCGAGGACCCCTTCCCGGCCGCGCCCGAGGACTGCTACGCGGCCTTCCTCTGGACGGTCGAGAACGCCGCGGAACTGGGCATCGACCCCGAGCGGATCGGGGTCGGCGGCGACAGCGCCGGCGCCAACCTCTCGGCCGCCGTGAGCCTGATGGCCCGCGACCGGGGCGGGCCGACGCCGTGCTTCCAGTTCCTGCGCGTCCCGGCCTTCGACGACCGCCTCGACACCCCGTCCATGGCCGAACTCACCGACACGCCGATCCTCAAGGGGTCCGACCTGCCGATCGTGTGGGACTTCTACCTGGGCGGCCCGGGGCGTCGGGGTGGCCCCGATGTCTCCCCCTACGCCGCACCGGCCCGCGCCGAGGACCTGACCGACCTCCCGCCCGCCTACGTCTGCGTCAGCGAGTTCGACCCGCTGCGCGACGAAGCCATCGCCTACGCCCAGCGCCTCCTCGATGCCGGCGTACCCACCGAACTCCACCTCGTCCCCGGCACCTTCCACGCTTCCCACGCCATCCCTGGGCCGAAGATCAACGAGCGGATGAACGCCGAGTCGGTCACTGTCATCCAGCGCGGCCTGAAGATCGAACAGCAACCGCGGCAATCGCGGAGAGCGTCACGTGCATGCCCTGCGCGGCATTACCCGGCTCGCGCCATGCGGTGCCGCGCCGCTCGCTGGAGCAGTGAGCACCCCTCACCCAGGGCCACCACGTCTCGCGCGGCGGCCCTGGGAAACGAAACCGCCATCTCGAGGAGACCGACGCAACCGCGACCGATCTCGGCGCAGTCCGAGCGGCAGCAGATATTTGGCTAGCCACATGTTTGCTGCTACGTTGGTTATGTGTCCAGCCACCTAAGTGGGTGGCGACACGAGAGGAGTCGTCATGAAAGCCATCCAGTTCGACCGTTTCGGCGGCACGGAAGTACTGCACGAGGCGGACATCGAGGTACCGCAGCCCGGCCCGGGGCAGGTCCGCGTCCGCGTCAAGGCGGCCGGGCTGAACGCGCTGGACGGCAAGATCCGCTCCGGGGCCATGGAGGCCAAGTTCCCGACGCCGCTGCCCGCCATCCCCGGTGGCGAGCTCGCCGGCGTGGTGGACGCCCTGGGTGAGGGTGTGCGGGATGTGCAGGTGGGCGACGATGTGCTGGGCTGGTCGGACACCGGCTCGTACGCCCAATACGCGCTGGCCACCACCGTGGCCCCCAAGCCCGCCGGCCTCGACTGGCAGCACGCGGCCGCGCTGCCGACGGCGGGCGCGACGGCCGAGCGGGTCCTTGACCTGCTCGGCGTCGTCGCCGGGGAGACCGTACTGATGCACGGCGCGGCCGGAGCGGTCGGAACCCTGGCGGTCCAGCTCGCCACGGCCCGCGGAGCACGTGTCATCGGCACCGCCGGCCCCGCCAACCAGGAATACCTCACCGCGCTCGGCGCCACCGCGACCCTCTACGGCGAGGGCCTGGTCGAGCGGGTCCGGGCGCTCGCCCCCGACGGCGTGGACGCGGTGTTCGACCTGGCCGGGAAGGGAGCCCTGGAGGACTCCATCACCCTGCGCGGCGGCACCGAACGCATCGTCACCATCGCGGACTTCAGCGCGTACCAGCTCGGCATCACCTTCTCCAGCAGTCCCCGGGAACGCTCCGCCGTCGGCCTGGCCGCGCTGGCCCAGGACGCCGCGACCGGCAAGGTCGTCACCACCGTCACCGCCTACCCGCTCGACCAGGCCGCCACGGCCCAGCAGGTCAGCGACGCCGGGCATGTCCGAGGCAAGCTCGTCCTCACCGTCGACTGATCACGCCCGCCACTCCTTCCGCCACGCCCTCCCGCTTTCCCGATCACCACTTGGTCGTCACAGCACCGAAGGCCCCCCTCATGCCGAACTCCCTGCGGACATGGACCACCGTCGGTGACATCTCCCTCCTGCACGGCCTCCACGTCCGCGATGCGGGCGACGACGCGCTACTGGTCACCCTGCGCGCGTGCGGCCGACGACGCTGGTCCACCCGGCCGGTACCGACCTGCCTGCCCGCCCCAAGGGCATCGACAACGGCACGGCCGACCTTGTTTCCGTCCGCGCCCTCG
>NZ_JBWLKM010000115.1:0-23200 GCF_059026085.1 Streptomyces sp. a15 | reverse complement strand
ACGCCGGACGCGCCCTGCTCCGCTCCGCATTCCTGCGACAGGTCGCGCTCGGCCTCGCGCTCGGGGTGTTCTTCGGCTCGATGCAGGTGTCCGTCAGCACCCCAACAAGGTGCTCTACCTACATCGAACTCCTCCCTGTGTTCGGGACACACGCACCGACGAAACTGTCGTGCGGCGTCAGCGAGTTGGCGGCCAGGACGCCGCCCAGGTCTGCGGCTCTGATTGCCTCGCGCAACGGGAAACGATCTCCGCCGGCGCGGGAACCGGTCTCCCAGACCGGAACCCTGCTGCTGGTCAAATGGGTTTCGTCGGTGCCCCCATGCGGGGACGCGAACTCGGGTCGGGACCGGTCCCGACTCTGGTCGTTAGCATGGCGGCAAGGTGGCCTGATTTCTGACTGGAGGCACTGACAGTCAGTGCAACACTGCGCGTGGCGCCTTGCCCGACAGGGGAAAACAGATTGTCGAGGACGACCGTGGGCATGTTTTCAAGATGGCGACGTGGCAAGGACTTTGACCTGTCGCCGCTCCGCATTCCCCGCCTTCATGGCGAAGGCACGCTCACTATTGAGGACGTCAGGCCGATGAGCCCATTCCTGATGATGCTCGATGGCGAGCCGACGGCAATAGTGAGGCTCGATGAACTCCCCGAAGTCGAGGTCACAGATCTAGCGAAAGCGGTCCGGGATGACCGCTGCCTCCTGGCGGCGGGGTACAAGTTGTATTCCACTTACCCAATATTGATCTTCTCTGTGTTCATATACGACTCGCCGAATGGCTCGCTCACAGTGGAGGGGTATCGTGACGTCACGTCGGCCGATATCCAGGACTTCGTCGTAGGTCTTGGCGGAAGCGGCGGGCAAGGGCGTGTACTCCTGTATACCGGTGATCCGCCCGGGCTGGTCAGCTCGGGCAAATTCGCACTCCGGATTCCCCCGTTGATCGCTCCAGTCAGTTTCCCATGCCAGGCGAGTCGCCTTGACCTTAAGCGCCTCTGGCTGATGTTCAAGATCGCTGGTCAACAGCGATCCAGGATTCCTGAGGATATTCTCAACTTCGGCGCCGCCGTCACGACTCACATGAAGAGAGAGCCGAACATGTCAGCCAGGTCGACATTTGACGCATCGGGTGTGGTGAGCGCATCAAGTCCCGATTTCCTTGGGTGAAATGGGCCAGTATCAGGTCCTCGATGCCAGCGGGAAGGGTTATTCCGACCGTGCACTATTCCCCTTCTTCTCCGGCTTGTTGGCCTCGTCTTCGGCTCGGGCGGCGATGTACTCGGCCCAGTCGCGTCGGGCGTAGGCGACCCAGCGGAGTGCGGTGTGGCGGTGCATCCCGGTCACGTCGGCGAGGATCGGGCTGGGGAGGTCAGCGGAGAGGGCGGCCAACGCCGCATTGCGGGTCAAGGTGATCATTCCGGCGCGGGCTGCCCGGAGCAGGTTGGGCAGGCTCCGCCAGCCGCCATCGCGCGGGTCCTCCCCGGCGGCGAGCAGGTCGCAGCCGAGGGCGAGCCGGGCCTCCGTCGCCCGTACTTGCTCCCGGGCCGCGTCCCGCAGGGCGATCCGTTCGGCGTTGGTGAACTCATCCAGCGGCTTCTCTACGCACTCGTCCGCGCCCAGCACGGTCGACCGCAGCACCTCGACGCCCTTCACACCAAGCACGAAGAACTCAAAGCGAAGGCCCAGGCGTTACGCGAAGAATGCGACCGCCTCGCCCTCCAAGTCCAGCAGTTGGCCCGCGTCGTGCAGGTCCTGGGGCTGGAGAACGAGCAGTTGCGGCAGTCCAGCACGCACTCGGTGATCCGGCCCCTTGCCTCGGCGCTGACCGGCCTCCACCTGTCGGGCGTGCCCTTGTTTCGGCACCGGAGAGTGATGGCCGCCGGAGGCGAGCTGACGCCTCCCGTTCGGCCATCACAGTGGTGGGGTCAGTGGCTGGTGAGTTCGCCGGTGAGCTTGCCGTGGAGGTCGGCGCTGGGGTCGTTGAGTCCGATGATCTCGACGGTCTTGCCGCGTTGGGCGTACTTGGTCTCGATCGCGTCCAGGGCGGCGACGGAGGAGGCGTCCCAGACATGCGCCGCGCTCAGGTCGATAACTACCCTGTCCGGGTCGGTGGCGTAGTTGAACTGGCCGACGAGGTCGTTGGAGGAGGCGAAGAACAGCTCACCGGTCACCGAGTACACCACTGTGGCGTGATCGGGGTCGGTGACGGAGGTGACGTTGGCGAGGTGGGCGACGCGCTTGGCGAAGATGACCATCGCGGTGATGGAGCCGACGACGACGCCGATGGCGAGGTTATCGGTGGCAACCACGCAGATCACCGTGATGACCATGACGGCGATCTCGCCCGTCGGCAGGCGCTTGATGGCCTTGGGGGCGATGGAGTGCCAGTCGAACGTCGCGAACGACACCATCACCATCACGGCGACCAGTGCGGCCATCGGAATGTCGGAGACGACCGGGCCGAAGACGATGCACAGCACCATCAGGAACGAGCCCGCCAGGAAGGTGGACAGGCGGGTGCGGGCCCCCGACACCTTCACGTTGATCATCGTCTGGCCGATCATGGCGCAGCCGCCCATGCCGCCGAAGAAGCCGGTGACGATGTTCGCGATGCCCTGGCCGATCGACTCGCGGGTCTTGGAGGAGTGGGTGTCGGTGATGTCGTCGACCAGCTTGGCGGTCATCAGCGACTCCATCAGACCCACCAATGCCATCGCGAAGGCGTAGGGGGCGATGGTGGTCAGCGTGTCCATCGTGAACGGCACGTCGGGCAGGCCGGGCACCGGCAGGGAGGACGGCAGGGCACCCTTGTCACCCACGGTCGGCACGGCGATCCCGGCGGCGACGGTGATGACGGTGAGGATGACGATGGCGACGAGCGGCGCCGGGATCACCGTGGTGATCTTCGGGAAGAACACCATCAGCGCGAGACCGCCGATGATCAGCGGGTACACGGCCCAGGGAACGTCGTGCATCTCCGGCACCTGCGCCATGAAGATCAGGATGGCGAGGGCGTTGACGAAGCCGACCATGACCGAGCGGGGCACGAACCGCATCAGTTTGGCCACCCCGAGCGCGCCGAGGGCGACCTGGATGACGCCGGCGAGGATGACGGCGGCGATCAGGTAGCCCAGGCCGTGCTCGCGGTTCAGCGGGGCGATGACCAGCGCGATGGCGCCGGTGGCGGCGGAGATCATCGCTCGGCGGCCGCCGACGATGGAGATGACCACGGCCATCGTGAACGAGGCGAACAGGCCGATCGCCGGGTCGACCCCGGCGATGATGGAGAAGGAGATCGCCTCGGGGATCAGCGCGAGGGCGACGACCAGGCCGGCCAGCACCTCGGTACGCCAGACCTTCGGATTGCCCAGCCAGTCGGGACGCAGGCCGCGCAGGCGCGCGGCCGGGGACAGTGCGGAAGTAGACAAGGAAGCGGGTACCTGTCGTGCTCAGGCACACCCCACCTAGGGCAGGGGGCGCGCGGGAGAGCGCGGAAGGCCGGGCCGGCATCCCGCGGACGGCCCGCTCGGCGGGCCGGAAGTCTGTCTCGACGAGCAGCCAGCGCAGCCGCGTACGCGGTCGGGGCTCTCGTCAGGGGCGAAGCATCACGGCGGGCAGGCAGCGGCGCAGGGCACCATAAACACGCGCACGCATTTCTCCCGCAAGGCTCGAAGATCTTCGCCGGGGGCACCATCGGCCCCGGCACGGCAGCGGGCCGGACTCGAAGCCCGCACCGCACAGCTGAAGGCGGCGGGCGGCCGCCCCTCAACATCAGCGACTCTACCCTAACGTTAGAGTAGAGGTTGGCAGGATCGGCGGGACGCGACAGCACCAGGGACGAGAAGGGCCAGGACCACGGGCGTGGACAGCAAGCACATGCAGATCGGCGAGGTCGCCACACGGACCGAGCTGTCCCTGCGCACCATCCGCCACTACGAGGAGACCGGCCTGGTCATCCCCTCCGCCCGCTCCCAGGGCGGCTTCCGCCTCTACACCGAGGCCGACATCGCCCGCCTCATGGTCATCCGCCGCATGAAGCCACTCGGCTTCACCCTGGACGAGATGCGCGACCTCCTGGACGCCACCGACCGCCTCGACTCCGACGAGCCGGCCGACATCGACGAGCGGGAAGCACTCCTGGAGCGGATAGAGACCTACGAGCAGGCCGCCGCCCAGAGAATCGAGGACCTGCGCGTCCAACTGGCCCGGGCCGAAGACTTCGCCGTCACCCTCCGCGCCCGGCTCGCGGCCGCCAGCCATAAGCAGGGCGCCTCGGCCTGATCACCGGCCGACTGCCAGCACAGCACCGCGCGTCGCACACGGAGCGGCCGCCGACACCGGGGGCTTCACGAGGTGCCAGCCCGGACGCGGAACGTCAGCCCCTCCGGGCTGCTCAGACGCTGGTCCTCCAGACCTGCGTGATCCGGCCCGCACGACACCTCCTGCCCCAGGCCGCGTACCCGGGCGGCAACAGTGTCCGGGGCTTCGACGCCGACTGCCAGCTCCCATCGGGGTGCGCAGTCGGCGGGGCCGTGCGCCAGGACGAAGTCCGCGCAGCTGGGGACTGCACCGAGCATTTCCCGGTAGAGCGGCGGGCCTGCTCGGGGTGGGTGCAGGCCAGGATCATGCGCTGCGGTGCGCTCGCCGACGGGAGCCACCGGTTGGAGGGTTGTGTCTGCCACAGGGAGAAGACCGCGCCGACGGGATCGATCAGGGTCGCGATGCGGCCCTGATCCCCGGCGTCGAAAGGGGCGAGCACGAGTTGGGCGCCTGCTGCCGTGGCGACTTCGGTGCGGGCTTCGATGTCATCGACAGCGAGGTAGTAGGAGATGTGCGCGGGAGTGCCCGGCGGGTAGAGCGGACCGCTGAGGTCGCTCACGCCGCCGATCCGATGACCGTCGGCGAAGATCTTCGTCGCGCGGCGCCAGTCGCCTTCGTCCGCCGCGAACCGCCAGCCCAGCACAGCAGAGAAGAAGGCTGCGGTGCCCGGCACGTCGTGCGTCTTGAGGTCCATCCAGCAGAACTCGTTCAGCGCACCGAGATGAGGTGTCATCAACTGCCTGCTCCTTGCCGCGTCGACCAGCTGCCGTAGTAGCTGACCTGCTGCTCCCTCAGCAACCTTTTTTGGGCAGGTAGCCGTGGAGGAACGCCCGCACCCCGGCGGTGATGAGCGCGGTGCGGGCCGGGGCGGACAGAGCAGCCGCGCCGTAGTGGCTGCGCTCGGACACTGCGCCGGAGGTCAGCAGTAAAAAGTGGTCGGCCGTCAGAGAGGCGTCGGCCACCTCTAGGACGCCGAGGCCGGCCAGGCGGCGCAGCTGGTGGGCGAGTTCGCGCTGGGTGCGCTGCGGCCCCGCCCGGTCCCACGCCTGGAGCAGGCCGCGCGGCAGGTGCGCGGCCTCGGCCCGCATCCGGCGCACCACGGCGAAGTGGTCGGCGAACTCGGCACGTGGCCTGTTCCACGCCGTGGCCAGAGCGAGCAGGGCCACCTCCAGGCGGCGCGGATCGCTCACCGGGCCCAGGTGGCGTTCGGTGAGCTCGACCAGGACGTCGGCCACCCGCGTGGAACTCTCCGCGATGACCGCGGCGAACAACTCCTCCTTGCCCGCGAAGTGGTTGTAGATGGTGCGGGTGGACACCCCCGCCTCTGCGGCGATCGTCTCGATGCCGGCGGCGGTGAAACCCTCGCGGCCGAACACGGCGCGGGCCGCGCCGGTGATGGCCTCACGTTTGGCGATGCGGCCCCCCGGCGCAACCATCGGTGCGGGCACGCGCACTCCCTACTTTCTGGGGATGGTCAACCCCAGCAAACGGAGAAGAAGGCCACCGGCACCGCCCGCCCGGATACCGGCGAGGACGCAGCTGCGGCGCGCACGCGCTGGGGGACGGTCACCGTCTCCGCGCTGGCCACGCTGCTGGTGGCCAGCGAACTGAGCATGGCGGCCTTCGCGCTGCCGCTCATCGCCCGCCGACCTGGACGTCACCGGCAGCGCGACCGCCTGGGTGCTGTCGGCCTACCAGCTGCCCATGGCCGCACTGGCCCTGCCCGCCGGCCGCTGGGTCGACCACAGCGATCCCCGGACCGTGTTCGCCGCGTCCCTGACCCTGGCCGCCGCGACCAGCGTGCTGGCCTCCACCGGCCCACAGTTCTGGATCCTCCTGCTCGCCCGGGTGCTCCAGGGAGTCGCCGCAGCCGCCTACCTCGCCGTCTACCTGCCGGTGGTGACCCTGGCCGTGCGGCCGGGCCAGCGGGGCCGGGCCACGATCATGAAGGTCGGCAGCATCGCCGTCGCCCCGCTCGGCGGCTGGCCCGCCGACGCCTACGGATGGCGTGCCGGGAGCGTGACACGGGTCAGCAGTACCGTGGCCATGAACAGTTCCCGGGAGACGGGGCATCAGCCCGCCGAAACCCGCGGTCACACGAAGGAGTCGGAGTCCGCTTCGTGGGACGCGGCCCAGGAAGCCAGCAGGTGCAGAGCTCCCTCGGACGGTGACCCGGGTTCGGCTGTGTAGACGGTGAGGGTGAGGCCCGGTTCTGCGGTCATGGCCAGGGCCTCGAAGGCGAGGGTGAGGTCGCCGACGACCGGGTGGTGGAAGCGTTTGATGCCGGTGCCGTGGCGGGTGACGTTGTGAGCGCCCCAGCGGGTGCGGAAGGCGTCGTCGCGGGTGGACAGCTCTCCCACCAGGTCGTGGAGGTCCTTGTCGCGGGGGTTGCGGCCGGCCGCGGTGCGCAGGACGTCCACGGTCATGTCTGCGATGTGGTCCCAGTCGGGGTAGAAGCGGTGGGCCGCGGGGTCGAGGAACTGGCAACGGGCGAGGTTCGGCGGCTGCGGCCCGCTGAAGATGTCGCTGAAGAAGGCGCGGGCGAGCCGGTTGCCGGCGAGCACGTCCAGGCGGCCGTTGTTGACGAACGCGCGCCCGGCGGTGACTGCGTCCAGGGTCCACTGCAGGCTCTTGTGCAGGTTCCGCTGCTTGCTGGGGCGCCGCCTTGGCCGGGCGAGCGTGTCGGAGCCCTCGGCGGCTTGGGCCAGGTGGAGTAGGTGGGCGCGTTCGGCGTCGATCGGGCACGGCGGGCGCCGACTACCCACTCGGCCGGCCCGCCTGGGCGTGCTGCCCGGCCGGGCCTGCCAGCGCGTCGACGGCCGCGGAGAACAGCCACGGCAGCCGCTGTGCCAGCGGCACCAGTGCCGCACGAGCCGGTGGCACCCGCGTCGCGCCGAGCAGCGCGTGGGTCAGCCAGCGGTAGCGCCGTGTGAGCTGCCGCCACTCCTGCTCGTAGCCCACCAGATCACCGCTGGTGACGGCCTGGACTGCCGCCGGTGCCTGCGCGAGCGCCAGTGCGATGCCCTCACCGGTCAGCGCGTCGACGTAGCCGGCGGCATCGCCGACGAGCAGCACTCGGCCGGCGGTGCGCGCGCTTGTGCCCTGGCGGAGCGGGCCCGCCCCGCGCACCGGTCCGGCGTGCCCGGCCCCGGCCAGCCGCTCCCGCAGCTCGGGGAAGGCGGAGAGGTGGTCGTCGAATGACCCGCGGGCGGTGGTGAGCACCGCGACACCCACGAGGTCGTCGGCCACCGGGGTCACGTAGGCCTCCGCGCGTCGAGCCCAGTGCACCTCGACGTGGTCGCTCCAGGGGGCGAGCCCGTAGTGGCGCCGCAGCCCGTGCCGGGGGCGGGCCCGGTGTGGCCGGTCGAGCCCCAGGGCCCGGCGGATCGGAGAGTGCAGGCCGTCGGACGCGACGAGGTGGCCGGCACGGGTGCCGTCGACCGACACACCGTCCTCGTCCTGCGTGACACGGCGCGCAGTGCGCTGCTCGACGCGTACGCCCGCGGCCAGCACCATCTCACGCAGCGCCGCGTGCAGCGTCGTGCGACGCACCCCGCGGCCCGGGCCCGCGCTGAAGTCGGCATCGACCCGGCGCGGTCCGGCGACGTAGCGGATGCCGCGCAGGTCGTGCCCCGGCGGGCGCAAGCCGAGCGCTGCCAAGGCGGTGACGGCACCCGGCATCAGTCCCTCGCCGCACGCCTTGTCGACGGTGCCGGCGCGCTGCTCCCACACGGCGACGTCGAGCCCCGCCCGGGCCGCGTGCAGGGCTGTGGCCAGGCCTGCGGGCCCCCCGCCGACGATGAGCAGGTCCATGTGCGTCTCCTTCATGCCAGTTGTGCCAGGGCGGCGTCCTCGGCGCGGATGCGGGTGGCGAGCAGGAACCCGTTCAGCGCGGTGAAGACAACCGCCGTGACCCAGGCCGAGTGCACCAGGGGGAGCGCGAGCCCCTCCACGACCACGGCGACGTAGTTGGGGTGTGGGATCCAGCGGTAGGGGCCGCCCGTCACACGTGCAGCGCCCGGCACGACGATCAACCGGGTGTTCCACTGCCGTCCCAAGGTGGCGATGCACCACCAGCGCAACGCCTGCGAGGCCGCGACGAGGGCGAGCATGGTCCAGGCGAGGACCGCTGCCGCGTCCGGTCGGCGCATCCACACCTCCACGAGCGCGCCGACGAGCAGGCCCGTGTGCAGCACCACCATGAACGGGTAGTGCCCCCGTCCGGACTCCACGCCGCTCTGCGCGAGGCTGAAGGCGGCATTGCGTTGGGACACGGCCAGCTCGGCGACCCGCTCCAGGCCGACGGCCAGGACCAGGACGGTGAACAGGATTTCGCTGCTCACTGCTCACCACCCGGAGCGCGCAGGAGCACGAGCTCGGAACAGAAGCCCGGGCCCATGGCGAGCATGAGCCCGTAGGAGCCGGGCGGGGGCGGGCGGTTGGCCAGCGTGTCCGCCATGACGTGCAGCACCGAGGCGGAGGACAGGTTCCCGATCCGGCGCAGCGAGTCCCAGGTCACGCCCAGGGCGTCCCGCTCGACCCCGAGGGCGTCCTGCAGCGCTTCGAGGACTTTGGGACCGCCGGGGTGCGCCACGTACCAGCCGAGGTCGTCGCGGGTCAGCCGGTGGTCGGCGAGGAAGCCGCGGACGTCGTCGCCGACGTGACGGCGCACCAGGTCGGGGACCGAGGCGTCAAGCACGATCCTCAGCCCGCCGGAGCCGACGTCCCAGCCCATCATGCGCTCCGAGTCGGGGTAGAGACGGCTGCGCGACGCGAGGACCTCGGGACGAGCCGGGTCGTCGGACAGCGCGAGCGCGTGCTCGGCCCCGACGGCGACCACCGCCGCGGCACCGTCCCCGAACAGGCCGCTCGCCACGAGGTTGGCGACCGAGGTGTCGTCGCGCTGAAGCGTGAGCGAGCACACCTCGACCGACATCAGCACCGCGACACCGTCCGGGCGGCCACGCAGCAGGTCGTGCAGGCGGGCGACACCGGCCACGCCCGCTACACACCCGAGGCCCACGAGGGGCAGGCGCACCACATCGGGCCGCAACCCGATCTCCGCTGCGACGCGTGCCTCGAGCGAGGGGACGGCCAGGCCGGTCACCGTGCACGACACGATGTAGTCGACGTCGGCCGGTGTGAGGCCGACCTCCTTGAGTGCGTCGACGACCGCGCGAGCGCCGAGCTCGACGCCGGCCCGGATGAAGACGTCGTTCGACTGGCCGAAGTCCTCGAGCCGGGCGTACTCCGCCAGCGGGAGCACGGTGTGCCGGGTCTCGACGCACACGTTGCGGTGGAACCGTTCCACGATGCCGCGGTTGACCCTGTCCCTGACCAGCGTGGTGGTGAAGGACTCGGTGATCTCCTCCTGCCGGTGGCGGTGCTCGGGCAGGACGCCGCGGACGCTGAGGACGCGCATGGTCATGCAGGCTCCTGTGGTCGGCTGGTCGGGCGGGTGGACGCGCCGAGTGCCCGACCGAGGCCGAGCGCGACGGTCGGGGTGAGCCGGCCCCGGGCGAGACCGAGCTCGACGAGGTCGTCGAAGACACGCTGATCGGCGGCCGAGGCGCGCAGCCCGGCCTCGAGAAGGCGTGTGCTGCGGGTGAGCCAGGCGGCCAGCGCGGTGTGGCGCAGGTGGGGCAGCAGGATCCGGCGGGTGGCGCGAGCGTACCGCTCCCCCGCCCGCTCAGGTCGTCCCTCGCGCCGGGCCGCGGCTGCCGCGCGGCCGGCCGCGACGCCAGTGGCCACGGCGCAGTAGATGCCCTCGCCGGTCAGCGGGTTCACCAGGCCGGCAGCGTCGCCCGCGAGCAGCACGCGGCCCGTCGGAGGGCACCAGCGCGCCGTCGAGAGCGGCAGGTGGTGCCCGACCCGGTGCTGCCCGCCCTCGGCCGCGCCGGGCAGGAGCGCCTCGAGGCGCTCGATCAGCTGGGCGCGGGTCGGCGCCGGACGGTCCTGGTGAAGGACCTCGCCATACCTGACGTTGGCGTGGCCGTCACCGAGGGCGAAGGACCAGGCGTACGACGGCTGGTGCCGGGTGCCGAACTCGATGACCTGTGTGACGCGCCACCCGGGTGCGACCGGGGCGTAGCAACGCAGCGCGAGGGCCACTGGGCCCCGGGGCCGGCCGAGCACGCGTCGGACGACTGAGTGGACGCCGTCGGCACCGACGACGACCGCGGCGGAGATGTCGCCGTCCCGGACCACCGTGTCGGTGCCCTGGCGAAGGTGGTTCCCGACCTGGTGCCGGAGTGGCCGGGCACCGGCGCCGACCGCCGCGTCGACCAGTCGGGTGTCGAGCACCCGGCGGGATACGACCCATGGCGGGCGGGCCATCCGCCGCTCGGCGACCAGGCCGTGTCGGCCGAGGCGGAGACGGTCGACCGGGAGCCGGTCGTCGACGAGGCCGGTGACGCCGACCTCGGCCAAGAGGTCGAGGACGTGCGGAGCCATGCCGTCGCCGCAGACCTTGTCCCGTGGAAATTCCGCCCGGTCCAGGAGAGCTGCGCGCAGGTCCGCATCGGCGCTCATCGCGCCCAGGGCGGTGACTGCGCCGGCCGGCCCGTCGCCTACCACCGCGAGGCCGAAGTGGTGGGGCGAGGGCGTCATCAGCCGGCCGCCACGAGCAGCACGACGTCGAGCAGAGCGATGGCCACCGCAGCCCGGAAGGGAGTACGACCGCGGGCGACCAGCGTGAGCAGTGCGAGGGCGGTCACCAGTGCGAGGACCGCCCACGCCCACGCCGGGGGCGTTCCCGCGGGGCCGAGCACGGCGAGCAGCGAGGCGGCGGGCAGCAGCACGGCGGCGAGGACGCGCGAGAGACGTTCGCCGATTCGGTGTGGAAGGCCGCGGACGCCGGTACGTTCGTCGTCGGCGAGGTCGGGCAGCGTGTTGAGCAGGTGCGCCCCGACACCGAGCGCGGCGCCGGCACCGGTCATCCACAGCGGCGCCCAGCCCTGGGCGGGGCCGGCGAGGGTGACGACCGAGGGCAGCGTCCCGACGCCGCAGGCGTACGGCGCCCAGGACCACGCGGTCGCCTTGAGCCCGAGGTTGTAGGCGTGGCCCGCACCGGTGGCAAGGGTGGCGTTGACCAGCGCACTGCGCCAGCCGGCGAGCGCGGACAGCACGAGGCAGGCGAGTGCGGCCACGACCAGGGCTCGTACCACCCAGCCGGCCGGGAGGGCTCCGGTGGCCAACGGCTTGTCGGTGCGACCGACGGCGCGGTCGCGACGGAGGTCCAGCAGGTCGTTGCCCCAGCCGATCGTGAGCTGCCCGGTGAACACCGCCGCGGTGACCGCGACGGCGTCGAGCGGGTACAGGTCGGCGCGGAGTGCGAGCAGGCCCGCGATGACGGTGACCGCGAGGGCCGGCCCGCCGTGGGCGGCGGCGAGCAGCGCGGCAGCGGGCGGCGGTCCGGGGCGCGCCGGGACCACGCGGGTGGTCACGGGCATCGCCGCACCTCGACCGGCCTGCAACGGATCGTGCCGCCGAACGCGCCTAACGCGCCGAGCACCGTGCGTGGGCGTAGCACGGGCGTCCTGCCGGACCCAGCGTCCTTCATGCTCTCGACCACCTCGGTCAACACGTCCGGGCGGTCCTTGGCCGGGGTCCAGCCGGACTCCGTGCGCGCGGGGGTCGTGTCTGTCATCGGGAGTAGGGAGCCCACGTTGAGCCACACGGTTTCGACCTGCGGCAGGCGCACGTGCCAGGGGGCCGACATGGCGGCGCCGATCACCGCGGAGGGCGCGGGCACCAGCCTGGCGCCGAACACGTCCGCGATGACCGCCGCGGTCACGGGCGTGCCGGCAATCGGACGGAACCGACCGCCCGCGCGCTGGTGGAACACGGCGGCGATCACCTCGGCGATGTCCTGGGTGTGGACCATCCGGATGGTCAGCCCCCGGTCCACCGGCAGGACCGGCAGCAGACCGAGCGCCTTGGCGGGCACGCCGTACCGGAGCAGGGCGATGACTGCGGCGCCCCGGCCGACGATCCCCGGCCGCAGGCGGGTGAAGAGCGAGCCGGTGCCGGAGGCCTCGTACTGGTGAAGGAGACGCTCGGCCGGCGACTCGTGCCGACTGCAGCACGAGCCGTGCACGCCCTCGCTGGGTCAGGACTCTTCGACTGGCCGGTCGTCCTGCGTCGGCGAGCAGGCGCTGGGCGAGGACATGTGGAACAGCCGCAGTACGCCGGCCTCGGCGACGGCTCGGAGCACGCGGCGGGTGCGCCAATGCCGATTCCGGCGAGGTAGGTGAGGTGGAGGGACGGAGGGAAGCCCCAAGAGCCAGGTGGACGAGCGTGCCCGCGCCGGCAAACGCCTCGACGGGCGTCCCGTGGCAGGACTCGCCGCTCAGGCCGACCGAGCGCCAGTCGTCGCCGCGGCTGTCGGAGCCGTCGGGCAGCCGCCGGGCCAGGCCGAGGAGGTCGAGCGTGCCCGCGCCACGCGGGCGTCGTTCGGCAGCGGAGCCGATGTTTCCCGCCACACGTGTGACCATGATGCGCATGCAGGATCGCTGCCACGTTGCCCACCCGTTCACACGAGCCACTCCGGCATCCGGCGGACGTCGGCATCGTCGGCAGCCCTCGGCTGCGCTGTGCGTCGTGCTCTCCTCCGCCTCGCTCCCGAGGCCCTGAAGGCATTGGCCGACGGTGACATGGAGCTCAATACCACGGCTCCGGTGCGAGCACCCCCATCCGCGCAGTGAGCTGCGAGGTCACGACAGTCACGTACGAGTGGTGAGGACTTCCACAACGCCGCCATCCGGTGCCGGGACACCGCCCTCCCGCCGCAGACGACGACGGCGCAGAATGGGGCCATGGACATGGACGTCCTCACCCTTTCCGGCGTGCGGGACAGGCTCGGCAAGGCACTCTTCAGCCGCGTCGCGGGGCCCGACGGTCCCGCCAACCGTGCTCGCATCCACAACACCCCGGGGCCGCGGTGGTTCGACGAGAAACGGCCCATCCGCGTCGTGCACGGCGATGCCTCCATGTTCATCGGCGGACTGCGCGCCCTGCTGCTGCAATCCCTGCACCCGCTGGCCATGGCCGCCGTGGCCGCTCATTCCGGGTACCGCGGCGACCCCTGGGGGCGGCTGCAGCGCACCAGTACGTTCCTCGCCGTGACGACCTTCGGAACCGCCGAAGACGCCCGCAGTGCCGTCGAACGGGTCCGCGCCGTCCATGAGCGGGTCAAGGGGGTGACAGCGGAGGGCGAGCACTACCAGGCCGCCGATCCGCACCTGCTCGAGTGGGTGCATGTCACCGAGACGGACAGCTTCCTGCGGGCCCACGAGCGCTTCGGGGCCCGGCCCCTCACACCCGCCGACTACGACGCCTACGTGGCGGACACGGCGAAGGTGGCGACGGCCCTCGGAGTGCCGGACCCGCCCCGGACACGGGCGGAGCTCGAGGCACGCCTGGCCGCGTACCGTCCGGAACTCCGTGCCACCCCGGAGTGCCGGGCGGCCGCGCGCTTCCTGCTGGTACAGCCACCGCTGCCACTTGCCGCCCGGCCCGCCTACGCCCTGCTCGCCGCCAACGCGGTGACGTCCCTCCCGGAGTGGGCCCGACGATTGCTGGGGCTTCCGCGCGTTCCCGTGCTCGAGGATGTCGCGATACCCCTCACCGGCCATGTCCTGACCAGGGCGATCAGGTGGAGCATGAATCCCCCGCCCTCGGCCGACGCCTGGGGACGGCGCGTCGCCACCCGCCGACCGTACGCGGCGGGGTCCAGGGAACCGCCTGTAACCGGCCAGCCGCGCCGGTGAAACGCCGCGGGGCTTTCCCGAGACTTCTCCACCTGCTCGCACAGGCCAGTGACGGCAGGCGACGCGAAGGCGGTCGCAGCGGATGAGTACACACGCCGGGCCGTATCCGAGCACTGCGGGCAGACCTGCTCGGCCGGCGCCGAGCTGATCGGAGGCTTTACGCCGAACGGTCCGCAGCGATCCCAGGGATACTTCTGTCGGTGGTGGTGTCCGAGCCGACGCTGGCTGTGAATGACATCTTTTGCCCCAGCCGACCCGCGGGCGGAACGCTTGGGTTCTATAGGTCTGGCTGTTGCCGCCGGAACCCTGGGTTGGTCGCTGCGGACCTCGCGCGAGAACGTAGACGAACAGGCTCGCCATGACTACGGCGCCTGCCCACTGGGCCTGCCGCCAGCCATCGACGAAGGGCTCTTGGGCGGCTCGGGTCAGCGCCTGCGCCTGGGGGCCGACCGCGTCGGCGGCCGCGCGGGCGTTGGCGACGCCCTCGCGGGCGGTGTCGCCGGCGTCGCCCGGCACTCCGTCGAGCCGGGAGTCGATGGCGCCGCGGTAGCCCGGCGGTCAGGACCGCTCCGAGCAGCGCGGCACCGAGCGCGGTGCCGAACCCCCGGGTGACGTCGCGTTGAGCGCGGACGCGACACCTTGGCGCTCACGCGGCAAGGCGGTGGTCATGGCCTAGGTGGAGGGCGTCGTCGTCAAACCCATACCGAGTCCCATGGCGAGCATGCCGGGGAGGATCGGGCGGTAGCCGCCGTGGACGGAGACGAAGGTGGCCGTGAGGACCAGTCCCGCGCCGCTCAGGAAGACCCTGAGGCCATCGTCCAGCGGCTGCCGATGCGAGCGGCTGCCTGCGGGGCGAGGCCGGAGGCGAACATCATCAGCAGCGCCACCGGCATGAGCGCCAGGGTGGAGCGAAGGCCGGACCAGCCGAGCACCGCCTGGAAGTATGGGATGAGGACCGCGAAGATCCCTGCCTGCACGCCGAGGACCGTCAAGAGCGACAAGGAACCGCTCGCGCGACCTCGCTCGCGGAACAGGCGGACGTCGAGGAGTGCAGCAGGTGCAGGGTCTTGGCGATCCGCCCGTACTCGGCGAATGCCTGACCCAGTGGGGTCGGCCGCCCCTCCCGGCCGAACATCCGCAGCTTCAGCCACCTGCGCGGAAGCGCGCTCGTGTCACTGAGCTTGAACTCGGGTTGCCGTCAAGGTGAGTGACGGCCCGATTCCGGAGAGGCGTGAGGCGATGAGGCGGCGCAGATCGCGAAGGGATTCCCGGAGGGGGTGGGCACCGTGACAGCCGGCCCCCGATGGGCTTGTCCCACACCACGCGGGCACCCAAAGGCTCGAACAGGCCGAGCGCCAGGACGAAGTAGACGCCGACCCGGGAAGCCAGAAGACCCAGCCGGCGCTGGACGATCCGGCACTCGGCCAGCACCTCGTCGCCCTGGCCGACTCGTGCGGTCGTACGGTCGTACAGGCCCGCGTCGCCTTCGGCGCGCCAGCGGCGGACCCATGACCATGCCTAGCTTGGTCGCGAGGTGCAGGAACTGGGTCCCCTTGAAGCCGATCTGGAAGGCCTCACCACTGCCCCGGCCGATGAGGGCGCTCGCCTTTCGATCCAGTCCTGGTGATAGCGGTAGAGCGCGCCGGGATGCTTGCGCCCGAGCTCCTCAAGGAAGAAGGGGCCCTGCTGCGTTTCCTCGGTCAGCACGTGACAGCCATCGTCCGTGGGCGTGATTACCCAGCCGTGGTACGCGCTCGAACCGGTTTCGTCGCTGTCGACTACCGTCTCCCACGAGAGCCTGCTGAAGGGCTCGTACTCCGTCACGCTCAGACTCATCGGAAAACCAACCGTCACCCGGCTGTACTTGGTTCCGAGCGCCAGTTCCGGCTCACCACTCAGGATCTTGACCTGATCTTCGGGAGGAAAGTAGCTCGACCAGTTCTCGGCGTCGACGAGCAGCTTCCATACCACTTCAGGCGGCGCCTTCACGTCGATGTCGTTGAGCGCGCAGATAGCAGACGTTTTCGGGTCATACCGCTCGGGCCAATTCACCTTGTCGTACATCGGTCACTTCCCCTTCTTGGACGTTTCGGAAAACGTTTCAAATGCACGTCAACTGACGTGACTGAGGATTGATTCCCCTGCCGCCTGGGCTTTGACCTTCGTATCTGTTGTGACTCCCCCTCAGGAAGTTCCCGGCGTGTCCGGAGGATCCCGGTAATTCCTCGTCCCGGGCGTGGATTCCGGATAGATGACGCAGGCCGCGCCCTGCTGGTGCATTTTTCAGGGCCTGGCACCTCGGGTACGCAGCAGGTCACCCGGAAACCGGACACCGCCTATTGGTGCAACCAGAATCGACAACCCATTGGCCTTGATAGTTTGCTGTCGGAGACGATTGTTCGATGAATCGAGTCTTGGTCGCGGGGAACGCGGGCGCCGGCAAGACTCCTCTGGCCCGCGTGATCGCCTGGCGCGTTATGACGGTCCGGTGGGCTGTGCGTCTCGGATCATCAGTGGTTCACTTCTCGTCCGGCGGGCACCAGATACCGGCCAGTCGGGTCGGGTCGGGTCGCTCAGAGCTCACCGGGAACGGCGAACCGGTAGAACACGCCGCCGAGCGACTGGATACCCATGAGCAGCCAGACTGCGTTTTCGAAGTCGCGGGCTCGTGAGAGATCCCCGACGCGCACGGGGTCGTAGCCGGCGTCACGGATGAGCCGCTCGGTGACCTCGCGGGCGCCCTCGTCCGCGACGTACCAATTGCTCGGCCGCACTCGCTGCTCGCGCACTGCGCCGAACAGTGCTCCGAAGTTCATGTTGAAGCTCTTGGCTACCGGGCCGCCGGTGAAGGACTTCACCTCCTCGGCGTACGACGGAAAGTCGCCATGACGCCGGAATGACGTCCGTTGCGTCGATCGCAATCTTTCCCCCGAGCCCCGTCACCTTGCTCAGGGCAGCCGAGATCTTATCGCCGGGAACTGCAACCAGGACCACGTCCGCGTCCGACGCATCCCCGCCGTCACGGCCGAGTTCCACAACGCCGTGGCCTGCGGTCCGCCAGAGGTTGGCCAGTCCTCCGCCGATCATTCCTCTCCCGATCGTGACAATCTTCATTTTGGTCTCCCTTCGTTTAAACGTTTACATAGGTCGTCGAATGGGTGTGAAGTTTCACGTGCCACTGACGGCCACCGAATTCCTGACAGCGTCCAGACCGGCAGCATGCGAAACAATGGGCTCGTATCCCAACTCGGCTACGGCTTTGTCCGTCCGCAGAACGCAGGGCTGCCCGAGGAACCATCGAGCGGGAACGGGGACCTCGCGAGCGGCGGTCTCGACGTCCAGGTCAGGGATCGGCGTATCGACGCCATAGATCTCGAACAGAGTCTCCATGAACTCGCGCAGGGTGACGCGGTGCCGGTCAGTGACGAAGTAGGCCCGGCCTGGTCGGCCGCGCTGCCATCCGAGGATGAGGCCCTCGACGGCGTTCTCGACGAACGTGACGTCAGTTGTGTGCCGGCCTCCGCCAATCCAAGCGAACTGCCCCGCCTTCGCCGCCGCTACCAGGCCGTCGATAAGGATGCTGTCGGGACCCCAGACGAACCTCGGACGAATCGACACCGTGGCGAAGTCCGGGGCATTCGCGTCGAGCACGATCTTCTCGGCAGCGGCTTTTACCGCACAGTAAGCGGCTTCCGAGTCCGGCCGCAGCGGCGCGGTCTCGTCGACGTCCACGAGTGGGTCGCCGGCGAGGAGCGCAGCTTCGCTCCCGCAGTGGACGAACCGAGGAACCTGCGCGTAGCGGGCTGCGTCGACGGCTGCCTGGGTGCCGTGAACCGACACAAGCTCATGGCGTTCACGGTCAGCGGTGATATCCGTCTCGGCAGCGAGGTGAAACACCACGTCACTGCCCGTCACCTGATTCCGCCACGTGGTCGGGTCGGTCAACTCTCCCCGGACAGGCTCCGCCCCCAGCGCTGACACCTTTGCAGCCGACGCCTGACTTCGGACCAGAGCACGGACCGAGTGCCCCTCGTCGAGGAGCCGACGTACCAGCACCTGGCCGATGAACCCTGAACCGCCCGTGACGAACGTCTGCGCCATGGATATCTCCTTCGCCGAGTGCGAGCCTCCTCGCCTGCCTCGGCGAGAAGGTGTCGTGGGCTGTAGCAACCAGGGACCCCAGGGTCTTCCCTCGATAACATTTATGCTTCGACGGCCTGCGATAAAATTCGTGGATGACTTCTCTTCGGGCCTTGGAGTGCCTTGTCGCGGTCGCAGACTCCGGATCGATCACACAGGCCGCACTGCTGCTGCATTCGTCGCAACCCGCTGTCTCCCACCAGATCGCTTCGCTGGAACGCGAGACCCGAACGATCCTGCTTCGCCGCGAACCCCGGGGGGTCAAGCTCACTCCCGCAGGGCGTGCCGCCCTCGCGGATGCCAGACGAGCGATCGAGGCGGCCGCCGCTGCGGTGAGGTCAGCACGTGCAGCGGGTCAAGCGGCCGGAGGAGTCTTGCGGTTGGCCTGTGCACAAAGCCTCACCGTGGCGCTGCTCGCCCCGGTCATTCGCCAGTGGCACCGCCGCCACCCGGAGGTGGCGATCACCCTGCGTGAATCCACGGCGGTAGACGAGATCCTCGGCTTCATCGACTCCGACGAGGTCGACATGGTGCTGATGTCCACCCCCCTGCCCGGCCGCTTCACGATCACCGCCATAGCCGAGGAAGAGATCGTACTGACGGCACCCACCGGCCACCCCCTGACCGAGCAGCCGGCTGTACGCATCGAGGACCTTGAAGGTGCGCCACTCGTTCACTTCGCACCGGACAACGGCCTCAGTGCCTGGCTCGATCAGTCCTTCGCCCGCGCCGGAGTCCACCCGGAGACGGTGATGAGGACATCGGTTACGGCAGCGGCACCACAGCTCGCGGCCGCCGGTCTGGGAATCGCCGTGTGCCCCGTGAGTGCGGTCAGCGATGGTTTCCCGGGCGCAGTGCGCTCGTTCTCGCCACGGTGGGTCAGGCAGCTGGTGGCGGTGACGTCTGCGGAACCGGATCCGCTCGTCGCACGATTCATCGGCAACCTGCGCACTCACGGCGTGCGTGTTCCGCGCGGCGTGCGAACCCAGCTCGCAGATGACAACTCCACGTCCGCGAAGACGCGACCGTCCTCCTGAGTATCGCCGCGCCAACGCGGTCGGCGATCAGGTCGTTCGCCGGCGACCAGTAGTAGGGCGACGCCGGAACCCATCGAACCGGTGAAGGCCCAGGGCCAATTCAAGTCCTGGGGATCATGGAAACGTGCAGGTCGCTGCGGTGTGACGATCCGTCGGAAGACCGTCACGGACACAACGAAGTCGCCCCGGTCCCCGGCGGGCCCGCCCCGTGGCCGGGAAATTCGGGTGGTGCTCGTCCGGAGGACGTCGATGGAGCTTGCCGCCGAGTCTTGAGCCCGAAACGAAGTCGGACGCAGGGACCGTGTGCAGAAGTCCGGTGATGTTGCCATGAGCACGCAAGAGAGCTTCTTCGAATACTGTGGCCCCGGAAGGGCGGGCACCGCCAGCTGACCGAACCGGGAAGCCTTTGTACTACCTGCTCGAAGCCACTGAAGGCATCGAGCCGTGGCTGCTCAACGCCCAGCACATCAAGACCGTACCTGGGCGCAAGACCGACGTCAGGGACTGCGAGTGGATCTGCCGCCTGGTCGAGCACGGGCTGGTAAGGCCCAGTTTCGTACCGCCGCGCGGCATCCGGCAGTTGCGGGATCTGACCCGCTATCGCACCGAGACTGTCCTGGACCGGGCCAGGGACGTCAACCGGCTGGCGATGTTTCTGGAAGACGCAGGCATCAAGCTCAGCGCGGTGGTCTCCGACATCACCGGCCGGTCCGCCCGGAGCATGCTCGATGCCCTGGTCGCCGGGGAGCGTGATCCGCAAGTACCAGGAGCTTGTCCTCCTGGAGGAGGACAAGCTCCTGGAGACAACAGAGTATGCCGCGCGGGCGGTGTTCCTGAGCCGCCGGGCCAGAGACCCGTACGGCGCAGGCAAGGCGCTTCGGTTGCTGGGACGGAGGGGAGGGCACACCTCTACGCGGTGTCCACGGATGCACGTCCAGGAGCGGCGGCCGACTTCATACGGCAGCACCACGAAGGACTCAACACCGACCGCAGGACAGCCGCCATGGTGCACGCTCTGGAGAAGAAGGAGCAGGAAATCCGGCGCCAGGGCCAGCCGCGGGACAACCGGACGGTGTTGCGGAACGTGATGCGGCACCTGAGAGATCGATCGACGTCTTCCGGCAGTACGGGGACTGGTACAGCGAAGTCCTCACTCCTGTCGACCTCGCCTTCGACCACAGCGCCGCGCACCAGCCCGAACAGGGGTCAGCCGCTCTCGACCGGGCGCAAGGAATCGCGAAGGAGAAGGCGGACCCGCATGCTGAGGCGTTCGTGCTACGTGGCCGCGGAGAGGCGGCGGAGCGCACCGGGCAGTACGACGACGCAGCCTCCGTGTTCGAGCAGGCGTGCCGCCTCTTCCACGAGACCGACGACTTCTATGAGGAGGCGCCGACCCGAAACCGCCTCATCCACGCCCTGGTGGCGGCGGGCCGTATGACGGAGGCCACGGAGCACCTCGCCGCCGCGATGGAGCTGTCGACGCACCGGACCGTGATGGCCACCAACCCCGCCGACGCCGCCGATTAGGCGAGCGTGGCCTCGTTCCTGGACGCCGTGATTCGCAGTTCGACTCAGGCCCGCCGAGGCCCAAACATCTAGGAAGCATCTTCAAGGTGGTTGGATCATTGTGGGACTGACTATCTGGGGCGCGGGCCGCGGCGTAGCCCGCGAGAAAGCGCAGGTTTGCCAACTCCGCTTCCGGCGGCTCGCACCACACCTCGAACGATACCGAGGGCTCGAAGACATCCAGGCCCGTCGTCGGCCAGGCCCGATCCTCCTCGATCTTCCAGTCCGTCCGACGAAGACTGACCGAGACCTGGACGACCACAGGCCACCGTCAACGAGAAAGGGCCATCGGAAACGCGAACCTACACCCACGTCCCCTTGGCGTCCGGGCGCCGGGCGCGGATCGACATAACCGCATGATCGTGGAGTAGCGGCTTTCCGGCTCTCGACTCGCAGTGCCGGAACACCGCGACGATCAGCCCGTCCTTCACCGGGGCACGGTGCTTGCGCCAACGCGATCTGTGCCGTCGACGGAGCCCGGAGCGCTTCAATGAGTGGGCGGTCGCCACACGTGCCTGACAACCCTCGGATACTTGTGAGGCACGTGCGCGAAGCTGGCACTTACCTCATATGCCTTCTCTGAACTTTCTGCCGGCAGCCCGGGGTGACGCAGAGCGGCTGTGTCTCCCTCTGGGTTTCCTGGCTCAGCCCTGCGCGAGTGCGCGACGTGTTCCTGGCATGAGCTCGATGCGGATGTCGTCGCTCTCCCGCAGTACGTATGTCGAGTCGGTGCCCTGCCGCCATCCCACAGCGACGGCGTGGTAGCGCCCGCCGCGCTCGATGATGAGCCTGAGCCCGGTGTACCGGTAGCGGAAGTGGGATTGCTTGCCGAGGTCTTTGGAAGTCAGTCCATGGCCGGTCAGGCTCAGGCGCTCGGTGCTGAAGACGACGACGGCCGTTCTGTCCTCCAGGTGGGCGGCGGTCAGCTTGGCGTCATCTTCACCGAACCGCTGGGCGGCCAGTGCTACGGCCCATAGCAGGCAGACGAGGACTGCGGTGAGTGGCACGCCCCTTGCCCGTATGCCTGCCAAGCGGTTGCCGCCGTTCGCGGCGGGCGACTGGCCCAGGAGGATTCCGGCGGCGAGGAGGACAGGCACCGTCCACTCGTAGGGATGGACGCGTTCCCAGATGAAGAAGGTGGCGATGGAGACGGCGAGCAGCAGCGGGTGCAGGTGGACCAGCCTTCGTGCGACCTGGCGGGGCCTCGCCCAAACGCCGTCTGGCAGACGGCACAGCAGAGTCCGGCTGATCAGTTGTGGGTCTCGCAGCAGGACCACCGCTGCCACCGCGATCAGAACCGCGGGAGCGGTGATCAGCCGTAGGCTTCTCATCGCGAATTCCGGGAAGCTGAGCCCCAGAGTCAGTGCGTCCACGTGGAAGTACGCGTAGTAAGCACGCGCATGGACTACACCGGCGTAGAACAGCAGCACTCCACCGAGCGAGGAGAGCGTCGCGAGATCGGCGAAGTTACCGGCCCCGGCGGACAGGGTGGATGGTTCCTCTTCAGGACTTGAGGGCCTCACGGCGTTGGCGTTGGCGTTGGCGTCGGCGTTGGCGTCGGCTGAGGTGGCTGATTGCACGTGGATTCGCCGTTGGGTGGAGGGGTGGATGTCGGACAGGACGGCGGAGGCGCGTCGGGTTCCGGGACTGGTACCAAGGGGGCGTTGGGTCCTGGGGACATGGCCAACGACGGCTCAGGCACCGGCTCAACGGGGTCCCCGCCGAGCCGTGGGCGCCTGGGAGGTCTGGCTGACGCTTCCGTCTCCGGTCTGCCTGTTGGCTTGGTGGACGGCATTCCTGTGGGAAGAAGGCCGGCCTGAGACATGCCGGCTGTTGGGGACGCGGTGCCTGGTCCACTCGTAGCGGCCTTTGGGAGAGTGCGGGCTCTGGCTGGTTCGTGCTCGCCGGGCGAGGCTGCGCAGCCCGCGGACAACCCGGCAAGAACCGAGACAGTAAATGCGATGCACCGAACCCTCAGGTGCCAAATCTTCATTCACCTAGCTCCCGACTGGACGCTGTGGGGCGTCAGTTTGCCGTCGGTATCGGCATGGCGAGGCTCTGGAGCGAAATTGGCGCATGAAGATCGAATTCGGATGCAGTCTGTAGAGAGTATGAGAAGTGATGATCCATAAGTAACCCTCCCATCGCCCGGGGGGAAGTTTGAGCTTGATCCGCTTTGACGGACATCCGAGATCAGGGGTTCACCCCCGGGAGGATGTCCATCATGGAGAGCATGGGGAACAAGAAGCCTGGGCCTCGTCGTTCGTTCACGCCGGAGTTCAAGGCCGAGATCGTCTAGTGTCTCGTGACCCTGATTGTGTTACTTCGAGTTGTTATTGACGAGTTTCTTCACGCTGGTCTGGACGAGT
>NZ_JBWLKM010000114.1:0-23332 GCF_059026085.1 Streptomyces sp. a15 | reverse complement strand
CCCGAGCGGCTGCTGGCCGACCTCCGCCCGCAGGTCTGGGTGAAGGGCGGCGACTACTCCGGCGCAGACCTGCCCGAAGCCACGCTGCTGGAGGAGTGGGGCGGCCAGGCGGTCCTGCTGCCCTACCTCGACGGCCGCTCCTCGACGCTCCTGATGGCCCGAGCGGCGGGCGTGCCCCGATGACGGCCGGCCGGCGGCCGGCGAGGTGTGCGTCCCGTGCCACCGGAGGTGCCCCATGACCCCCCAGCGCACCCGACTCCGCCCCCGCCTCCTCGTCCTGCGCGCCCTCGGCCTCGGTGACCTCCTCGCCGGTGTGCCCGCGCTCCGCGCCCTGCGCCGCGCCCATCCCGGGCATGAACTCGTGCTGGCCGCGCCCGCCGAGCTCGGACCGGTCGCGGCGGCCACCGGCGCGGTCGACCGGCTGCTGCCCGCGTCGGCACCCGGACGGGCCGTCCCGCACCGCATCGACTGGACCGGCCCGCCCCCCGACATCGCGGTCGACCTGCACGGCAACGGCCCGCCCAGTCACCGTCTGCTGATGCGGCTGCGCCCGCTGAAGCTGCTGGCCTTCGCGCACCCCGAGACCCCCGAGGTCGATGGCCCGCAGTGGTTCCCGGAGGAACACGAACGGGCCCGCTGGTGCCGGCTCCTGCAGTCGTACGGCATCGACGCCGACCCCGCCGACCTGCGGCTGCCGCGTCCGCCCGGACCGTCCCCGGCCCCCGGCGCCGTCGTCCTGCACCCCGGGGCGGGCGCACCCTCCCGTTGCTGGCCGACGGAGGACTACGCCACGGTCGCCGAGGCGCTGCGTGAGCGCGGGCAGCGGGTCGTGGTCACCGGGGGCGCGGACGAGGGCGATCTGGTGGCCGACCTCGCCAAGCGCGCCGACCTGCCCGACACGGACGTCTTCGGCGGCGGCCTCCCCTTCGACCGGCTCTCCGCGCTGGTCGCCGACGCCCGCGCCGTGGTCAGCGGCGACACCGGCATCGCGCATCTCGCGGTCGCCCACGCCACCCCCTCCGTCACCCTCTTCGGCCCGGTCCCGCCGAGCCGTTGGGGCCCGCCCGCGCACCCGCGTCACCAGGTCCTGTGGCAGCCGGGCCCGGACGGCGACCCGCACGGGCGCCGCACCGACCCGGCCCTGCTGCGCATCCGCCCCGACGACGTACTCGCCGCCCTGCACGAACTGCGAGGCATCCCTTCACCATGACTCAGGCACCAGTCGGCATCGTCATCGCCACCCGAAACCGCTCCGGCAGCCTCGCCGAGACCCTCAGCCAGCTCTGCGCCCTCCCCGAACGCCCCCCTGTCCTCGTCGTGGACAACGCCTCCACCGACGACACCCGCACCATGGTCGCCCGCGACTTCCCGCAGGTGCGCGTGCTGGCCCTGCCGTTCAACCGCGGCGCCCTCGCCCGCAACCACGGGGTGCGCGCCCTCGACACCCCGTACGTGGCGTTCAGCGACGACGATTCCTGGTGGGCGCCGGGCGCGCTGGACCGGGCGGCCCGCCTGTTCGACGCGTACCCGAGGCTCGGGCTGCTCGCCGCCCGAACCCTCGTCGGCCCCGACGGGGCCCCCGACCCGCTCAACGACGTGCTCGCCGAATCCCCGCTCGGCACCGCCACCGACCTCCCCGGCACCCAGGTCCTCGGCTTCCTCGGCTGCGCCGCCGTCGCCCGCCGAAGCGCCTACCTGGAGGCGGGCGGCTACCACCAACTGCTGTTCTTCGGCGGCGAGGAGACCCTCCTCGCCTACGACCTCGCCGCCCGCGGCTGGGGCGTCACCCACTCCCCGGACGTGATCGCCCACCACCACCCGGACCCGGCACCCCGCACCCACCGCCGGGCCGTCGTGCGCCGCAACGCGCTCCTCACCGCCTGGCTGCGCCGCCCCCTGCCGTACGCGCTGGCCCGCACCCGGGACCTGGCCGCCGACGCCCGCCATGACGGCCAGTCCCTGCGCGCCCTGCGCGAGGCGCTCGTCCGCCTGCCCACCGCGCTGCACGCCCGCAAGGCCCTGCCGCCGGACGTCGAGCGCGCCGCCCGCCTGCTGGACCGCGCCCCAGGAGTCCCCGCATGACCGACCCCCGCACCACCGTCGTGGTCATCACCCACAACCGGCGCCCCGAACTCCTGCGCACCCTCGACCGGCTCGCCCGGCTGCCCGAGCGGCCCGCCGTGATCGTCACCGACAACGCCTCCACGGACGGCACCGCCCCCGCCGTCGCCCGGCACCACCCGGACGTACGGCTGCTGCGCCCCGGCCGCAACCTGGGCGCCGTCGGCCGCAACCTGGCCGTGCGCCAGGTCCGTACGCCGTACGTGGCCTTCTGCGACGACGACTCCTGGTGGGCGCCCGGGGGGCTGTCCGGCGCCGCCGACCTCCTCGACCGGCACCCGGCGCTCGCCTCCGTCACGGCCCGTATCGTCGTCGAACCCGACGGCACCGACGATCCGATCGCCGAGGAACTGCGCAACTCGCCCGTGCCCGGCCCCGAGTGGCTGCCCGGCCCGGCGCTGGGCTCCTTCCTGGCCGCGGCCACCGTGCTGCGCACCGACGCCTTCCGGGCCGCGGGCGGTTTCCATCCGCGGCTGTGGCTGGGAGGCGAGGAGGAACTGCTCGCCGCGGATCTGGCGGCGGACGGCTGGTGGCTGACGTACGCGGAGGACTTGACGATCCATCACCAGCCCTCGGTGACACGGGATGCCACGCTCCGGCGGACGCACGGCATCCGCAACACGCTGTGGTTCACCTGGCTGCGCCGCCCGGCCGGGCCCGCCCTGCGCCGTACCGTCCACCTGGCCCGCACGGTCCCCCGCGACCGGGCGTCCCTGCGCGCCTTCGCCGAGGCGACGGCCGCACTCCCGTGGGTGCTGCGCGAGCGCCGGGTGCTGCCGGCGGCGGTCGAGTCACGGCTGCGCACGCTGGAGCACGCCCAGCGGAACTCGACCGCCCGCAGCTACACGGGCTGAACCGGAGCCGGAGACACGGCTGAACCCGGCCGCCCCGATCGGCCGGCCGGGTCACTCGTTCCTTCGGTCACTCGTTCTCCGGGCGCTCGCCCTTCGGACCCCGTCCGCGTTCGGTGCGCGGGCCCCGGCTCTGCCACTCCGGATCCTGCTGCAGGGCCTCGTTGGCGGCCGCGTTGGCATCCTGGTCGGAGACACCCGACCGTTCCGCCTCCTTGCGCAGCCGCGCCCGCCGGGTGTCGTACTTCTTGCTTCCTGGCTTGGGCATGACGATCACCTCCTGGCGGCCGGGGTCCCCGTGGCCCCCGGCCACAAACGCCTCAGCCCTCGGTCCACCGGCACAACAGGCGGAACACCGCGTACAGCGTGAGGGGCCACACGGCGGCGAAGGCCCAGATCACGCCGGGGTCGGAGGTGCGGATGCCGGTCACCATGAGCCCGGTCGACACGGCGACCAGGAGCGCGACGATCAAGGTGGGCGGGCGCCAGTACGCCAGCCGGGACAGGACGGACGGCCGGCGCGGCCGCAGTGTGCGCATGCGGCGCTCGAGGCGGCGGTCGCGGCGTAGCGCGCGTTCCATCTCGTCGAGGATGCGCTGCTCGTGGTCGGGGAGTCGGCTAGTGGTCACGGTCACTCCTCGTGGGCCGGAAGTCCCTCTCCGGGTCCCCGGCCGTTGCGCGGACTAACCGGTGAGGCGCCGCTCCAGGGCGTCCGGCAGGGCGTCCGCGCCGTCGGGTTCCGCACCCGCCAGGAAGTCGGCGCGGATCCGCCGGGCGGCCTCCCGGCCGGTGCTCAGACACCACTGCCACCAGTGGTCGAGCCGGTCGGCGTCGAGATGTTCGGCGGGCACCAGCGCGGGCCAGCCGCAGGCACGGGCCTGCGCGGTCACCTTCGCGCCGCCCGCGACCGGGTCGACGGCCAGGGCGGGGATGCCGGCCCGCAGCGCCAGCACCAGCCCGTGCAGCCGGTCCGTGACGACGAGGTCCAGCCGGCCGAGCACGGACTCCAGCTGCGCCGGCGTGGCGCTCAGCCGCCAGTCGTGCGCGTCGAGCCGGGTCTCCAGCTCCAGCCGCGCGCAGTCCCGGCCCGTCAGCCAGCGCGTCACGGCGTCCGCGACCTGCCCGTGTCGCCGCTGGGCCCCGTACTCGTGCTGTCCGTGCGTGAGGACCACCCCGGCCACGGGCGGCGCCGGGGCGGCGGGGGCGCGCGCGGACAGGTCCCGCACCGGCGCCGTGTCCGGGGCGTCCCGTGCCAGCACGCGGTGGAAACCGACGGCGGCCGGGGCGTCGGGATCGACGACCGACGTCCCGACGGCGATCCGCACACAGTGCGCGAACCGCCGGTGCAGTTCCTCGACCTGCGGCCCGTGCAGAGGCCCGCACACGAACACCAGATGGGAGTACTCCTCGGGCCGGACCCCGGCCAGGTGCAGGGCCCCGGGCCAAAAACCCGGGCTCCACACGACGTCGTACGGGATCTCCGCCTGCCCCAGCACATCCTCGACGCGCCGCAGCGCGAGCACGTCCCCGGCGGTCGCCTCCCCGTCCCGGAAGCTGAACCACCCGGTCAGCACCACTTTTCGCCGACGCGGCATGTCCCGACCTCCTCGCCCGGTGCGGCACGAGTGCCCGGCCGCCCCGGCCGCAATCACCGCGCCCGGCACAGCCCTCGGCTACTCCTCGTCGGCTGCCACGCTCATGTCGGCCTCGACGACGCCGTCCTCCTGGAACAGGTCGGACGTCAGGCGTCCGGCGTCGGCGGTTCCCTCCAGGCGGAGCAGGACGCGGGCGGCCGGGTCAGTCCTGCCGGGCAGGCGGTCGACCTTCACCTGGAGGACGCGGAAGCCGCGCCGCGTGCACGTCTCCATCAGCTGGGGCAGCAACGCCCAGCCCCGGTGAGGTAGGCGAGCCGGATCTCGACCGTGGCGGCCTCGGCCTCGGCGAGGAACCGGCCGGCCAGCAGCGGACACCCGCGCACCACCAGGAAGTGCAGCGCGGTCGTCACCAGGGCGAGGATCGGCAGCCGCCGCCGCAGGCCATGCCGACCGCGCAGGTCAGGCAGATGGTGGCGGCGGTCGTCAGTCCTCGTACCGCGTCCCGCCGTACGAAGATGAGGCCGCCGCCGATGAACCCGATCCCGGAGACGATCTGGCCGCCACCCGGGACGGGTCGAAGGACACGTTGTCCAGCCCGAGGACATCGCTGAACCCGTGCTGGGAGACCTCCATCATCAGGGCGCTGGCGATGCCGACCAGGGTGTGGGTGCGCAGGCCGGCGCTCTTCTGCTGGGCCGCCCGCTCCCAGCCGATCAGGCTGGACAGCAGCAGCGCGAGACCGAGCTCGGACAGCTGGCGCAGTCCCTGTCCGTTGCTCACGTTCCACAGCCCGGCGGCCTGCACGTGCATACCCGGCCTCCCGTGCCGTCACGTCCGCTTCTGCCCCTGCCGGTACCCGGCCCGGGCCCGTTCAGGGGCAGAAGCGGCGTGGCTCACTGACCGTAGAACGTGGCGTCCGCCCGGTCCGTGGCCGTGCTGGGCGTCTGTACGTACAGCAGGTAGGTGTAGTGGCGGAGGTAGCGCCCGGCGGAGGCGTACGACTCGTAGGAGACGCCCGCCGAGTCCGACAGGCCCGCGCGCCGGTAGAAGGTGGCGTCGGAGGCGAACTGGGCCGTGCCGTCGTTCTTCTCCAGCCGGACCTCGAAGCTCGCGTTGCTCCGCAGGTAGTAGCCGGGGAAGTTGGCCGACTCCAGTGACACGGTGCCGCTGCCGGTCAGGCCGGTGACCACGCGGAACTGGGAGTCCGCGAGCGGGCTGACGTTGGCGTCGATCCGGGCCCGGTAGTCGAAGTGGCGGATGAAGCGGTCCGCGAAGTTGTACGACGAGAAGCGCTGCGGGGTCACCCCGTCGGCCACCGGGATGCCGAAGTCGGGGGTGCCGTCGGCCTTCCAGTACACCTTCTGGACCCGGGTACGGCGGTTGGGGTCGTTCAGCGGGTCGCCGGTGATGTCCTTGTAGCTGCGGTCGTGGTAGACGAGGATGTCGGACTTGCCGTCCTCGGAGACGGTGAAGGAGTTGTGGCCAGGGCCGTACTGCGAGGTCGCGTCACTCGACTTGAACACCGGCTGGGAACCCTTGGCCCAGGACGCCGGGTTGGTCAGGTCGGCCGTCGCGGAGGCGGTGAGCATGCCGAGGCAGTAGTTGGCGTCGGTCGCGCTGGCCGAGTAGGTCATGAAGACCTTGCCGCCCCGCTGGATCACCGCCGGGCCCTCGTTGACCTTGAAGCCGATCGTCTCCCAGGACAGCGTCGGCTGCGATATCTCGGCCGCGGTGCCGGTGATCGTCCAGGGGTTGGCCATCTTCGCGATGAACAGGCTGGTGTTGTTGTCCTCGGCCGGGTTGCGCTGGGCCCAGGAGAGGTACCGGACACCGCCCACGACGAAGGTGGTGGCGTCGAGGGAGAAGCTCTCCCACGTCGTCTTGATCTGGCCCTTCTCGGCCCAGGTCGCGGTGAGCGGGTTGGCTCCGGTGCCCTCCAGGACGTACATCCGGATCGCCCACTTGTCACTGGTGGAGCCGGCGGCGAAGTACACGTACCACTTGCCGTCGATGTAGTGGATCTCCGGTGCCCAGATGTTGGCGCCCATCACGCCGCTGGCGTGCTTGGTCCAGATCGTCGTCTCGGGCGCGGTCTTCAGGCCCTGGATGGTGGTCGCCCGGCGCAGCACGATGCGGTCGTACGCGGGCACGGTGGCGGTGAAGTAGTAGTAGCCGTCGGTGTGCTTGAAGATGTGCGGGTCGGCGCGCTGTTCGGCGATCGGGTTGGTGTACGTCACGGCGGGGGAGTCGGGCACGGCCGCGTGGGCGAGGGTGCCGGGCCCGGCGAGGCAGCCCACCAGGGCGAAGAGGACGGCCATGAGCAGCCGTACGGCGTTGCGTCTCAAGGGGGTTCTCCAGATCACGGAGTGCGGGGAGGGGAGGGGGGTCAGGTCGTGGGCACGATCCGCCACTGCTGGCAGTTGTTGTTCAGCCATGTCCACAGCCGTACGTCGGCCCCGTTCGCGGTGGAGCAGTTCGCGACGTCGGCGACCTTGCCGCTGTTCTCGTTGACGATCCGGACGTAGTCGCCGGTGGCCGTGTAGACCAGACGGAACTTCTGGCAGTTGTTGTTCAGCCAGGACCACTGGGCGATGTCCGTGCCGTCGGCCGTCGCGCAGCCCGCGGTGTCCATGACCTTGCCGGTGGCGACGTTGACCAGTCGGCTGGTGTCGTTTCCGAGGTCCTCGACCCGCCACTTCTGGTTGGCGCCGCCGTTGCAGCTCCACTGGAAGATGTTGGTGCCGTCCGCGGTGTTGCCGTTCTCGACGTCCAGGCACTTGCCGCTGTTGCGGTTCACCAGGGTGTACGCGGTCGGGGTCGCCGCGGTCTCGCCCGCGGGGCCGGGCAGCGTCGTGCCGAGCGCCACCGGAGTGCCGAAGTTCGGCGTGCCGTCCGCGTTCCAGGTGAACTTCTGCGCCCGCGTCGTACGGCCGTTGCCGCAGCCGCCGTTCGCGGTGTCGTTGGCGTGGTAGACGATCCAGTTCTCGGTGCCGTCCGGCGAGGTGAAGAAGCCGTTGTGGCCGGGGCCGTAGACACTCGCCGCGTCATTGCGCTGGAAGACCGGCGTGGACTTCTTCGTCCAGGAGGCGCGGTTCAGCGGGTCGGTGCCGGTCAGTTCCAGCTGCCCCAGCTTGTAGTCCGCGGTCTGGCAGTGGCTGGCGGAGAAGGTGAGGAAGGTGCGGCCGTCGTGGTACAGCGGTTCCGGCCCCTCGTTGACCGCGCCGCCCGATGTCTCCCAGCTCGCGGTGGGGCTGGAGATGATCGTGAAGGTGTTGCTGGCCAGCGTGTACGGGTTGCTCATCGGCGCGATCACCAGGCTCTGCGTGCTGCCGTTGATGAAACCGCTGCCGATCATGTACAGGCTGTTGTTGGCCTTCAGGACGGTGGCGTCGATGAGCCAGCCGCCGGGGGTGAGGTTGGAGCCGCTGAGCTGGTTCTTGTAGGTGTACGGGCCCATCGGGTCGGTGCCCGCGCTCTCCAGGACATGGGTGCGCTGGGAGTCACAGCAGGCGACGCCGCTCTGTCCGGCGGAGTAGTACAGGTACCAGCGGCCGTCGAGGAAGTGCAGCTCGGGCGCCCAGATGTTGGTGTTGCGGGTGGCGGTGGTGTCGCTGAAGACCTGCACGCTGGGGGCGGTGGAGAGCCCGGCGAGAGTCGGCGACTTCCGCATGGTCAGCACGCCGGTGAAGGACGTGGTGACCAGGTAGTAGTTGCCGTTGTAGTACTCGAGCCAGGGGTCGGCCCCCTTGGTCGACTTGATCGCGTTGGTGTACGGGCGGCCCTCGGCGGCGGCGGCCGGGGTCGTCGCCGACACCATGGCGATCAGGACGGCGAGTACACACAGGAGCAGGGATCTGTGGCGTCTGGCGGGGGGCTGCTCTGACATCTTCGGCATGCGGGACCGTCCCTGTCCGTGATTTCGAACGTCGTTCGTAAATTCGGTCAGAAGATAAGCGGGGGCCGTGCTTCCGTCAACGGTTTCGTCATCTGCGCTTTACACGCGCGACGCTCAGCGTGTTCGCGGCGACGATCCCGCCGATGCTCGCCCACTCCGCCCACCCCAGGTGCTGGCCGAGCCCGATCCACCCCACGACGGCGGCGAGAACGGGGTTGACGCTCATGAACAACCCGAAGGCCTGAGCCGGGACATGGCGCAGCGTGAACAGATCCGCGAGGTACGGCACCGCCGAGGACAGCACGCCCGCCGCGACCGCGTACCCGACGGCTTCGGGGGCCGGCGGCTGCCGCAGTACGAGCACGACCCCGACCGGCAGGAACAGCAGGGCGGACACACAAGCGGCCGCGGCCGACCCCTGGGCGCCGGAGACCCGGCGACCCACCGTGCGGTTGAGAAGGATGTACGACGCCCAGCAGGCGGCGGCGAGCAGCCCAAGGCCCATCCCGAGGTAGTCGGCCGACGGCCGCGGACGCATCAGCGTGACCACCCCCGCCACGGCGACCAGCGCACAGCACAGGTCCACGCGGCGGCGCGTCGCGGCCAGGGCGACGGTGAGCGGGCCGAGGAACTCCAGGGTCACCGCGAGGCCCAGGCCGATACGGTCGATGGCGCTGTACAGGGACAGGTTCATCGTCCCGAACACCACGGCGAGCAACAGCACCGGCCACCACTGCCGCCAGGTGAAGGCCCGCAGCCGCGGCCGTCCGACGGCCAGCAGGACGAGCGCGGCGACGTACTGGCGCACCGCGACGACACCGACCGGCCCGAGCACCGGGAAGGCGAGGGAACCGATCGCGGCGCCGGTCTGGTTGGACAGACCGCTGCCGACCATCGTGGCGACGCCGGCGAGACGGCCGCGTACGGGCTCCGGGGCGGTGGCGGTGACGCTCACGGGCGCTGAGGCGGATGCGGGTCGCATGTGCCGATCGTGCGACCGTACGGCACATACGCAAAATGCGTCTGCCCCCCGATCTATACGCTGGACGCATGGATGTGGAGCTCCGCCAGTTGCGCTGTCTCGTCGCGATCGTCGACGAGGGCAGCTTCACCGACGCGGCCATCGCGCTCGGCGTCTCCCAGGCGGCCGTGTCCCGTGCGCTGGCCTCGCTCGAACGGGCGCTGGGCGTACGGCTGTTGCGCCGTACCTCTCGCGAGGTGACGCCGACCGCGACCGGCCTGCGGGCGGTGGCGCAGGCGCGGCGGGTGCTCGGCGAGGTGGACGACCTGGTGCGTGAGGCGACCTCGGGGCACACCCGGCTGCGGATCGGCTACGCCTGGTCGGCGCTCGGCCGCCACACCCCCGCCTTCCAGCGCCGCTGGGCCCAGGCCCGTCCCGACACCGACCTGCACCTGGTCCGCGTCAACTCCGCCACCGCCGGTCTCGCCGAGGGCGCCTGCGATCTCGCGGTGGTGCGCAGGCCCTTGGACGACCGGCGCTTCGACTCCGCCCTCGTCGGGCTGGAGCGACGGCTGTGCGCGCTGGCCGCCGACGACCCGCTGGCCAGGCGCCGCTCCGTCCGGCTCGCCGACCTCGCCGGACGCACCCTGCTCATCGACCGGCGCACCGGCACCACGACCGCCGCACTGTGGCCGCCGGACGCCCGCCCCGAGACCGAGGAGACCCACGACATCGACGACTGGCTCACCGTGATCGCCACGGGCCGGGGCGTCGGCGTGACCGCGGAGTCCACCGCCCACCAGTACCCGCGCCCCGGGATCGTCTACCGACCGGTCCGCGACGCCGAGCCCATCGCCGTACGCCTGGCCTGGTGGCGCGGCGACGCCCACCCCGCCACCCAGGCCGTGATCGAACTGCTCACCGCCCTCTACCGCACCGGATGACCGGGCCCGTCTGCTACCACCCTGTACCGCACCGGCTGACCGGGCCCTTCGTCACCGGGCCGTCCATCCGCCGTCCACGGTGAGCGTCGTCCCGGTGACGAACCGGGAGGCGTCCGAGGCGAGGAACACCGCCGCGCCGCCGAGCTCCTCGACATCGCCCACCCGGCCGAGCGGAGTGCTCCGTACGATCCGCTCGCCCCACTTGCTGGCCAGCAGCCCGGAGCTGAGGTCGGTGTGGAAGTAGCCGGGCGCAAGGGCGTTGACGCGCACCCCGCGGCCGGCCCATTCGACGGCGAGTGACTTGGTGAGCGCCTCGACACCGCCCTTGCTGGCGGCGTACGCGGCGATCCGCTCGAAGCCGGTGCTCGCGTGCACCGAGGAGACGTTGACGATCGAGCCGGAGCCCTGCTCCAGCATCACCTTGCCGGCCTCGCGGCAGCAGTAGAAGGTGCCCGCGAGGTTGATGTCGAGGACGTGCCGCCAGTCCCCGTCGGTGACGTACTCGCTGCGGGTGAAGTGGGGGCTGACACCGGCACAGTTGACCGCCGCGTCGAGCCGGCCGGTCGCCTCGGTGATGCGCTCCGCCATCGTCCGTACGGCGTCGGAGCCGGCGACCGAACCCGGCAGTACCAGCACCTTGCCGCCCTGTCCGGCCAGTTCGGACTCCAGCTGTTCCAGGTCGGATGCCGTCCGTGCGGTCACCGCCACGGTCGCGCCCGCCTGGGACAGGGCGACCGCGATGGCGCGGCCGAGGCCCTTCCGGCGCCGGTCACCCAGGCGGTCTTGTCGTCCAGGCGCATGTCCGTCACGGCTCAGCCCTCCGCCGGGATGTCGCGCAGGGTCCGCTTGAGGACCTTGCCCGAGGGGGTCGGGAACTGCTGCCGGTTTACTGAGCATGAGTGACTTCTGGTGAGCGTGAGCGTGAGTGAGTGCCGGGGCTGGATGCGGTTGTTCCGCGTCAGGGGGCTCCTCCGGCCTGGGTGTGCTGTGGTCCTCGGTCCTCCGTTGTCGGTAGGGGAACGGGAGTTCTCGGGCCGAATGGGTGACCTTTGCGGAGGCTGCTTGTTGACTGCCGTGACGGGGATCTTCGGCCGGGCGGGGGTGGACGGGTGGGCGGGCTGCGTGAGCTGACGGCGTCGTTCGTGGTGCCCGGCCCGGCTGGGATGGCGATCCGGGACCGGCTGCGGGTGTCGGATGCGGACGCGGCGGTCCTCGCCGAGGTCGGCGTCTATTTGGGGTCGCTTGCGGCCGGTGATCTCGCCGTACGTTCGCGCCAGGGGGCGGCGCATGATGCGGCCTCGTGGGCGGTGCGTAAGCGGGAGCTGACGGTGAGGTCGTCGGCGCGGTGGGCGGGCAGTATCACCAAGGCCACGCACGACCAGTGGGCTCTGGCGAGGCGCGGACAGGCCGCGCATCTGGGCTGGCTGCGCGGGCAGATCGCGTTGATCGAGTCGCGGCTGGCCCGGCCGCTGGGCGCCAGGGCGGACAAGCGGGCAGGGCTGGTGCGCGGGTATGGCTCGCGTGGTGAGTGGCATGCCAAGTCCCGCCGCCTGCACGGCTTGAAGGACCGGCTCGTGGTGGTGGAGGCGGACCGGGCGGCGGGCCGGGTGCACGTGGTGCGCGGCGGCAAACGCCTCGCGAACACCCGCCACCACCTTCAGGCGGCCGGGCTGGACGAGCAGGCATGGCGGCAGCGCTGGCGGGCGGAGCGAATGTTCCTGGCCGCCGACGGGGAGGCGGGCAAGCGGTTCGGCAACGAGACGATCCGCGTCACCGACACCGGCCAGGTCTCGGTCAAACTCCCGGCCCCGCTGGCCCACCTGGCCAATGCACCCCATGGCCGCTACCTCCTGGACGCGACGGTGGCGTTCCGGCACCGGGGGCAGGAGTGGCGTGACCGGGTCACCGCGAACCGGGCGGTGGCCTACCGCATCCACCACGACGTGGCGCGCGGCCGCTGGTACGTCACCGCGTCCTGGCAGCGCGCCGCCGCCCCCGTCCTGCCGCTGGACGCGGCGCTGGCGCGGGGTGTGGTGGGGGTGGACATGAACGACGACCACCTCGCCGCCTGGCACCTCGACGTGCACGGCAACCCGGTCGGCGAACCACAACGCTACTTCTACGACCTCACCGGCCCCGCCGAACACCGGGACGCGCAGATCCGGCACGCCCTGACCCGGCTGCTGCACCACACCCGCCGCTGCGGGGCCGCCGCGATCGCCATCGAGGACCTCGACTTCGCGGCGGAGAAGGGCCGCGAGCAGCACGGCCGCAACAAACGCTTCCGGCGGCTGCTCTCCCGCTTCCCCACCACCAAGCTCAGGGCCCGGCTGGTGTCGATGGCCGCCGAACACGGAGTGGCGGTCGTTGCGGTCGATCCGGCCTATACCTCCCGGTGGGGTGCCCAGCACTGGCAACAGCCACTGACCACCCCACGACGCAAGATGTCCCGGCATGATGCGGCAAGCATCGCGGTCGGGCGACGCGCCCTCGGACACCCGATCCGGCGACGGACGGCACCGCCCCACGACGACCAGAGTGATCGTCGTGGGCATCGGACCGCCCAGGCCCGACCGGAGATCCGGCGACGTGAGGAAACCCGCCCCCACATTCCCGGACCACGCACCAGATGCGCGCCGCCGGGCCGTGGAGCGAAAGCGGGCGACCAGGGTGCCCAACACCGTTCGGGACACCCGGCTGAGCAAGAGTCCTGGCAACAGGACTCACTCCCACTCAGTCTTTAGGAACGGTACGGGGCAGTTCGTCGACCACGTCGAAGCGGACCGACACCTTGAACCTGGCCAGCCGGGTCCGGCAGAAGTCCCGTAGCTCGTCGGCCCCGGCACTCGTGCCCGGCCGGAACACCACGAACGCCCGCGGCACCTCGCCCCAGCGGGGATGCTGGAGCCCCACCACGGCGGCCTCCAGGACGGCGGGGTGCTCGTACAGGACCCGTTCCACCTCGGGGGTGGCGATGTTCTCGCCGCCCGAGACGATCATGTCCTTCTTGCGGTCGTCAATGAACAGGAAGCCGTCCTCGTCCACGTGCCCGATGTCCCCGGTGTGGAACCAGCCGTCCCGCAGAGCCGCGGCCGTGGCCTTCTCGTCGCGCCAGTACCCCGAGAACACCTTCGGCCCGCGCAAGGTGATCTCGCCGAGCTCGCCCGCCCGGACCTCCTCCCCGGTGTCGTCGACGATCCGTACCCGGGTGTGCGGGACCGGGCGCCCGACCGAGCCCAGCTTGGACAGCGCGTGCTCGCGGTCGGGGAAGGTGTCGCCGGAGACCGTCTCGGTCAGGCCGTAGGCGTCGGCGAACCAGGCGTTCGGGAAGGCGGTCATGATCCGCCGCAGCACCGGCTCGGGCGTCTTCTCGCCGCCGCCCAGGATGAAGCGGACCGAGGTGGTGTCGTAGCTGTCGCGGTCCGGGACCTCCAGGACCGCGTTGACCATGGCGGGCGCCAGCCACACGTTGGTGACCCGGTGCTGCTGGATCGCCTGCAGTGCGCCCTCCGGGTCGAACCTGCGCTGCAGGACCACGCCGCCGCCCGCGTAGAGGGTCGCCAGGGCCGGCATGTCCAGGCCGCCCACGTGGTAGAGCGGGCCGCACACCAGCGTGGTGTCCGCCGCGGTCAGGCCGAAGTGGACGATGTGAGCCAGATTCTTGGCCTGCAGGTTTCCGTAGGTGATGCGCACGCCCTTGGGGCGTGAGGTGGTGCCGGAGGTGTACATCAGGCGCTGGAGATCATCGAGAGCGACGTCCACGGGCTCGACCTGGGCGTCCTTGTGGCGGGCCAGCAACTCCTCGTAACCGGCCCAGGGAGCCGGGGTGATGTCGGCGCCGACCAGGACGCGGTGCTCCAGGTCGGTCAGACAGCCGGCGCTCTGCTCGATCGCGGGCACGAAACGCCACCCTGCCCCTGCTCGCCTACGGCACCGAGGAGCAGAAGCAGCGCTGGCTCGCGCCGCTGGCCCGCGGCGAGGCCATCGGCGCCTTCGGCCTGACCGAGCCGGAGGCCGGCTCCGACGCGGCCGGCATCGCCACCACCGCCCGCCGGGCCGACGGCGGCTGGGTCATCAACGGCACCAAGATGTTCATCACCAACGCCGGCACCGACATCAGCCAGGGCGTCACCCTGCTCGCGGTCATCGGCAAGGACGACGACGGACGCAAGCGCTTCGCGACCTTCTACGTCCCGACCGGCACCCCCGGCTAGACCGTCGGCCACAAGCTGAAGAAGCTCGGCTGGCACGCCATGGACACCCGGGAACTGGTCTTCGACGACTGCTGGATCCCCGACGACCACCTGATCGGCGAGGAGGGCGGCGGACTGCGCCAGTTCCTGTCCGTCCTCGACAAGGGCCGGATCAGCGTCGCCGCGCTGGGCCTGTCGCTGGCCAAGGCGGCCCTCGCCCTCGCGGTCAAACACGCCACGGAACGCCACCAGTTCGGCCGCCCGCTGTCCGACTTCCAGGCGATCGCGCACAAGATCGCCGACATGGGTACGGAGTTCGAAGCCGCCCGCTGCCTGGTGTACCGCGCCGCCTGGCTGGCCGACCAGGGCCGCCCGCACAGCAAGGCGGCCGCCATGGCCAAGCTGTACGCCTCCGAGGTCGCCAACCGCGCCGCCTCCCAGGCGGTCCAGATCCACGGCGGCTACGGCTACGTCCGCGAGTCGGAGATCTCCCGCTTCTACGCCGACGCCAAGATCCTGGAGACCGGCGAGGGCACGAACGAGATCCAGCGCAATGTCATCGCCCGGGCGCTGGTACGGGAGGCGTGACGCGGGTGAGGGCCCGCAGTGCACCGCGGGCCCTCCTTCGTCAGCCGCGTCAGCTCGCCAGCGAGGCCGGTTCCCAGACCGCCTCGGGGTCGAGCGGCAGGTCGGTCCGGTCGCGCTTGAACCGCGCGGCCTGCTCCTCGACGTCCGGCAGGGCCGCGCCGGGGGCCGCGAACCCGCGGAACAGGGTCGAGCAGTACTCCCGCGACAGGTCCGCGGCGCTCCAGCGGCCCTCCGGCTTGACCCACTGGTAGGTGTGGTTGTGCAGGTTGAGGAACTGCAGGGTGGCCAGGCGCGGTTCGACCGTGCGGAAGGTGCCCTCCTCGACGGCCTCGATGAGCAGGCCCGTGACCAGCTGCTCGAAGTCGGAGCGCTGGCGCAGCAGGGTGTGCAGGTAGTCGCCGGTGAGGCTGCGGTAGTCGTGTTCGTAGACCCAGATGTGGTCGAGCCGGCGGTAGATGATCGTCAGCAGCGACTCCGACAGCAGGCGCAGCCGCAGCAGCGGCTCCTCGTCCAGGCCCGCGATCTGCCGGGCCCGGGCGAGGAGCGGCGCCATCACCCGGGACTGGATCTCGATCAGCAGGTTCTCCTTGGAGCCGATGTAGTAGTACAGCGCTCCCTTGGCGAGCCCGACCGCGCGGCCCAGGTCGTTGACGGAGGTCGCCGCGTAGCCCTGGCGGGCGAACAGCTCGGCGGCCGTGTCGATGATCTTCTGGCGCCTGACCTCGAAATCCGGCCCGTGGCCCGGCGGTCGTGGCATGGCTTCTCTCCCCGCTGACGTCACGAAGTTTGCTAGACCAAACGGTACATTAAAAAGCCGGACGCAGGCGGTACGCCGCCCGCGCGAGCATAGCGAGGACGCTCATGACTCAGGCACCGCAGGCAAGTCAATACGTGCCGTCCGGCCTGATGGCGTGGTCCGGTTCGTTCCTCAAGCACCAGTTCTGACACCGGCTTCGGCGCGGTCGCAGGAAGCTGCGCCGCGCGTCGGCCGTTTCGCCGGTGACCGCTGCCGTCGGCAGGTCAGGCGCCCGACGGCGGACGCGTGGCGCGAGTGCGTGGGCGCGTCCTCGCCAGGCCGGCCTCCACGGCGGAGAGCAGGGTGAGGGCCGCGTCGAGGCGGTCGGTGTCGTGGTCGGCGGCCGCGGAGACGGCGGCGGCCCATTCCCGGCGCACCAGGGCGTAGTTGCTGCGTCCGCGTTCGGTGGTGTGGACGGTCACCCCGCGGCCGTCGCCCGGGTCGGCGCGTCGCTCGATGAGGCCCTTGCGCTCCAGTCCGCCGAGGACGGTGGAGAGGTTGGTGCGCTGCAGCCCGGTCGCCTCGGCGATGGTGCTGGGCGGGGCGGCGGGCTCGCGGTGCAGGTAGCGCATCACCATGCCCTCGGACGGGGACAGCGGGACGGCCCGCTCGTCGCTGTATCCGCGGAACTGGATCTCCCGGCTGATGATCAGCACGAGGTCGGCCAGCTCGGCCCACCGCCGGCCGTCGTCCGGTGCGATCGTCGGGCTCGTCGGTTCTGCTCGCTCCTCCGTCACGGCTCCAGGGTACGGGCTTGCCCGGAAGTAGTTATGGGCGCATACTGTTTATGGCTTCATAGTTATGAGGTCATAACATCCGTCTCCTGGGAGCTGTCATGACGACAACCACCTCCTCCCGGCATGCGGGCGCGCCGACGCTCGCGCCCCATGCCACGGCCCGCGCGGGCGGGCTGCACCCGGTCGGGGTGTTCATCCTGCTGGCCGGCGCCTTCCTGCCGATCATGGACTTCTTCATCACCAACGTGGCCCTGCCCAGCATCGACGCCTCGCTGCACGCCTCGGCATCCTCGCTGGAGCTGGTCATCGCCGGGTACGGCGTCGCGTACGCGACCCTGCTCGTCCTCGGCGGCCGGCTCGGCGACCGGTTCGGCCGCCGCCGGATCTTCCTCGGCGCGCTCGTCGGCTTCGTGCTGGCCTCGCTGGCCTGCGGCGTCGCCCCGACGGTGGGTGCGCTGATCGCGGCCCGCATCGTCCAAGGCGCCACCGCCGCCCTCCTCATCCCGCAGGTGCTGGCGACCTTCCACCACGTGCTGGAAGGAGAGCGCAAGTCCCGGGCCGTGGCCCTGTACGGGGCGACCTCCGGCATAGCCGCCGTGGTCGGGCAGCTGGTCGGCGGCCTGCTGGTCAGCGCTGATGTGGCCGGCACCTCCTGGCGGCCGATCTTCCTGGTCAACGTGCCCATCGGCGTCGTCGTGCTGCTGGTGGCGGCACGGATCGTGCCGGACACCCGCTCGCACCACCCGGTCGGCATCGACCTGCCCGGCACCGTGCTGTTCGCCGCCACCCTGACCGCCCTGCTGGTGCCGCTGACCGAGGGGCACTCACTGGGCTGGCCCTGGTGGACCTGGCTGATGCTCGCCGTCGCGGTCGTCCTCGGCGTCGCCACCTACGTCGTGGAGAGGCGCACCGAGCGGCGCGGCGAGGTCCCGCTGCTGCCGCCGTCCCTGCTGCGCCTGCCGTCGATGTCCCGTGGCCTGGTCATGGTGTTCGCCTTCAGCATCGGCTTCGGCGCGTTCATGTTCGTCTTCGCCCTCACCGTCCAGAACGGCCTGCACGTCGACGCCCTGCACAGCGGCCTGGCGATCCTGCCGATGGCCCTGTTCTTCTTCGCCGGGTCACTGGTCGCGCCCCGCCTGATCACCCGGTTCGGCCGGGCGGCCCTGTCGGCCGGCGCCGTCGTCCAACTCGCCGGACTGGTCTCCCTGGTGACGATCCTGCTCGAGAACTGGCCGCACGTCAGCCTGTGGGCGATGGCCCTGCCGCTCGCCCTGGTCGGCGCCGGGCAGTCGATGCTGTTCGCCGGCCTGTTCCGCAGCGTCCTGGCCGACGTCCCCACGCACCTGGCGGGCATCGGCAGCGGCGTACTGATCACCCTGCAGCAGAGCGGTCTCGCCCTCGGCGTGGCCACCCTCGGCACCCTCTACCTGGTCCTGGCGCCGCACAGCGTCGTCCACGCCTTCGCCGGTGTCGAGTACGTGCAGATGGGCATCGTCGCCCTGCTCGCCGTCGCTGCCGCCGCCCTGCCGCGCTTCAACAAGGCCGCGCCGCCCGCCACTTCGGTCGTCGAGGTCTGAACTCGCCCCAGATAGGGAGCACCTGATGAGTCTCCTCGACTTGTCGCGATGGCAGTTCGCCATCACCGTCCTGTTCCACATGACCTTCCCGGCGATCACCGTCGGACTCTCGATCTTCCTGTCGGTCGTCTACGGGCTGTACTGGCGTACCGGCAGGGCGGTCTACCTCCAGATGTTCCGGTTCTGGCGGCGTGTCTTCGCCGTCGGCTTCGCGATCGGCGTGGTGGCCGGCGCCGTCATCACCTTCGAGATGGGGCTCAACTGGGGTGTGTACGGCGCACGGACGGGCCCGATCATCGGGCCGATCATCGGCATGGAGGTCGTGACCGCCTTCTTCGTCGAGGCCGGCTTCATCGGCGTCCTGCTCTACGGGGACGGCCGGGTGCGCAAGGGCACGATGTTCGTGTCCAGCGTGATGGTGTCGGTGGGTACCGTCCTGTCCTCCACCTGGATCATCGCGGCGAACTCGTGGATGCAGACGCCCGCCGGATTCAAGGTCGTCCACGGCCGGTTCGAGCCCACGGACTGGATGCGCGTCATCTTCAACCCGTCGTTCGTCTGGCGCTGGCCGCACATGCTGGCCGCCGTCCTGATCTCGGCGAGCTTCTTCGTCGCCGGTATCTCGGCCTGGTACCTGGTCAAGGGACGCGCCAAGGGCTTCGCCCGCCGCTCGATGTCGATCGCGCTCGGTATCGCCGCGCTGCTGATGCCTGTCCAGCTCTACCTCGGCGACAACGTCGCCGGGCACGAACTGCCGTATCAGCTCTCGAAGCTGGAGGCGATCGAAGGCAACTGGAACAACGGTGACACCGGCTTCGTCCTGTTCTCCATACCCGACCAGCAGGCCGCGCGGAACATCGCCGAGCTCGACATTCCCTGCCTTGGCAGCTACATCGCCAAGGACCTCACCTGCAAGACGGCCATGCCCGGTCTGAAGCTCACCCCGGCGGCCGACCGGCCGGACATGGCCGCGACCTTCTGGGGCTTCCGCATCATGTTCCTGGCGGCCGTGCTGATGTTCGGCACCACGTTCGCGGCCACGGTCCTGCGCCTGCGCAACCGCCTGTGGACCGCGCGCCGCTTCCACCGGTTCGTCCTGTGGACCACGCCGGTGGGGATCCTGGCCATCCTCGGCGGCTGGGTCACCGCCGAAGCAGGACGGCAACCGTGGATCGTGTTCGGGCAGCTGCGCACCTCGGACGCGGTGTCCCGGCTGGCACCCGGCGAAGTCCTGTTCTCGGTCATCGGCTTCTCCGCGCTCTACCTGATCATGCTGGTGGCGTACGTCGCCTACATCGTCCGCACCATGCGCATCGGCCCGGAACGCGACGACCCGGGGCAGGAACCTCCACCAGAGGACCTGCCGGACACCGGCCTCGCGGAAGAGGGCGTACAACTGGAACCCGTCCCGCCGGAACCCGTGCCGCTCGTGCCCGTGCCGCTCGGTTCCCGGGAGGTGGCGGCCCGATGACCACCACCCTCTGGTCGGCGACCGTACTCGTCTGCCTCCTGATGTACGTGGTGCTGGACGGCTACGACCTCGGCATCGGCGTGGCCACCCTCTTCGAACGCGACCCCGCACACCGGCGCCACCTGCTGGAGTCCGTCGCGGTGGGCTGGGACGGCAACGAGACCTGGCTCATCCTGCTCGGCGTCGCGCTCTGGGCGGGTTTCCCCCTGGCCTTCGGCACGATCCTGCCGCACGCCTACCTGCCGATGATCGTGATGCTGTTCTCTCTCATCGTGCGGGGCGTGAGCGTCGAGATGGCGTCCCAGGCGCCCCCGGCTCCCCGCTGGACCACCGCCTTCGGCGTGGCGTCGCTGCTGGCTTCGTTCGCGCAGGGCTTCGCCCTCGGGACGCTGACCTCGGCCGTGCGTCTGCGGGGTGACGTCTACACCGGGTCGGCCTTCGGGGCCTTCAGCTGGTTCTGCGTGCTGTCGGGGCTCACCGTCACGGCCGCGTACACAGCGCTCGGCTACGCCTACACCAAGCACAAGTCGGCCGGGCGGCTGCGGGATTCGGCGGCACGACGCGGCGCGGTCGCCACGGCGGTCGCGGGAGTGCTGCTGGTCGCGGTCCTCGTCGCGGTCGGCTCCACGGCGGCGCCGTTGAACCTCGGCACGCCGGGGCGTGCCGTCGCGTTCGCCGTCCTGCTGCTGTTCGCCGCCGGGGGAGGAGGCACCGCGCTCGTCGGGTTCGCGTGGAGGCGTACCTCCCGAGCCGCGGACACCCTGCCGCTCGGCGGACTCGTGGTCGCGACGGTGTCCGTGTTCCTCGCCCTGGGCGTGGCCCGTTACCCGGTGCTCCTGCCGCCGGACCTCACCCTCGGCAGCGCGGCCGGCCCGCACTCCACGATGGTCTTCATCCTCGTCGGCATCGGACTGAACATGCCGCTCGTGCTCGCCTACAACGTGTTCGCCCACCGGGCCTTCGCCGGAAAGTTCACCACCGGAGCCGAAGGCCACGAACCCCCGACAACCCAAGGCCCCCTTGCCGCAGGAGCACGCCCATGACCACCCGGAGCCCACTCCCCGCACCGGTCCGAGTCGTCCGGCGCCTGCTCGCCGCGATCGTCTGGACCGTGCTGGGCCTGCTCGCCTACTTCGTCTGCCAGGGGATGTTCGGTGGCTACCGGCAGATCCATTCACAGCTGCTGACCACCCTGGGCATGATCGCCATCGCGCTGGCCGGTGGCCTCGCCTGGATCATCGACGAGCGGCGCCCCCATGACGACGAATGAGAGGAAGGCGCGGGACGCGAGGAACGAGACGAGCGGGCCGGGCACCGCCGCACAGCGGCGGGACGACGACGCATGGCTCACCGCGTGCGCCGCGCCGGGACGGCGCTGGTTCGGCCTCGCGGGCAGCCTCCAGGTACTGGAGACGATGGTCACGATCACCCGCTGGGGTGCCCTGGCATGGCTCGCCCAGGGGGTGTTGGAGAGGGCCGTGACACACGAGACCCGGGGCCTCGCGGTCTTCGCCGTCGCGAGTGCGCTGGCCGTGGGCGCCGGCTGGGCGGCCGGTGCGCTCGCCGAACGGGGTGCGCGTGCAGTCGCCACCGACCTGCGCCGGCGGTTGACGGGCGCTCTGCTGCCGGCCGCCGGGCGGACCAGCGAGACCGGACCGGCCGAGGCGGCATGGGCGATGGTCGATCTGGCCGACGACGTCGCCGCCCACCACGCACAGGCCGCACCCCTGCGCCGCTCGGCACCGCTGTCCATGCTCGCCGTACCGGCGGTCACCGCCGCGGTGCACTGGCCGGCCGCGCTCGTCCTCGTCCTGACCACCGCGCTGCTGCCCCTCAACATGCGCCTGGCGGGGCTGTTCGCCCAGCACGGCGCGGACCGGCAACTGGGCGCCACCCGGCACCTGAACGCCGTCGTCCTCGACAGCTTCCGCGGCATGCGGACACTGCGCGAGCTCGGCGCGGCCGGCCGGCGCGGGCGAACCGTGACGACGGCCGCCGAGCGGCTGAACAAGGCGACGATGAGCGTGCTGCGCCGCGCCTTCCTGTCCGGGATGATCATGGACGTCGTCATCACGTTCTCCCTCGCGGTCAACGCCACCTACGTCGGCCTGTCCCTGCTCGGCTATGTTCGGGTGCCGCACGCCCCCCAACTCACGCTGTTCGGCGGCCTGTTGGTGCTGCTCATCTGTCCGATGCACTTCGCCCCGATGCGCGCCCGGGCCGCCGCCTTCCATGAGCGGGAACGCGCCACGATCGCGGCACGCGCCATCCGCGACATCGTGACTGACACCCCCGCAGGGACACCCCGGACGGCCGCCCGGCCGGGGCTGTCCGAGCCGGTCGGCGTGTCCCTGACGGCAGTCCGGTTCCGTTACGGCGGCGCGGACCACGACACCATCCACGCCGACGCCGAGTTGGCCCCCGGGACCTGGACCGCGCTCACCGGTCCCTCCGGTTCCGGCAAGAGCACGCTGCTCTCGCTGATCGCCGGTCTGCGCCGGCCGACGGGCGGAGAGGTCCGGTGGCAGACCTTGTCCGTACGTCAGCCCCCGGCCCTCGGCGGATGCGCCTGGGTCGGACAGCAGACGGTGCTGCTCGACGCGACCGTCCGCGACAACATCCGCCTCGGCCGTCCGGACGCCACCGAGCGGCAGATCCGGCGGGCGGTCGACGCCGCCGGGCTGGACGCCGTGCTCGAGCGCCTGCCCGAAGGGCTGAACACGCGGCTCGGTGAGGGGGGTTGGGGTGTGTCGACCGGCGAGGCCCGCCGGATCGCCATCGCCCGCGCCTTTCTGCGCGGAGCCCGGCTCTGGCTGCTCGACGAGCCGACCGCCCACCTCGACGCGGGCAGTGAGCGCGCCGTCGTCGCGGCCCTGCGGCGGGCCACCGAGGGCTGCACCGTCGTCGTCGCCACCCATTCCTTCCCGCTGGCCGCCGCGGCCGACACCGTGCTCGTCATCGAGGACGGCCGCCTGCACGACGTGGGGTTGGTGAACGCCATGGTTCGTCGCGATGGACGAGGGCTTCAACCTGCTCTGCCGGATCACCGGTACAGCGCCGGTCGCGGTCGCGGTGGGGGCACGGGTCAGTGTCGTACGATCCTGGTCAACGTCAGCCGGGGCGGCCTGGTGGACACCGACGCCGTCGTCAAGGCGCTGGACAGCGGGCACCTCGGCGGAGCCGCCTTCGACGTCCTGGAGACCGAACCGGACGTCCCCGCCGCACTGTTGGGCCAGCCGGGCGCTCTCCTCACTCCGCACATCGCCTTCTCCTCCGACGCCTCGGTCACGGAACTGCGCCGCCGCGCCGCCGAGGAGGTCGTACGGATCCTGGCGGGCGAGGCACCGGCCCACGCCTGCAACACTCCCCGTGGTCTGCCCGCCGGGTCGGGGGACCGGCGATGAGCCGGCCCGTCGCGCAAACGAGCCCGGAAACCGCGCTGACCGACTTCCTCACCGCCCACGAGCTCGCCGGACCCGGCGAAGCCGCACGCTGGACGCCGCTGACCGGCGGTGTCTCGTCCGATCTGTGGCGAGTGGACCTGCCGGGACGTTCCCTCTGCGTCAAACGCGCCCTGGCCCAGTTGAAGGTCGCCGCCGACTG
>NZ_JBWLKM010000113.1:0-23468 GCF_059026085.1 Streptomyces sp. a15 | reverse complement strand
AGACCGGTCGAGGCGTCGATCGTGCCCCCGACATAGCCCTTCTCCCCGGGCCAGACACCGGTCTTCTCGCCGCGGTCAACGCCGAAGGGGTCGAAGCGGCGCTGGCTGATCGTGCCGGACGCGGCGTCGATCGCCACCTCGCCCGTGCCGTGGTGGTCGGAGGCGAGGAAGGACACCTTGCCCGCCGTGCGGACGGCGACCGTCTGACCGGCGTAGTCGTAGTAGCGGGTGGCTTCCTTCTTGGTGCCGTCGGCCGACAGTTTCAGCTCGGTGCCCGGCAGGTAGACGGTCGTCCCCGACGGGTCCTTGCGCACCAGGCGGTTGCCGGAGCCGTCGTACACGTACGTGGTCTTGGAACCGTTCGCCTCGGTGGCCTCGCCGAGCTTGCCCTGGTCGTTCCAGACCAGGGACTGCGCGTTGCCGCCGATGGTCCGCTTGGTGGTGTTGCCGGAGTCGTCGTACTCGTACGTGGACTGCCGGTCACCGGTCGGGGTCTTCTCGACGATCTTGGTGACCTGGTGCGGTCCGTCGCCCAGCGCGCCCGCGGTGCCGTACTCGTAGCTGCGCGTGATGTTCTTCGCGGCGTCGCGCCCGGTGTCGTGGACCGTCTCCGAGACGCGGTTGCCGATGGCGTCGGTCTCGTACGACTTCCAGTACGGAGCCGGGCCGCCGAGGGCGCTCGTGCCGGCGGCGGAGTCACACGCCGTTGGGCCGGATCCCTCCACCGGGACGGAGGAGCCGCGGGTGCCCATGCCGGCCGCGGTCGTCGCCGTGGCCGTCGGCGTCCAGGCGTCCTTCAGCCGCTGGCGGTCGTCGTAGGCGAAGCACTGCATGTCCGGCGAGGCGGAATTCGCGGTGTCCGCGATGGACAGGACGTTGCCGGCCTGGTCGTAGGAGTACTGGGAGTCCTTGGCCGGGGCGGTCGCCCCGTAGACGTCGACGATCGAGCGGGTGAGCCGGTCGGTTCCCTTCTCGTAGTTGTAGGTCTGCCAGACCTTCTTTCCGCTGCCGGTGTTCAGCTCCAGCTGCTGGAGGAGGCTCTTTCCGGAGTAGACGGTGTTGGTGACGTACGAGGTGGAGCCCGTCATCGTCTTGGGACGCTGGAGGCTGTCGTACGTGTAGGTCAGCGGCTCCTCCGGAAGGTCGCCGACAGCCGGAAGAGTTGTTCCCCGGACTGTCCCGTCCTGGTTGTAAGAGGTGCTGAAGACATAGGTTCCCGCCAGGGAGCCCTGCGAGGCGGGGATCTGGTAGGCGGTCTTCAGCGGGCGGTAGAACTCGTCCATCGACTGGATCGCCGAGGCGAAGTACTCCGTGGCCGAGGTGTAGCTGAAGGAGCCGTAGGCATAGCCCAGCCAGCCCGCCTTGTCGTACCGGGTCTCGGTGAGCTTGGTGCCCGTGGTGGGTTCGCCCTGCCAGGTGGTCAGGACGCGCCCGAGGGCGTCGTAGACCGTGGAGGTCTTCTTGTTCCGGGCGTCGTACGTGGCGATCGGCCGGTCGAGTTCGTCGTACTCCGTGCGCGAGGTGCCCGCGTCGGGGTCGACCGACTTGGTCTTGCGGCCGAGCTGGTCGTACTCGTACCGCCACACGTTGCCCTTGGCGTCGGTGACGGTCTCCAGCTGGCCCAGGGCCGTGTACGTGTATTTCGTGGATTCGTAGGGCACGCCAGCGGCCGGTGCGGCGCCGCGGTAGTGGCGGATCTCGGAGACGCTGCCCTGGCCGTCAGTGATCGTCGTGGTGGGAACACCGCCGACGGGCGGGTCGACGCTGGTCAGCTCACCGTTATAGGTGGTCGTGGTCCGCCACTGCTCGCCGCCGCCGACTGCGAGGATCTGCGCGGTGGGGCGGCCCAGACCGTCGTACTCCATCAGGCTCTGCTGGCCGACCTGGCCGTTGCTGACGAGCAGCAGTTCGTCCGAGGCGGCGCCGGCCGCGTTGTAGGTGGCGTTGGTCTTCTTGACGTTGCCCGTGCCGTCGTACCAGGTGTCGGCGACCATGCGGGTGCCGTCGGCGCCCTCGGTCTGGATCTGGCGGGGCCTGAGCATGCCGTCGTAGAGCTGGTACTCAGCACCGTAGCTGCCGTCGTTCTCGATCTTCTCTGTCTTGATCGAGGTGACCTTGTCCTTGCGGACGTTGTAGGAGTACTTGATGCTCGGCGTCTGGGTCGACACCCGGTCCGGCAACCACACCGACGTGAGCCGGCCCATGGCGTCGTATGCGAGGTCCGTTCGCTTGCCGTTCGGGTCGGTCTGGCCCTTGGACATGCCCCAGGCGGGGGCATAGTCGGTGGTGGTGACGTGACCGGCGGCGTTGGTGACGGTGGTCTTCGTCAGCAGGCCGTTGGTCTCGGTGTAGGCGGTCTTGGTCTCCTGCGTCGTCCCCTGCTGCTTGGCGTTCTTCTGGGACAGCGGGCGGCCGAAGGCGTCGTAGGTGGTGGTGCCGGTGACCTGGTACGTCGCCGTGGTGCCGTTGTGCGACGTCATCCGCTCGGTCTTGGTGGCGTCCCCCTTGGTGGGTGCCGCGCCGAACGCTCCGCCGTCGTAGGAGGTGCGCTCGTCGGCCAGGACCTGCGTCTTGCGGTCGGGCGTGGTCGCGCACTTCACGGACACCGACTCGCTGCGCGCGGGCAGCGCGAGCAGGTTCTTCGCCGTGTTGTCCGCGTACGTGGTGCGGGTGCAGGTGTCGTCCTTGGTGGTGGAAACGTCACCCTGGTCGTCGACCGTCAGCGCCCGGCCGGTGCCGTTCGACGTGTCGTACGTCGTGGTCGACTTCGTCTCCAGCCAGGTGCCGTCCGACTTCAGATTGAAGCCGCGGCCGGTCTGGGAGCGCACGATCACCGCGCGGGTGGTGCCCCAGCTCTGGGTCTGCGTCGCGCTGTAGTGCTTCCACGGGGTCTGGATGGACTTGGAGATCAGCTTGGCGCCGTCGTAGGTGGCGACCTCCAGCTGGTGACCAGTGAACTCCTCGTCGTCGGAGTACGACGCCCCGGTGCTGTCCTTCACCGTCACCGAACGCGCATTGCCCGCCGCGTCCTTGTCGCCGTCCATGCCCTGCATGAACGTGTAGTCGACGCGGGTCTTCTGCACGTCTGCGGTGCCGCTGGTGACCTTGACCTTGCCGTAGCCCTGCCAGCCGCCCCAGGTCAGGTACTTGGCGTCGGTGATGCCGTCCGGCTTCGCCTTACGCCAGGCCGCGTCGCCCTGGTAGTCGTAGCGGGTGACCATGCCGTCGCTGCCGCCGGTGCGGTCGGTCTCGATGACCGCCGCCACGACGTACTTGTGGAACCAGTCCGTGATCGGGTCGACATAGCCCGGCGGGGCCCACTTCACCGGGTAGCAGCGCTTGGTCGACTCGCCCGGCGTCGGCAGTGTGGCCTTGGTGCAGTCGGTCGGCGCGTAGTTGACGTCGAGCTGGGCACCGGTCTCGCTGAGGACCATCGAGAGGCGGAAGCGGTGGAACGGCGCGATGTTGTCGCCGATCGCGTCGACGCGGTTGGCGAGCTGCTCGCCGAACAGGTCCACGGAGGGCAGCTTGATCGCCGTACCGGCGCGGCCCTCGTGCTCGATCTTCGACAGCCACAGCGTCTTGGAGTCGTCACCGTTGTCGGTGAACAGGTGCGTCAGGCTCCAGGCGTCCACGTCCTGGTAGGTCGTGGCGTCCTTGCGCATCTGCGTGACGACCGAGGTCAGCCGCTTCGTGGTGAAGAACGTCTGCACCGGCGAGGTGCACTTCGTGCTCGCCTTGCACTCCTGGTCGACCGGGACGTCGGGCCAGTGGGCGGCGTTCGCCTTGGTGCGCTTGCTCTCCACGCAGTCGAAGTCGGCGGTGGGCAGGCAGCGTTCGGCGGTGTTGAGGACGATCCGGGCCGGCGCCTTGGCCGCGTAGACCTGGCCGTCGCGCTGGCCGTAGTCGATGCGCTTGAGGTAGCCGCCGCGGTGGTACGCGGTGCCGTTGACGTCCGTCTTCGCGTTGAGCGCGTAGTAGTTGGTCTCGCGGTCGTAGAAGTAGGACATCACGTTGCCGTGGCTGTCCTTGACGTAGTCGAGGCTCCAGCGCCAGGCCTGCTGGCAGTGGGCGCTGGTGAACGTGGCGTTGTAGCAGGGCTCGCCGGAGTCGTCGCCGAAGACCGGGGCGGTCCAGGTCGAGTTGGTCTCCTCGTTGCCGGTGGCCCAGCCCGGAAGGCGGTTCTGGCCGAAGTAGTACTCGGTGCCGTCCGAGGTGGTGATGCGCCAGTACTCACCGTCGTTGTCGCCGTTGGTGGCGCCGGTCAGCCTCTCGACCTTGCTGCCGTCGTCGGACGACATGTGCCACTTGCCCGTGGTGTCGTCCTTGACCAGCTCCCCGGCGGAGCCGTTGAGCATGACCGTGGCGTTCTCGAACGCCCAGCACTGCTCACCGGAGTTGGCGTGGCCGTCGTCGGAGCACGGCTTGTAGCGGCGCTCGATGTAGCCGGGGTCGTAGGAGAAGCCCTCGCCGATCCAGGAGCCCTGGTTGTTCGTCGCCGAGGTGCGGCCGTCCGCCGACTGGGACGAGTAGCCGAGGCCGACGGTCGGCGTGAGGCCGCCCGGGGTCGGCACCGAACGGAAGGGGTAGTTCCAGTTGAACGCGCCGGAGGATGTGGCGACGCTCCAGCTCGACGAGGGGGCCAGGGCCGTGGCCTTGTAGGTGCCCTGGGCGCTGGAGGGACCGGCGGCGACGGCGACCAGTGAGGTCGCCTCGCCCGCCATCGTGGACACGCCCTCGGCCGGGGCCGGAGCCGCGGTCACGTCGGCGGAGACGGTGCCCGTCTCCAGATCGTTGACCGTCGGCAGCACCTTGGGCTGCTCCGGGCACGCCTTGCTGCCGGGCACGGCGACCGTCGCGCAGGAAGGAAGCTGGACCAGCTGGAGACGCGAGGCGTAGGAGCCGCCGAAGCCCTCGGCGAACTCCGAGTAGTCCACGGTCAGGCGGACCTTGGCCGCCTTGTCCGCGCCGTCGGCACGCTCCACGCCCAGCAGGACGCCGGCGCCCAGCTGTGCGGCCCGCTTCGGGTCGAGGACGTCGACGCGGACCTTGTCCGCCGCCGTCGCCGCCTCGGCCTGCGCTTTCGCCTTCGCCTGCGCCTTGCCGACCCTGACCGGCAGGCCGCCGGCCTGGGTCGGCGCAGCCGCGCCGACGGCTATCTCGGCACTGCCCTGCTTAGGCCACACCGCCTTGTCGAGGCCCTTGACCGCTGCCTTGCGTGCCGGATCGGAGGGGCGGGTCTTGGACTTGGCATCGCGCCCCTTGGCGGGATCGCCGTCGTCCTGGACGCCGGGGCGGCTGGTGCGGCCCCGGTCGCCGTCGTCGAGCGCCACTGCCTGGACCGACGAGGCGGACAGCGCGAGGGAGAGCCCCATCACTGTCGCGACCAGCGTCCGTCTGGGCATGCGGCGGCTCAGTGAGCGGCCACGGAAGAACATCTGCCAACTTCCTGATCGTAGGAAAGGGAGAAGGAAAAGGTGTGCAGGACAGGTGAGCCGGGCCTCGAAGGGCCCGGCACACCTGGGAAGCGACGTCCCGTCACATGTCCGGCACGGCCGCCAGAAGGCTCATCTGCTGTACCGCGATCACATCGGCGGCTCCGCTGTAGACGCGCACCTCATCGATGGCGCCCGCGAAGTACTCGCTCGCCCCGCGCAGCGAACGGCCCACCTGGAGACCGCCGGTGGCGGACCACAGGGTGTTGTCGGTGCCGTAGGCACCGGCGACGAGCTGGCCCTCGACGTACAGGCGGATCGAGTTGGCGAAGGCGTCGTACACGACGGCCAGGTGCTGACCGGAACCACCGGTATCCGCCAGTTGCTGGTCGTCGGTGAAGGTGACGATCTCAGCCGCGACCGTGTCCGTCTTCGCCACGGCCAGCTCCCACTGCCCGGTGGCCGCCTGGTAGTGGACCTGGACGCGGTTGGCGTTGGTGCCCGGCAGGGACAGCACCGTCTGCGACTTCTCCGGGTCCAGCGAGGTGAGCTGGGCGCGGGCGGTCACGGTGAAGCTGCTGTTGCCGGTGACCGGGGCGGTGGCGGTGGACGCGTAGTCACCGTCGCCGTCCAGGACGAGGTTGCCGTCGCCGACCAGGGCGGCGGTGTCGAACAGCGGGTCGGCCGGGCGGTAGATGGAGGCGTTGCCCGCGAGGGTCAGCGCCTGGCCGCCGCCGGTCTCGGTCACCGAGCCGTTGGTGGCCTGGTCCAGCTGCCAGTAGCCCTTGCGCTCCGGCTTGATGGTCATCAGCTCGGCGACCTGGGCAGCCGGCAGGAGACGGTCGAAGACGCGGATCTCGGCGAGGTCACCGACGAAGTTGTCGCGGTAGCCGCTCTTGGCCGTCGAGCGGCCGATCTGCAGCGGGCCGTACGACTTCCAGACGGAGCGCCGGAGGGCCGAACCCTTCAGGTCCTTGTTGATGTAGAGCTGGAGCTGCGGGCCGCCCGTCTTCTGTGCGTCGTACACGCCGGTCAGCAGGACCCACTGGTCCTTGACCACGGAGATGCCGGTGGAGACGGCCTTCCACTCGCCGAGCGAGTCCACGTCGTTGACCGGGACGGAGAACTTCCAGGTCTTCGCGGTGGCGTCGTAGCCCAGGGTGAAGCCGGGCTCGCCGGTGCCGTCCTGGCTGACGACCATCATGCCCTTGTCCAGGGCGGTGGGCCGCACCCAGGCGCTGACGCTGAAGCTCTTGGCGGTGTCCAGCACGGTCTCGCTGGCGTCGAGGTAGGACTCGGCGCTGCCGTCGAAGCGGGCCGCCTTGTCGACCTTGCCGCCAGGGCCGTCCGCGCCGAAGGTGACGGCGGTACCGGCGGTCGCCGAGAACTCACCGCTCTCGTCGTGCGCCTCGGTGTCACCGGCCTGGTCGGCCAGGTTCCACTGGGCGACGACCGGCCTGCCCTCGCTCACCAGGAAGTCGTACGGCGTGCTGCTGGCGTGCGCCGCCTTGTCGATGGCGACCACTTCCAGCACCTGGCGCCCGGAACGGGTCGGCAGCCACTGGACGGAGACCGAACCGCCCGGTGAGGACGGGGTGAGGGTGGTCATCGCCGCGCCGTTGAAGGAGTAATGGTACTTGACGACGTCGTTGTCCGGGATGGCGTCGTTCGGGTTAGGCGAGAAGGTGAAGGTGCCGTAGGTGCCCACGCCGTCGTGGTAGACGGTGTTGGACGGGTACTGCTTGGACAGCACGAGAGGCTTGCCCGGCCAGGTCTTGTCGTAGGTGAACTCGCAGCGCTGCGGGGTGTCGCCCTCCGAGCTCCACGGGCCGTAGCCGTCACCGTCGTAGGCTCGCGCGCTCCAGTAGATGGGGGTGTTCTGCGGGATCGACGACTTCACGGTGTGCACGAACTTGGTGCCGGTCGTCGGGGAGAGCCAGTCCGGGGTGGTGTACGTGTACGAGCCGGGCGTGGTTCCGCCCCACTCGACCTTGAACTGGACCTTCACCTTGTCGGTCTGGCCGTTGCCGTGGTCGGGGTCGCTCGCGATGGCCTGGAGCTTCGGCGGCACGTCGGTGGTGGCACGGCCCGTGCCCCACTTGCACACGCCGCCCGGGTCCGTGGACATGTCCGAGATCTTGATCTGCCGGGGCAGGTTGTTGTACTTGATCGACAGGTACGCGTTGCCGCAGATCCGCTTCCACTCCGCGAAGCGGGACTCGTCGGCCGCGCGCAGGCCCAGCGTCATCGCGTTCCAGCCGCCCGCGGCGGCCGTCTTGATCTCGCTGGTCAGCTCACCGGTCGAACCGCTCTCGAAGTGCAGGTTGGCCTGGCTGGAGCAGGAGGTCGGGGAGATCGCCTTGTCGACGGTCTGGAGATAGTCGTCCCAGTCGTCCGAGGTGTTGGACCAGTTGCTGGACGAGGTGAGGCCGTAGTTCGCGCCGCCGATCCGGTAGAGCTGGATGGGCTCGGCGGTCGGGGAGGCGCTGTAGATGTGCTCGACGCGGGCGGAGAAGGTCGCGCCCAGGATCTGCTTCCCCTTGTAGAAGGACAGCGGCATCGTGAACATCACGCGCCGGGAGCCGACGCCGTTGCAGGAGACCGGGTTGTAGTCGGTCGGGCACTTGCCGACGCCCGCGCTGCCCGAGTACTTCCAGTCCTGCTCGCTGGGGATGCCGGACATGACGCCGGTCCAGGCGGTGCGCGAGGTGGTGCGCTGGATCGGGTCGATGACGACCGGGAAGACGGTGTCCTCGCCCTTGAGGAGCTTCTGGTCCGGGACGAGGCTCAGCTTGTCCTTGCCGACCTCGACGCCCAGCGGGGCGACGCGCCCGCCGCCGCCGGGACCGTCGAGGGCGGGCTCGGGGGCCGCCTCCGGTCCGGGGGTGGCGGCGCTCGTGTCTGCCGCGCCCGCCGTCGCCGACTTCAGCGCCTTCGCGACCGCCTTCGGCCCCTGCTTGCGCGCGGTGGTCTCCTCGACAGCGGCGGAGTCCCACATGGTGGGCTTGCCGGCCTGGAAGACGGTGCCGCCGACGACGGCGTCCTCCGCGAGGATCGCGCCGGTGGCGTCCTCGGCGACCTTCAGACCGTCGGTGGTCATGCCGAGGTCGAGCCGGGCCAGCCGGGGATCGGCCGCGGCCTCGGGCGTCTTGACGACGATCAGATGGCCGAAGCCGTCCGCCTCCGCCCGTACGGTCAGGTCGACGCCGGGCAGGACCTCGGCGTAGGTGGCGGTGTCGCCGTCGACGCTGGGCGCGGGCAGCTTGCCGTACGGCCAGGTCAGGGCGAGTTCGCGGCCCGCACGCCGGATGGTGACGAAGGGCTTGCCGGCCTGTCCGGCGGAGAAGGCCAGGTCGACGGTGGCGGCCTTCGGCCCCCAGGTGCCGTCGGCGCGCTTGACGAGCGCCGGGTCGACGGAGACCCACTTGCCGCCCTGGACGGTGCGGACGGGCTCGGTGTACTCGCGGGCGGTGAAGGTGCCGTCGGGCTCGGCGAAGATCTCCCTGCGCTCGGTGCGCAGTCCGACCACCTCGGCCCGCTTGCCGCTGTCCTTCGCGGAGGCCATGGCCTGCTGCTCGGTGACCAGCGGCTGGTCGGCCGCGACCGGGGCGGGGCCCTGGTCAGGTCCGCCGCCGTTCGGGAGCACCGCGGCGCCGGCCACGACGGCGCCGGTGACGGCTGCCGCGACAGCGGCGCGCAGCGCGAGGCCCCGCCGTATCGTTCTGGGTCTGTCTGCGGACACGCGTCCACTCCCGTCGGTTCATGTCTGTGTGGGAAGTCGAGGGGCCAAAGGCACCGGGCCGTCACCACGAAGGTGAGCCCTGCCTCGGGAAGCCGTGCCTGGCGCGGCTCGTGAGGGTGAGGTGTGACGCGGCGGCCGGCCGTTCCGAGGCCGGCCGGCCACCGCGCGGGCGTCGTCAGCGGACGATCGCCCCGAAGGCCACACCGGTCGCCGGGAGGCCGCCCTCGCCGGGCTTGATCGTCACCGTCGGCGCGCCGCCCGAAGCCACGTTCCACGGGAAGCCGTAGACCCCGCGGCCCTCGGCGGGGCCGTAGGGCATGCCGACGTACAGCACCGAGGGGGTGGCGGCCAGGGAGAGGCCGGCGAGCTGGCGCGGGGCGGGGGCACCCGGCACGCCGTAGCCGGGGTCGATCCACTGGTCGGAGGCGCCGGGCGCGCCGACCAGCGGGACGATCTGGACGCCGCCCTTCTCCGCGTGCTCCTCGGACGACTCCTCGCCCGGCACGCCGATGGCGAGGCGGGTGGTGGTGGCCGTGGAGGTGGCGCTCGGGGAGGTGTTGACGGCTGCGAGCCGCTTGCCGAAGAAGTCGCCGGCCTCGGACTCCTGGTCCACGTCGGCGGCGTTCTGGTCGATCCAGGCGGTCTCGGTGAACGTGCCGTTGGCTGCGAGCTTGAACACCTGGACGGCGCCCGCGTCGACGGTGGTCACCAGGTCCTCGCCGGGCACGCCGACCGCGAGCAGCGACTCGGTGGTGGAGGTCGCGCCGGAGGCCCGGTACGGCACCATGGCGAGCGCGGCACCGAACTGGTCGTCCACCTCGGGGGCGTCGGTGATCACGTCCTGGTCCTGGCCGAGGCCGCCGAGCGGCTTCGGGGAGTTCGAGGTGAGCGCGTGGCTGAAGAAGCCGACGCCGCCGGCGAAGGGGACGGTGCCGAGCGCTTCGCCGGGGGTGCCGACCGCGAAGTGGGTCGGGGTCGCGGCGATGGTGGTGCCGAAGCGGTCGTCCTGCTCGGCCGTGCCGGACACGACGCCCGCGGTCTCGGTGTCCTGGTGGACGAAGGCGACGGTCTGCGCGGTGCCGCCGACGTAGTAGAAGCCGCCCGCGTCCTCGGCGGTGCCGATGGACTCGCCGGGAGTGCCGATCAGCAGATACGGCGCACCGGCCGAGGTCTTGCCCGCGGCGAGGGAGTAGCCGACCCAGTCGTCGGTCTCGGTTCCGCCGCCCAGGGGCTTGTCGGTGCCCTGGTAGAACTCCTTCACCGGCTTGGTGCCGGCGTTCAGCCCGCTCGTGGAGCCGTAGATGAGATGCACGACCCCGGCGTCGGGCACGGTGCCCATGTCCTCGTACGGCGTGCCGACCACGAGGTCGCTGCATCCGTCGAGGTCGGCGTCGTAGACGGCCAGCGCGTAGCCGTACTGATCGTTGGCCTCGGTTGCACCGGGGATGTTGTCGGGCGCCTGCGAGAAGGTGAGGGTGCCCTTGCCGCCGCCGTACACGACGTGCACCGCCCCCGCCTTCTGCACGCCGTCGACGCTTGCCTCCGGATCGGCGATCGCCGTGTCCCTGACGCCGTCGCCGTTGAAGTCCGAATCGGTCCCCGACGGGCACTCGACGGCGGCCGCGGCGGGCGTACCGCCGGATGCGCCCGCTAAGGCCAGCAGTGCCCCTGCCAGAACAGTGGCAGCACTACGCCGCCATGCTTTCCCCACCCTTTTCACCTATGCCCCGTACATAAAGAGAATCTAAAAAGGTCAAGGGATCATGGCTTCACTTGAGGTGCACATGCAACACACTTCTCTACTCTTCAATGCGTGACATGAATCACACTGGTCACACTCCACCCACAGGGCCTCCCTCGCTCCGTACGCGGCGAGGGAGACGCGGGACGCCCACCCACCTCCACTGACCTGGAGACCCTCGGCACCTGGTTCGACCGGGCACCCCCGGCAGCAAGGGAACCGACACGAGCTTGCCCTTGATCAGGCGTAGACAGGTCATGTCATCTGCACGTTCCTTACGGCACCTCTTACCGGTACTCGGACGGCCCGGCGGCCCTCCGCCTGCGTGGACTCGGTGACGACCGGCTGCGGGTGAGCGTCTGGGACACCAACCCGCACATCCCGCCGCCCTTCAACAAACGGTCCCGGCCCCTGCGCCCGGCTCCGGCCACGGCCGTCGGCGGGCGCGGGGCTGTTCCTCCTCTGCCATTACGCAACGACCTGGGGCGGCTCTCCGCTCGGAGACGACCTCTTCGGGCGGGGCGGGAAGCTGCTGCGGTGTGAGGTGGGACCGGAGGCTGCGGGGCGGGTGGCCGCGGCGTGAGAGGGGCGCCGAGTCGCAGGCGGTCGATGCGCGGCGCCGCTGTCGTGGAGCCGGCGACACCCTCTGTAATCAGCCGCTCGCCGGCCCGCGGCCGCCGGGGGGCGGATCGGCGAGGGTCACCCGTTTCCTACCTACCGTCCCAACCGCCGCCGTACGCGCCGGACCTGACGGTTGTCGGCGACCGCGTCCAGGACCCGACGCCTGGTGCCGGCCTCGTACGCCGGGCCCTCCAGGCGCAGCAGGGTGCCGTCACGGACGACGGCGTACGCGACCGGGGTGTCCGCCTTCGGGAGGGTGACCGGGTGGCGTCCGGCCGGCAGCTCGATGCGGGCCGGGAGGCGCAGCCGTGCCGTTCCGTCGGCGCCGGGGACCAGCTTGGCCGCCACCTTCAGGGAGGCCACCCTGACCTCGACGGGAACCGGGGCACTGTCCGCCGACGCCACATACGGCAGCGGGAGGGACGACTTGCCGCGCGCGGCGTTCACGGCGGCGGCACCGGTCGTGTCGGAGCCGAGTCTGCGCAGGCGCTGGCCCAGATCGAGGGTGAGCTGGCCCCTGCCTGTCGTCCAGTACGGGAGGGCGAGCCGCCCGCCGGTCAGCGCCGGGCCCGCGGCCGGGGCGCCCGGAGTGCCGTCGCCGGTCGTCATGCGGACCATCCGGTCGACGCCCAGCAGTTGGACGTACGCCCACACGTCGTGAACCCCGCGCCCCAGCGGCCGGCCGCCCGCCAGCCGCTCCGGGTCGAGGCGCAGCCGCCCGGACCCGACGAGCCGCGACCGCCCCTCCCCGAGCGGCCGCAACCGCACCTCCAAGTCACCCTCCGGATACCACCAGTCCTCCCGGTCCCGGTCCTTCACCACCAGCTCCGCGTACGCCAGCCGGAACGGATCGCGGACCTCCCAGCCGTCCTCCGTGCCCGGCACGCCGTCCAGCAGCTCCGGGTCCAGCCACCACTTTCCGCCCCGCTCGACGAGGGCCAGCGGTTCGCCGTCCCCGCGCAGCAGGTCCAACGTGACATCGGCGACCAAGCAGCCGTCCTCCCAGCGCGGTTCGCCGATCTCGCCGCGTGCCTGCACCTCGCGGATGCGCTGCGCGAGCGTCACCGCCCCGTCGAAGTCGCCGCGTTCCAGCAGTTCGGCCCGCAGCCGTGACACGGCGGGCAGACCGTCCCGCACAGCCGCCGGGAACTCCTCCAGCACCAGCTCCCGGGCCGCCTCGAAGCGCTGCCGCTGCTCGTCCGGGTCCTCGCGCAGGATCTCGGGCTCGCGAGCCCGGGAGAGGATCTCCACGTGGTAGAGGCGGTGCAGCAGCCGGTTCTGCAGCGCGTCGAGGTCGTCGGAAGGGGTTGTGCCGTCCTTGATCTGGCGGACGATGGTGCGCAAGTTGGGCCAGAACCCCTGTCGCGGGTTGAACCGGTGCCGGGTGTTGTTGCCACCGTCGTCCCGCTTCATCCAGTAGTAGCAGGGGTAGTCGGCGAGGATCGATATCCGTTCGGCTTTCAGGTAGGCGGCGCTGACGAAGGCCAGGTCCTCCATGATCCACGGCCCTTCCGGGTACCGCAGCCCGTGTTCCTCGACGAAGGCCCGCCGGAACATCTTGTGCGGCGACAGGCTCTGCATCAGCTCGTCGTTCTCGATCGTGCAGGCGTCCACCGTGTACCGGAACAGCCGCCGAGGCCGCGCCATCGTGGTGGACATCTTGCCGATCACCACGTCGGCGTCATTGCGCTTCGCGTGCTCGTACAGCCGCTCCAGGGCCTCGGACCCGAGCGTGTCGTCGTGGTCGACGAACTGGATGTACTCACCCTTGGCATGCCGCATACCGAGGTTGCGCGGCGCACCCGGCCACCCGGAGTTCGGCATGGTGTGCACCTGGACGTTCGGATGCGCGGCCACGATCTTCTCCAGCCGGGCCGGCGTGTCGTCCGTCGACCCGTCGTCGACGTAGATGACCTCGTACTCGTCGGCAGGCAGACTCTGCCCGAGCAGCGACGGCGCGCAATCGTCGACGTACTTCCCGGTGTTATAGACGGGGACGATCACGCTGACCTTGATTCTCCGCATCCCACGGACCTTACCTGCCGGCCTGGGCGCCGACGGAACGTTTTGCTGAGCAACAGGACCGATGCGAGCGCGGAGACAATCACCGAAAGAGCCACCCCGGCCGTTACCTGGCAAATAAAGCTCGTTGGCAGCTGGTGGTGACCGACGCCGATACCGGGTCCCCGGTGACCACCACACTCCTCGACGCGGTCGACGCGCCGCGTTCCACGGGCGACGGTGACCACCTCGCCTTGGTCTACAACGCGGTCTTCGGTGACGTGCTGCTGTACGTCAACGGCATCGCGGCGGTCGACGCCTCCTGGGACAACGCCTGGGACTTCAGCACCACGAGTCTTCAGGTCGGCCGGGAGCTGACGGGTTCCACAGCGAGTGGGTACTTCTCCGGCTCCATGGACGAAGTCCGCATGTTGCAGGGTCCGTTGGACGCCTCACTCCTGGCAAGGGTGGCGGTTCTGCCGGCCGGCTCCAGCATCGACGAGACCTAGACACAGCACCCCGATCCAGTTGGGCGGGCGGCACGGAAGCCGCCCGCCCACGCATCGCTCTGCTCGCCTCCCCCCGTGCTCCGTTCTTCTCTTTCTCTCTCGCGTTCCTCTTTTCGATGGAGATGTCATGTCCTCGCCTCCCTGGTACCGGTCGCCACGACCGGCTCGGCGGAGCGGCCACAGACGGGCCGCCCTGCTGCTCGGCCTGGCCCTGTCGGTCGGCCTGCTCCCTCAGTACGTCCCCGCGGCCACCGCCGCCGACGGTCTGACTCAGCCCAAGACCCAGACGAATCTCGACGATCCCGTCCGCGGCAAGAACGCCAAGGCCAAGGCATTCAAGAAGACCGACGAGGCGGAGAAGGCGGCCGTCGAACAGGCCGACGAGACGGCTTGGCCGAAGGCAGGCAGTGCCGAGATAGCGCTGTCCGGCAAGGCGGCCAAGGCCAAGGGACTGCCCCTGACCGCGAAGGCCGCCTCCGCGGCCGACGGGAAGAAGGCCGCCGAGTCCGTCCGCGTCGAGGTCCTCGGCCGCAAGGCGGCCTCCACGGCCGGCATCGACGGAGTCCTCTTCACCGTCGCCCGCACCGACGGCGAGGCCACCAAGGGTGCAGCCCAAGTCACCCTGGACTATTCCGACTTCGCGGAGGCTTACGGCGGCGGCTACGGCTCCCGCCTCCGGCTCGCCCAGTACCCGGCGTGCGTGCTGACAACGCCGGAGAAGGAAGCGTGCTCGACTCCGACGTACCTGAAGAGCACCAACAACGCGGCGGCGCAGACACTGACGGCGACCGTCGGCGCAGCCGGTGACACCTCGGGCACGCGGACACAGCTGCTGCGGACGGCGGAGACGGCCACGGCCTCCTCCGCCACCGTCCTCGCGGCCACCGCGAGCAGCGGCGGTGACGGCGGCGACTACACGGCGACCAGCCTCTCGACGTCCTCCAAGTGGGGCGTGGACACCAGCTCCGGCGCGTTCACCTGGTCCTACCCGATGACCACCCCGCCAGTCCCCGGCGGCCTCCAGCCCACCGTCGGCCTCAACTACAACTCCCAGTCGATCGACGGCCAGACGGCGACGACCAACAACCAGGGCTCGTGGATCGGCCAGGGCTTCAGCTACGAACCCGGCTACATCGAGCGTCGCTACAAGCCGTGCGCCGACGACGGACACGACGACACGTACGGCGACGAGTGCTGGGCATACGACAACGCCACGCTGGCCCTCGCGGGCGGCACCTCCGGCCAGCTCGTCAAGGACGACACGACCGGCGAGTGGCGGGTCGAGTCCGATGACAACTCCAAGATCGAGCACCTGACCGGTGCCACGAACGGCGACAACAACGGCGAGTACTGGAAGATCACCGTCGCCGACGGCACCCAGTACTTCTTCGGCCAGGGCCGCCTGCCCGGCTACGCCAGCGGTAACGAGGAGACCGGTTCCGCCTGGACCGTGCCCGTCTACGGCGACGACTCCGGTGAGCCCTGTTACAACGCCACCTTCGCGAACGCGTCCTGCACGCAGGCCTGGCGCTGGAACCTCGACCACGTCATCGACCCGCACGGCAACGTCATGTCGTACTTCTACGGCAAGGAGACCAACTACTACACGCAGGGCCTGAAGACCGGCGAGAACGGCAAGTCCTACGTCCGCGGCGGCTACCTCAAGCGCATCGACTACGGACAGCGCGCGGGCAAGGCGTACTCCACCAAGCCGGCCGCCCAGGTCGTCTTCACCACCGCCGAGCGCTGCATCGGCTCCCTGACCGACTGCGAGGCCTCCGACCTCACGGACTCCACGGCCGCCGACTGGCCTGACGTCCCCTGGGACCGGAACTGCAAGGTCGACACCAAGTGCGCCGGCCAGAACTCGCCGACGTTCTGGACCCGCAAGAAGCTCACGAAGATCACCACGCAGATCCGCACCGGTGACGCGACCTACTCGCCCGTCGACGAGTGGAGCCTGTCCCACGTCTTCACCGACAACGGGGACGCCTCGAAATCCCTGTGGCTCAACCGTATCGACCACACCGGCAAGGCGGGCACCGCCGTCTCCGTCCCGTCCGTCGAGCTGTACGGCACCCAACTGCCCAACCGCGTGGACGAGACGGGTGACAATCTCAACCCGTTCTACCGCTTCCGCCTGTCCGGCGTGGTGAACGAGTCCGGCGGCGCACTCAGCGTCAACTACGCGGCAGCCCAGTGCACGACCGGCAGCCTGCCCGCCGAGGACTCCTCCACCAAGCGCTGCTTCCCGGTGAAGTGGAACCCGCCCGGCGCCGAGGACCCGATCCTCGACTGGTTCCACAAGTACGTCGTCGCATCGGTCGTCGAGACCGATCTCACCGGCGACAACGACGACCAGGTCACCTCGTACACGTACGTGGGCGACGCCGGCTGGCGCAAGACCCCGGCCGACGGCATCACCACCTCCGAGTACCGCACCTGGGGTGACTGGCGCGGCTACGGCCGGGTCCAGGTCGCCACCTCGGCCGGCACCAACTCCGCGTCCAACACCAAGAGCGAGCACGTCTTCTTCCGCGGCCTCGACGGAGACGTCGACAAGAGCGGCACCACCCGCTCCGCCAAGGTCGCCGACTCCCTCGGTGTCTCCTACGACGACTCCGACTGGAAGGCCGGTCAGGAGCTGGAGACGATCACGTACAACGGCTCCGCCGTCACCCAGAAATCGGTGACGGTGCCTTGGACCGCGGTGACGGCCACCGAGACGAAGGACTGGGGCACGCGCAAGGCACGCTATGTAGCGCGGGGTTCGCTGGACACATACGTCGCGCTGGCCACGGGCGGCTGGCGACACACGAAGTCGACGACGTCGTACGACGGCAAGACCGGTCGTGCGGTCCGGGTCGACGACCTCGGTGAGATCGGCGTGGCGGACAACCAGTGCACCCGCACCGAGTACGCGGACAGTGTGAGCCTGCACATGTACTCGTATGTGTCGCGGGTGGAGAAGGTGGGAGTGGACTGCGCCACCACTCCGAACCGCAAGTCCGACGTCATCTCGGACGACCTGGCCTACTACGACGGCTCGACCACCCTGGGCGCGGCCCCGACCAAGGGCGACGCGACCACGACGAAGCGCCTCTCGTCCCACGACGGCACGACGGCGACGTACCAGACGACCGCCGTCACGACGTACGACGACTACGGCCGCCCGCTGGTGGTGAAGGACGCGCAGACGGCGTCGTCGTCGACGACGTACACGTCCTCGACCACCTACACCAACAATGCGTACGGCCTGGCAACCAAGTCGACAACGACCAACCGCCTCGGCTGGACGACCTCGACGGAGTACGCCCCCCAGTGGGGACTGCCGAGCGCGAAGGTCGACCAGAACGGCATGCGGACCGACTTCGCGTACGACGGCCTGGGCCGTCTGGTGTCGGTGTGGCTGCCGGACCACCCCAAGGCCTCCGGCTTCGCGCCGTCCCTCAAGTACGCGTACCTGATCCGCGGCGACGACGGCCCCACCGCCGTCCACACCCAGAAGATCGAGAACGACGGCACGTCCTACGGCAGCGAGTGGTCGCTGTACGACGGCTTCCTGCGGCCCCGCCAGGAACAGACCGAGGGCGCGGGCGGCGGCCGTATGGTCGCGGACACCTTCTACGACGGCTCCGGCCGCGTGGTGAAGCTCAATGACACCTACTACGCCGCCGGCGCCCCGTCCTCCACACTCTTCGAGCCGGTCAACGCCGACCTCGACGCGCAGACGGTCACGGAGTACGACGGCGCTAGCCGCACCAAGGCGACGATCTTCAAGGTCCAGGGCACGGAGAAGTACCGCACGACGTTCGCGTACGGCGGCGACCGCGTCACGACGACCCCGCCGACGGGCGGCACGAAGACGACCGTCGTCACGGACGCGCGTGAGCGCACGACGACCCAGCTCGAGTACCCGGCCGACGGTGCCGCGGTCACCACGTCGTACGGCTACACGGCCTCGGGGCTGCTGTCGAAGGTGACCGACGACGTGGGCAACGTGTGGTCGTACACCTACGACCAGTTGGGCCGCAAGAAGTCGGCGGTGGACCCGGACACGGGTACCAGCTCGTTCACCTACGACGAGCTCGACCGCATGACCTCCGCCACGGTCAACGGCGACAAGACCTCTACCGTGTACGACGAACTGGGCCGCTCGGTCTCCACCTGGCAGGGCGAGGCCACGACGGGCACCCGGCTCTCCGTGACCCGGTACGACACGGCCGCCAAGGGCGAGTTGTACGGCGTCTACACCTACAAGGACGGTGCGGTCCACTCGTCGGTGACCTACCCGGTCCTCGACGCGGACAACGACTACAAGCCGACCTCGACGAAGTACTTCCTGTCCAAGACGGCCGAGCCGCAGCTGGGCGGAACGTACGAGTTCAACACCCAGTACAACCGCGACGGCACCGTGCAGGGGCAGGGCCTGCCGGCGGCGGGAGGTCTGACGGGTGAGGCGCTGTCGTACTCGTACGACGAACTGCAGCGCCCTGTCGCGCTCAACACGTCGCTGAGCGGCGGTAGTTACGTCTCGGACGTCTCCTACTCCCCGACCTCCAACCTGGAGCAGCTGGAGCTCTCCACGGGTGTCTCGTCGACACCCAAGACCTGGATCACGAACACCTTCGAGCAGGGCACGGACCGCCTGACCAACTCGCGGGTGGACGTGGAGGGCGCGTCGAGCGTCGCGTACGACTCGAACTACACGTACAACGCGATCGGCGACATCCTGTCGATCGCCGACACCCCGACCGGTCGCACGAGCGACGTCCAGTGCTTCACGTACGACGGCCTGCGCCGGCTGACCGACACGTGGACGTCATCGGTGACCTCCGGCGGGGCGTCGGGCACGGGAGCCTCGGAGAGCGCGTGCTCCTCCGCTGCGTCGTCCTCGACGGTCGGGGGAGTGTCCCCGTTCTGGACGGAGTACGGCTACGACTCGATCGGCAACCGCACGAGCGAGGTACGGCACGGAGTGAACGGCGGCGCGACCTCGACCCGTTCGTACAAGTACGGGGAGGCGGGCGCCGGCCCGTCCGGGGCGAAGTCCGGCCCGCACACGGTGTCGTCGGTGGTCGAGACGACGACTGCGACAAGCACGACCCCGCAGATCACGTCCAAGGACACCTACACCTACGACGTGTCCGGCAACACCAAGACACGTGTCCTCGGCGGCGACACGCAGTCGCTCGCCTGGGACAAGCAGGGCGAGCTGACAACGGTCACGAATGCCGACGGGACGGTGACGTCGTACAAGTACGACGCATCCGGTGAGCGGATCCTCCGGGACACCCCCGACGAGAAGACGTTCTACCTGCCGGGCATGGAGCTCCACCTGGCGAAGTCCACGTCCGCGGTGACGGCGACCCGCTACTACTCCTTCGGCGGCTCGACGGTCGCGATGCGGGAGGCGGACGGCGTCCACTTCCTGGCGTCGGACCATCAGGGCACGGCGGAACTGGCGGTCGACGCTACGACGGGCGAGACGACCCGGCGCCGCACGGACCCGTTCGGCAACGCGCGCGACCAGTCCTCGTCGTCCACGGGCTGGGTCAACGACAAGGGCTTCGTGGGCGGCACGATCCAGGAGTCCACGGGGCTGACCACACTCGGCGCACGGGAGTACGACGCCGACACCGGCCGCTTCATCTCGGCGGACCCGGTCATCAACTACAACAACCCGCAGCAGATCAACGGCTACGCGTACGGCAACAACAATCCCGTCGCCAACGCCGACCCCAGCGGCATGTGCGCGGACATCGACTGCCCGACCCGGCCGTGCCCCCTGTGCGAGAACACCACCCCCGGTCACGAACCGGGCCCACCGCGCGTCTCGTCGAACGCGGCGGCCGCCGGCGTGACGCTGGAGGAGGCGCTGGGCCAGGACTCCGCCGCAGCGGTCCAGAAGCGCGCGGTCCAGTCCGAGGTGAACGCGGCCAAGCAGCGCGCGATCGCCGTAGCCAAGGAACTGGGCCAGATCATCGCGGACGAGCTGGGCATCACGGACGCACTGGACTGCTTCACCACGGGCAGCCTCGGCTCCTGCGGGGCAACCGCCCTGAACGTCGTCACCTCGCTCATCAGCGGCGGCCCACTCGGCCGACTCGTCTCGAAGTACCTGTTCCGGGTGGACAAGGCCGCCGCACTGATCAAGCGCGTGGTCGGCCTGGGCCAGGACCTGTGGGACAGCTTCAAGGACTGGCGGAGGAGCAGGCAGGCCAGGGGGTGCCTCACCGACAACAGCTTCACGCCCGGTACCCGGGTGCTGATGGCCGACGGCTCGACGAAGAAGATCGAGGACGTCGATATCGGGGACAAGGTCCGTGCAACGGATCCGGAGACCGGCGAGACGAAGGTCGAGACGGTCACTGCCGAGATCAAGGGCAAGGGTCTGAAGCACCTCGTCGAGGTCACCCTCGATCTCGACGGCACGAACGGGAACGAGAGCGCCTCGGTCACGGCCACCGACGGACACCCCTTCTGGGTTCCCGAGCTGGGCGAGTGGATTGACGCGACGGATCTGCGGTCCGGGGAGTGGCTGCGTACCAGCACAGAAATCCAGGTCCAGATCACCGCGGTCACTCGTTGGACGGCTTCCGAAGCCGTAGTCCACAACCTCACGGTCAGCGACCTGCACACGTACTATGTGCTCGCAGGGTCCACTCCGGTCCTCGTTCACAATTGTGGTGGTGCAGTTACAGGGCACCCGGCAAGCTGCGAATGTGCCGACGGCGGAGTGCCGAAGGTGAGAAATGGAAAGTTGGCGGGAGATGTTCATCCCAAGACGAATGTTCCATTCGATGCGGATGGCTTCCCTGACTTCTCTGCGTGGCGCCATCCAGATGTGCCTGATGTCCGGATCGAGCTTTCCGGTAGTCGCGGAACGGATTTTTTGCGAGCCACCCGTGCGGCAGGACTCGAAGAACAACCAGCGGGCTATACCTGGCACCACCACCAAGAGCCTGGCCTCATGCAGTTGATCGAGACTGAAGCTCATAAGCGCACAGCGCACAGCGCACACAGGCGGATTCTCCGGAGGGAGGTAGCAATGAACGAACTGTTTGAGGATGAAGAATTCTACACAGGAGCTCCTCTGGATGCCAATATGGTTCTTCGGGCGGAGGACGTACTCGGTGTGCGGCTTCCCTCCAGCTATGTGGCGGTGCTGCAGCAACGGAACGGTGGCGTGCTGAAACGTCGCTGTTTCGGTACGGATTTCTCCACATCCTGGGCTGCAGACCATTTCGAGATTCGAGCGCTTCTCGGAATCGGCGGAAAATGGGGGATCGACTCTTCATCCGGCTTGGGAAGCGCCGACCTGATCGCAGAATGGGAGTATCCAGAAATCGGAGTGGTCATCTGCGACATGCCTTCTGGCGGCCATGATGCGGTGATGCTCGACTATTCCTCGTGTGGGGTTTCGGGTGAACCGTCCGTTGCATACATCGACGAGGATCGCGTTCCTCGGCGAATCGCAGAGTCGTTTCAGGATTTCTTGGATCGCCTTGTTCACTGCGGATCCTTCGGTTAATTCTTAGGCACATCTTGAATTAATCCGAATACTGAAAGGCACCTGGAGTTCCCCTCCGAAAGAGCGATCGATCAGATCAGCACGGAGGGGAACTTTGTGTTGCTTCACTGCCGGGTGATGGAAACTCCCAGCGAGGGTCCGGGAAATCGACAGCGAAGCGGTGCGAGAGTGCGTCGATGTCGAGGAGTTTCGTGCCCGCCGACTCGTGGACGGCATCTCGGGGGCGACTCACGTGAACTCAGAGTGCTCGAATGCGATTTACAGTACGTGGTGGAGCGCGCCCCCGCGACTGGCTCAAGCTCGCCGACTCGTCGGCGACTCTCTGGAACGCGCCATCGGAGCGGCTGCCCTGAAGAAAGTCGCCGAACATGTGGAGGTGTGCTGAGACCGAAACTGAGCGGTCAGTCGCGGCGGCTCATACTTTGTTGCCTCAGGATGGATATCAGCGCCCGGAGCTGTCGGGGTCCGGTGGTGAGGATAGTCTCCGGTTCGCTGCTTTCGCGGACGACAATCTGCCTGGTGGAAGTGGTGGCGAGATAGACGCAGGCGGAGGCCTCCTGGCTGTACGTGGACTTCTGCCAGTGCAGTTCTGTCATGAAGGACTCCTTCAGAGGTCTTGGGCAAGCTGGGCAATGAAATCACGTGACTTCGCAGGGGAAAGCGCCGCATGCTCGACCCGATCCAGGATCAGACAGTATCGATCCAACTGAGCCGGAGCGTCGATGAGTTCGGCCCCGTGGTCGGTGTCCAGCTGGACGGTGTCCAATTGGCGTACCGTTCCGTGGAAGTAGTCGATCCCCTGCCCCGAGGTATGGAACGGACCGCTGTCGAACGGGACGACGGTGATCGTGATGTGCTCCAGCTCGCTGACCTCGGTGAGGTGATGGAGTTGGGCGCGGACCGTGGCCCGGTCACCGAACCGCATGCGGAGGGCGGCCTCGTGGATGATCGCCGTGTAGGGCGAGGGCTGCTCGCGGTGCAGGATTTCCTGGCGCTTGATGCGGTGTGAAACGCGATGCTCGATCTCGTGGGGCTTCAGTGGCGGCACCGTGTGACCGAAGAGGGCGCGGGCGTGGTCGGCGGTCTGGAGCAGCCCGGGGATGTTGATGACGTGCGCCACGCGCACTGCGGTGGCGTGATGTTCGACCTCCGTCAGGTCCAGCATCCGAGGGGACAGCATGTCCCGGTACTCCTCCCACCAGCCGCGTCGGCGCTCGCCGGTCAGTGCGGCGAGTGCCTCGATCAAGGGCTCGTCGGTGCAGTCGTAGTGCCGGGCGAGGGTGCGTACGCGGTCGGCGCTCACTCCGTAGCGCCCCGCTTCGATGTTGCTCACCCGTGACTGTGTGGCTCCGACCAGGGCAGCGGCCTGCGTTGCGGACAGGCCGGCCCGCTCGCGCAGCCTGCGCAACTCGACCCCGAGACGACGACGCCGGGCTGTGAGGAGGGGGCTTGGCTGTGGCATCGACTGCGACTTCCCATTCGTACGTACGTCGTGGAGGTCACCCACACGAAGGCAATAACGACTACATTCCCTAGCTCGCGTGGAATGTAGTCCATTTAGGTCCTACGGTAAGAACCGAGCCGCCCAACCGGCCCAAGTCCCCCCACCGCAGGAGGCATTCATGGTCACCGTATCCCCGTTGGAGTGCGAGACATCCCCAACATGGGCGTACGCCCTCCAACTGCCCCACGACGCCCGCGCAGCCCGCATCGCACGCGTCACCCTGCGAGCCGTACTCGCCGGACACGGCATGGACCAACTCCAGGAGCGCGCCGAGCTGTTGGCTTCGGAGCTCGTCACCAACGCTTACCGGTACTCGGACGGCCCGGCGGCCCTCCGCCTGCGCGGACTCGGCGGCGACCGGCTGCGGGTGAGCGTCTGGGA
>NZ_JBWLKM010000112.1:0-23779 GCF_059026085.1 Streptomyces sp. a15 | reverse complement strand
GGGGACCAGTGCGCCCAAGACCGTTCGGGGCGTGCGGCTGAACGGGCTCACTCCCGCTCAGTCCAAAGGAACGGTTGTCCCCCAGGCAGACACAGTACGGGCATTAACGACACGACCCCGGTGCCGTACCTCACACCAGGGCCGTACCCCTACGGGAAGCCCTACGCCTTCCACTTCTCCCACGACATGTTCCAGCCGTTGAACCCGTTGTCGGGCGCGACCGTCGCGTCGTTGGAGTTCTTGACGGTCACCACGTCACCGATCATCGAGTGGTTGAAGAACCAGGCCGCCGGCACCCCGCTGTCGTAGCCGCCGCGCACGTCGCGCAGGCCGATGCAGCCGTGGCTGGCGTTGTAGTTGCCGAAGGCGCCGCCGCCCCAGTAGTTGCCGTGGATGAAGGTGCCGGAGGTGGTCAGGCGCATGGCGTGCGGGACGTCCTTGATGTCGTACTCGCCCTTGCCGTCGGCGTCGGTGTAGCCGACCGTCGCGCCGTTCATACGGGTCACCGTGAGCCGCTCGCTGATGACCATCTGGCCGTTCCAGGTCTCCATGCCGGGCTTGCCGGTGGTGACCGGGATGGTCTTGACGACCTTGCCGTCCTGCATGACCTTCATCGTGAGCTTCTTGACGTCGACCACGGAGACCTGGTTGCGGCCGATGGTGAAGGAGATGGTCTTGTCCTGCTTGCCATAGACGCCGTCCCGGCCCTCGACGCCGTCGAGGTTGAGGTCGACGGTGACCTTGGTGCCTTCCTTCCAGTACTCCTCGGGGCGGAAGTCCAGGCGGTCGTTGCCGAACCAGTGGCCCTCGACCTCGACGGCCGGCTCGGTCTTGATGCTGATGGCGTTCTCGACGTCGGCCGGGTTGGTGATGCCCCGGGTGAAGCGGACGGAGAACGGCATTCCGACGCCGACCTTCGAGCCGTCCTCGGGGGTGAAACTGCCGACGAACGTGTTCTCGGGCGTCAGGGTGGTGAAGCTGGAGTCCTCGGCGGCCTCGCGGCCCTCGGAGTCCTTCGCGACCGCGTGCACCGTGTACTTGGTGGCGGCGGCGAGATGCGTGGACGGCGTCCAGGTGGCACCGTTGCCGGTGATCTTCCCGGCTATCTCGGCGCCCTTGGCGTCCTTGACCTCGACCTGGGTCAACTCGCCCTTGGCGGCGCTGACCTTGAGGGCGCCGCTGGTGTCGACGGACTTGGCGCCGTCCTTCGGGGCTATGGAGACGACGGCCTGCGACTGCTTGGTCTCCGCCTGGGACGAGCTCTTGTCGTTGTTCGTCCCGTTCCCGTTCCCGGACCCGGACCCGCCCCCCGAGTCGGAGCCGCCGCCCCCGCCGCACGCGGTGACGGCCAGCAGCAGGACGCCGAGTATCAGCGCCGGCAACCCCCGGCCGCGTCGCCCCCGCGCGTCAACCGACGCCCCCGGTATCGGTTGCACGTTCAACTCTTCTCCCCTCGCGGGGCCTGTTCCGGCCCCCGCTCCCCCGCGCGTACCACCACGCGCACCGGCGCATAGTAACCACAAGGTCAGGAGCACATGCGGCTCCTGATTGTCACTGTTCCGTACCGACTTCAACGGAACGTTGGAGCAACCCGCCCCCCTGTCGGGTCACTTCAGCGCACTGCCCGCCTTCCACTCCTTCCAGCCCATGTTCCACCCTCCGAGCCCGTTGTCGGGAGCGACCTTTTTGTCATTGCTGTGGACGACCTCGACGACGTCCCCGATGAGGCTGCGGTCGAAGAACCAGCCCGCGGGCGTGTCCGAACCGCCGCCCTTCACGTCCCTGAGGCCCACGCAGCCGTGGCTGACATTGACCCGGCCGAAGGCGTCCGGCGCCCAGTAGTTGCCGTGCAGGAAGGTGCCGGAGTCGGTCAGGCGCATGGCGTGCGGGACGTCCGGGATGTCGTACTCGCCCTTGCCGTTCTTCTTCTTGAAGCCGACCGTGGCGCCGTTCATCCGGGTCACCTCGAGCATCTCGGTGACGACCATCCTGCCGTTGTACGTCGTGGTCTTCGGGGCGCCGGCCGTGATCGGCACGGTGGCCAGCAGGTCGCCGTCCCGCCGGACCTCCATGGTGTGCTCGGCCGCGTCGACCAGGGAGACCTGGCTGCGGCCGATGGTGAAGGAGAAGGTCTTGTACTGGAGGCCGTAGACGCCGGGGGCTCCTTCGACGTCCCTGAGCCGCAGGCTGACCGTGACCTGGGTGCCGGGCTTCCAGTACTGCTCGGGGCGGAAGTCCAGGCGGCCGTTGCCGAACCAGTGCGGGCGGATCTCGACGGGTGGATTCGCGGTGACGTGGACCGCCCGTTCGACGGCCGCGCGGTGCTCGATCTCCCGGTTGAACTCCAGGGAGACGATCATTCCGGTGCCGACGGTGGAGCGGTTCTCCGGGGTGACGTATCCGATGAAGCGCTCGTCGGGGACGTGCGTCGTGAAGGTGGTGTGGCGCGCCGAACGGCGGCCGCGGCCGTCCAGGGCGACCGCGTCGATCGTGTACTTGGCGGCCAGTGCGAGCTTCTCGTCGTCGGGTTCCCAGCTCAGGCCGTCCTCGGAGAGATGCCCGGGCACCGGGGACTCCTGGGCGTCCTGGGACCGGACGACCTTGACCGACTCCAGTCGTCCCTCGGGCACCCGTACCCGGAGTTTCTCCTCGGGCCGTACCCCCTTGGTGCCGTCGTCGGGCGTGATCCTGATGATGTCCTTCGGTGCCGGGGGTTTGCCGAGCCCGCCGATGTCGACGGCGCCCCTGCCGTCGGTAGTGCAGCCGGTGGCCCCGGCCAGCAGTCCTGCCCATGTCAGTACGGTGGCCAGTGCGACCCCCACGCGCCGTGCGCGCCCAGTTACGTGCCTCACGGCGTGCCCAACGACGGCGCCTGCTTCGGGGAAACGTGAGTGCGACCGCAGCTCTGGGCAGAACAGTGGGGAGAACGACGCGAGGGGGTGCCGTGGCCGGGACGTCACCTGCCCTTTCCCACGTCGTTCCACGAGCCGTGGGAGGCTGACAGGTGTCCAGCGCAGCCGAGCAGGAGGCGGTGGCCGAGGACGGTCGCACCGCCGCCGTCGTCAACGGCGCGCGCCGCACCGCGCCACCGCCGGCCGTGCCCGTGCGGCCGGGGGCGCCCACGCCGCTGGGCGCCCGGTTCCGGGTCGGCCCGGACGGGGTGGCGGGCACCAACTTCGCGCTGTGGGCGGGCGGGGCGGAGGCGGTCGAGCTCTGCCTGTTCGACGAGGCGGGCAAGGAGACACGGGCCCGGCTGACCGAGCTGACCCATGAGATCTGGCACGGCTTCGTGCCGGGCGTGATGCCCGGCCAGCGCTACGGCTACCGGGTGCAGGGCCGCTGGGACCCGTGGACCGGCGGCCGCTGGAACCCGGCGAAGCTGCTCCTGGACCCGTACGCCCGCGCGGTGGACGGCGACTTCAGTCTCCCGCCGGAGGTGTACGGGCACGTTCGCGACTGGCCCCAGCAGCAGGTCGCCGACACCGTACGCGACGACCGGGACTCGGCGCCGTACGTCCCGAAGGGTGTTGTGGTCCACGACGACGGCCCCGACGACGAATGGATGGACGACCACCGGCCCAAGACGCCGTGGGCGGACTCGGTGATCTACGAGGTGCACGTACGGGGCTTCACGCAGCTGCACCCGGGCATCCCCGAGGAGCTGCGGGGCACGTACGCCGGACTGGCGCATCCAGCGGCGATCGAGCACCTGGTGAAGCTGGGCGTCACGGCCGTCGAGCTGCTGCCGGTCCACCAGTTCGCGCACGAGGACCATCTGCTGCGCAAGGGCCTCAAGAACTACTGGGGCTACAACTCGATCGGCTACTTCGCGCCGCACGCGTCCTACGCCGCCTCCGGTACGACGGGACAGCAGGTCGGCGAGTTCAAGCGCATGGTCCACGCGCTGCACGAGGCCGGCATCGAGGTCATCCTCGACGTGGTCTACAACCACACGGCGGAGGCGGGCGAGCTCGGCCCGACCCTGTCCCTGAAGGGCATCGACAACCGCGGCTACTACCGCCTCCAGTCGGACGCCCGCCGGTACGCCGACTACACGGGCTGCGGCAACACCCTGCACGTGGTGCAGCCGCACGTCCTCAGGCTCATCACCGACTCGCTGCGCTACTGGGTGACCGAGATGGGCGTGGACGGCTTCCGCTTCGACCTGGCAGCCGCGCTGGCCCGCTCGATGCACGACGTCGACATGCTGTCGCCGTTCCTGGCCGTGATCGCGCAGGACCCGGTGCTGCGGCGGGTGAAGCTGATCGCCGAGCCGTGGGACGTCGGCTCCGGGGGCTATCAGGTCGGGGCCTTCCCGCCCCTGTGGACGGAGTGGAACGACCGCTATCGCAACGCCGTACGGGACTTCTGGCGGGGTGCGCTGCCAGACGTACGCGACCTGGGCTACCGCCTGTCGGGGTCGAGCGACCTGTACGCCTGGGGCGGGCGCCGGCCCTACGCCTCGGTCAACTTCATCACCGCGCACGACGGTTTCACGCTGCGGGACCTCGTCTCGTACGAACGCAAGCACAACGAGGCCAACGGCGAGGGCAACCGGGACGGGACGGACGACAACCGGTCGTGGAACTGCGGGGCGGAGGGGGAGACGGACGACGAGCGCGTACGGGCTTTGCGGCGCCGCCAGTTGCGGAACCTGCTGACGACCCTGTTGCTGTCGACGGGCGTGCCGATGCTGGTCGCGGGCGACGAGCTGGGCCGCACCCAGCGCGGCAACAACAACGCGTACTGCCAGGACAACGAGATCAGCTGGGTCGACTGGAGCCTGCTGGAGGACCCCGGCTGGAAGCAACTGTTCGAGCTCACCGCCCGCCTGATCGACCTGCGCCACCGCCACCCCGTGCTCCGCCGCCGCGCCTTCTTCTCCGGGCGGGCGCACTCGGCGGACGGTCTGCGGGACCTGGCCTGGTTCACGGCACGCGGCACGGAGATGACGGAACGGGACTGGTACGCCCCCGCCGCCACCCTCGGCATGTACCTCTCCGGCCGGGACATCCCCGGCCGCGACGAGCGCGGCGCCCCGATCCTCGACGACAGCTTCCTCGCCGTCCTGCACGCCGGGGACCGGCCCGCGAGCTTCACGCTGCCGGGGCCGCCGTGGGCGGAGCGGTACGAGGTGGTGGTGGACACGTCGAGGGAGGAGCAGGGGGAGGCGCCCGGGGTCGAACACCGGGCGGGGGCGGTGATCACGGTGCCGGCGCGTGCGGTGTTGTTGCTGAGGGTGGGGGCGTGAAGGGGTTCAGCCCTCCGCCACCCCTCCCCCAAGCTCTCGGCTTCGCGAGATTCCATGGTGGGGGAACCGTTACCTGATCAAGGTGCCCCAAGTGCGGCTCATTCCTCCGGCGGCCGGTCGTACTTGGCCAAGGTCGCCTTGCCGGTGTCGGCGTCCATGAGACGCAGCTCCCACGGGCCGGTGTTGACGTCGAAGTCCTTGCCGAAGCCGACCCATTTCCCGGCCATCCGGCGGCCTGTGGGTTCGGCCAGCATCTGGAGCGCCCCGAAGTAGCGCGCTCCCCGGTAGTAGCCCTCGGACGCGGTCTGCTCGGTCCACGTGCCGGTGACCGTGGCGCCGTCGATCTGGAGATCAAGGGTCAGCGGGCTGTCCGGGTTGAGCGACGCGTTCGGCAGGCTGCGGGCCGTGAGCCGGTTGCCGTGCTGGAGCAGCACCATGTAGTGCTTGCCGGTGAACGACGCGTCGCGGCCGGAGCTGAAGTACTCGTAGGTCGACAACCAGACGCCGGAGTAGTTCCCGCGCGGGGCCATCTGGGGCGCCGGGGCGCCGTTGGCCACGGGGACGCCGGTCGGGCTGTCCACGAGATCATGACCGCCGTGGCCGTCGTCGGCGACTCGCGCCTGTACCGAGGCGGCGAAGCCCAGGGAGTCGATCGGCAGGCCGGTGACGACCTCCAGGGCTCGGGCGTAGACCGGCCTGGGTGCGGCCGTCTCGCCGGACTCCCACCGCTGCACGAGGCGCTTGGAGGCGTCGTTGGGCTGGCCCGTGCGATGCCCGGCCTCACGGACCGCGCGGGCGAATTCGTCCTGTGACATGAGCAGCCCCATGCGGACCGCCCGGAGTGTGCTGTTCGGGGTTGCCATGAGATCAACGGTACCGGGAATGACGCCGGAATGTCGCCCTAAATAACCCCCGAATGACGCCCCTAACGTCGTCACACAAGGCGACATTCCGGCGCCATTGTGTAACCCACGAGCGGGACGAGGAAGCGGGGCGTTCATGATGACCATCGAGGTGTACAAGATCGACCGGGATGGGCGGCGGACGGATCTCGTCCACCGCTACGAGGTCGGCACCGGGGATCCCGAGCGCCTCCAGGACGACGTGATCGCGTATCCACCCTGTCGGTGCTCTCGGCACCGGGCTGAATTGACCGCGCGGTGACCGCGCTCACTGTCGACACGTCAACCATGTCCGCTGAGTGTGCGGTCGCACAGCGGCCGGACTACAAGGGCCTCCACCGCGAGTGCCGCCAGACCGAGGATGTCCCACTGCCCCATTCGCACGGGATCTTGCTCGTACGCCGCTGTACCTGCACTTGCCACTCCATCAGCGGTCCTTTCGAGGGGCCTGCGACTTTCGTTGGAGGGGGAATCGAGTGACCGCGACCAGGAGGGTTCGCCGGTTCGTCGGCGGCGTGTACGACCTCGGGCTGCACGTGGTGTGTTGCCCGAAGTACCGCCGCCCGGTCCTCGGCGGCCGGGTCGCGGAACGTCCGGACGAGCTGATCCGGCAGAAGGCCGACGAGCGGGGGGAGATCGTGGCGCTGGAGGTGATGACCGACTACGTCCACGTGTTCGTCAAGCACGATCCGAAGGACTCCCCGTCGTTCGCGCCGAACCAGTTCAGTCGTTCGTGGCGAACCAGTTCAAGGGCTCCACCTCGCTTCGAGGCCTCCGTCGGCGCGGTCTCGTCCGCGACGGTGCGGCGGTACATCGACACCCAGTGGGAACGCCCCAGGGAGAAGAACCGGGAGGACGGCACGTGATCCGCGCGTACAAGTTCCTCCTGCGTCCTACCGTCCGCCAGGAGCGGGCCCTGACGGAGATGCTGCAGGATCACTGCTCCCTGTACAACGGCGCGTTGCAGGAGCGCCGGGACGCCTACCGGCACGTATCGAAGACGACCGTGCGCTACGGCGGCCAGTCGGCCCAGCTCCGCGAGATCCGGGCGTACGACCCCGAGCGGCAAGGCCGCTGGTCGTTCTCCTCCCAACAGGCGACGCTGCGCCGCCTGGACAAGGCGTTCCAGGCGTTCTTCCGCCGCGTAAAGGCCGACCAGGCACCCGGGTACCCGCGCTTCAAGGGCGTCGGGCACTTCGACACCGTCACCTTCCCTAAGGACGGCGACGGCTGCCGCTGGGACTCCACCCCGCACGATTCCCGCACCCGGGTCCGCCTCCAGGGCGTCGGGCATGTGCGGGTACACCAGCACCGGCCGATGAGCGGCCGGGTCAGAACGGTCTCGGTGAAGCGGGAGGGCACCCGCTGGTACGTGGTCCTCGCCTGCGACGAAGTCCCCACCGAGGAACTGCCCCTCATGGGTGCGGTCGTGGGCATCGACATGGGCGTCACGCACTTCCTGACCACGTCGGACGGCGAGCACATTGCCAATCCGCGCTTCCTTCAGGCGGCGGCCGAGGACCTGGCCGAGGCCCAGAGGCACCTGTCGACATTCCCCCAGCGGACCAAGCGACGTACGAAGGCCCACCGCGCCGCCGCGCGGAAGGTCGCCCAGATCCACGCGAAGATCCGGCGCCAGCGCCTGGACCACGCGCACAAGACCGCCCGCATTCTCGTGCGCGACCATGACGCGATCGCACACGAGGAACTGAACACGGCGGGCATGACCCGCGCCCCGGCCCCCAAGCCCGCCCCGGAGCGGGAAGGCGTCTACCTCCCGAACCAGCGGACCTCGAAGGCCGGCCTCAACCGCAGCATCCTCGACGCGGGTTGGGTGGTGTTCCTCGCGATCCTCGCCAACAAGGCTGAAAGCGCCGGTCGGACCGTCGTCGCGGTGGACCCCCGCAACACCTCCCGCACCTGCCCGTCCTGCGGGCACGTCGCGAAGGAGAACCGCGCCACCCAAGCGAAGTTCCAGTGCACGGCGTGCCAGATGACCGCCAACGCGGACCACGTCGCCGCCCTGAACATCCTCAACAGGGCCGGGCTGGCCCTCTGTGACGTGGCCTAGCCACCGACACAGGAAGCCCGCGCGTTCACGCGTGGGTGGAGTCACGAAGTGGGTGACGAGGAGGACGGTGCCGCCGTTCGTGCGGATGCCTCGCCCTCCTCGACGGCAAGGGAGACGCCGAGGACATGGCATCCAGCGTCGCGGCAGACGGACAGGCGGCCCGTACATCGGCCGTCGTACGACCCCCAGACCTTCGTTGTACGACCCCTCGAACACGCAGGTCGTAGGACCAGCGGCCGATCCTGGTCCGGCCAAAACTCGGTGGGCGTTGTCAGTGCCGATCCGTAGGCTCCGTGCTGATGGCGACGACACCTGTAACCACCAAGGACCCCGGAAAACCCGTCGGCCGGTCGGCCGTACGCGCGCTGCTGCGGTTGTGGCCGTACGTCCGGCCCGTGCGGAGGCGGCTGTTGACCGCCGCGTTCGTCGCGGTGCTCGCCTCGTGCGCGGGGCTGGTGATTCCGCTGGTGCTGAAGTGGATGGTGGACGGGCCGGTCGCCGACCGGGACTCCGCGGGGGTGTGGCTCGGGGCGCTGTACCTGCTGCTGCTCGGGCTCGCGGAGGCGCTGCTGTTCGGGCTGCGGCGGTGGCTGGTGGCGCGGCCGCTCGCGGCGGTCGAGGCGGGGATGCGGGCCGATCTGTACCGGCATCTCCAGCGGCTGCCGGTGGCCTTCCACGACCGGTGGGCGTCGGGACAGCTGCTGTCCCGGGCCACGACGGACCTGATGCTGCTGCGCATGTTCCTCGCGTTTCCGCTGACGTTCCTGCTGGTCAACGGCGTGACGATCGTCGTCGGCGTGGTGATCATGCTGATCCAGGACTGGTCGCTCGGGCTGGTCGTCCTCGGTCCGGCGATCCCGGTGATCGTGACCTGCGTGGTCTTCGAGACGCGGTACACCAAGGTGGCGCGGCGGGCCCAGGACCAGGTCGGCGATCTGACGACGGTCGTCGAGGAGAGCGTGCTCGGCATCCGGATCACCAAGGGGTTCGGGCGGCACCGGAGTCAGGCGCGGGCGTTCCGGGCGCTGTCGCGGACGTTGCGGGGGACGGAGCTGCGCAAGGCCGGGCTGCTGGCGACGATCTGGGGCGTCATCGTGACGCTGCCGGAGGTGGCGATCGGGGTGGCGCTGGTGCTGGGGGCGGTCCAGGTGGCCGACGGGGATCTGTCGGCGGGGACACTGGTGGCCTTTCTGTCGACGGCACTCGCGCTGCGGTGGCCGGTGGAGTCCATCGGCTTCCTGCTGGCGATGAGTCAGGAGGCGGCGACGGCGACCGAGCGGTACTTCGAGGTGATGGACGAGAAGCCCGAGTCGCGGGCGACAGCCGCCGCACCGCGGGCCGAGGACAGCGGACTTCGCTTCCAGGACGTGTCGTTCCGCTACCCCGACGCCCCCGAAGACTCACCGCCCGTCCTCGACCGCATAGACCTCCACATCCGCCCCGGCGAGTCCATGGCCCTCGTCGGTGCCACCGGGAGCGGCAAGACCACGCTCACCGCGCTCGTGCCGCGCCTGCACGAGGTGACGTCCGGGCGGATCACGCTGGACGGTGAGGACATCACCGCGATGTCCCGGGAGGAGCTGCGGTCCAAGGTGGCCGTCGCCTTCGAGGAGCCGACCCTGTTCTCCGCCGGAGTGGGGGACAACGTACTGATGGGGGCTCAAGGGGACGCGGGGCGGGACGAGTTGGAGCGGGCGCTGGCCGTGGCGCAGGCCGACTTCGTGTACGCGTTGCCGCAGGGCACGGCCACCCAGGTGGGCGAGCAGGGGCTCAGTCTCTCGGGCGGCCAGCGGCAGCGGCTGGCGCTGGCCAGAGCCGTGGTGGGCCGGCCCCGGTTCCTGGTGCTGGACGATCCGCTGTCCGCGCTGGACGTGCACACCGAGGCCGCCGTCGAGGCCGCGCTGCGGGACGTCCTCGATCGGACCACGGGGCTGATCGTGGCGCACCGCCCGTCGACGGTCCTGCTCGCCGACCGCGTCGCCCTGCTCTCCGGCGGCCGGATCGCCGCCGTCGGCACGCACCAGGAACTGCTGCGCACGAACGCCGAGTACGCCCATCTGATGGCCGGGACCCCCAGCGGCACGACTGAGGAGGCAGCCCGATGACGGCTCCGGCGCCCACGACCACGACCACGGCACCGGGCACGGAGCACCAGCCCGCCGACGAGACCGCTCGCCAGGACGACGCCTTCGACCGCGACGTCCTGCCCACTCCCCCGGGCGCCACCGCCGCCCTGCTGCGCTCCCTGCTCGCCCCGATGAAGGCCCGCGTCGCCTTCACGACGCTCCTGCTGCTGCTCCAGCAGGCGGCCATGCAGGCGGGCCCGCTGCTGGTGGCGTACGCCATCGACAGCGCCGTCCCCGCGTTCCGCGACCACGACAACGGCCCGCTGGTCGCGGTCGGCGTCGGCTATCTGCTGTGCGCGCTCGCCTCCGGCGCCCTGCAGTCGGCGTTCGTGGTCGCCGCCGCCCGCGTCAACCAGGACGTACTGCTCGACCTGCGCGGCCGTATCTTCCGCCACGCGCAGGCGCTGAGCGTCGACTTCCACGAGCGCTACACCTCGGGCCGGCTCATCTCCCGCTCCACCACGGACGTGGAGTCCCTGCGCGAGCTGCTCGACGAGGGTCTGCAGGAGCTGGTCGGGGTCGTCCTGTCCTTCGTCTACATCTCGGCGCTGCTGCTCTGGCTGGACCTGGGGCTCGGCGCGGTGGCGGTGGCGTCCTTCGTGCCGCTGTATCTGCTCATCCGGCTCTACCGGCGCCGCGCGGGGCGGGTGTACCGGGCGCGGTCGACGGCCATCGCGGCCGTGATCGTGAAGTTCGTCGAGACGATGAACGGCATCCGGCCGGTGCGCGCCTTCCGCCGGGAGGCGGTCAACGACGGCGACTTCGGGGTGCTGAACACCCGGCACGAGCGGACCAACGGTGACGCGCTCCTGGAGATGGCCCGCTATGTGGTCGGCTCCCGGCTGGTCGCCAACACGGCGGTCGCCGTCATCGTGCTGTGGGGCGCGCACCGGGTGGCGGACGGCTCGCTGGAGCTGGGGGTGCTGGCGGCCGCGGTGCTGTATCTGCGGCGGCTGTACGACCCCATCGACCGGCTAGGGATGTTCCTGAACTCCTACCAGTCGGCGGCGGCCTCCCTGGAGAAGATCGCCGGGCTGCTCGCCCAGACCCCGTCCGTGCCCGAACCGTCGGCACCCAAGGAGCTCCCGCCCCTCAAGTCCGAACACCCCGGCCGCGAGGTCGTCTTCGACGGGGTCCGCTTCGCCTACCGCACCGGCGGCGAGGTCCTCCCCCGCTTCGATCTGACGCTCCCCGCAGGGCAGACGGTCGCGGTCGTCGGCTCGACCGGCGCGGGCAAGTCGACCCTGGCCAAGCTGCTCGCCCGCTTCTACGACCCCTCCGACGGGCGGGTCCTGCTCGACGGCGTCGACCTGCGCGACCTCGCCGTGCCCGAGCTGCGGCGCGGGGTGGTCATGGTGACGCAGGAGGCGTTCCTGTTCTCCGGCACGGTCGCCGAGAACATCGCGATCGGACGGCCGGACGCCACCCGTGAGGAGATCGAGGAGGCCGCGAAGGCGATCGGCGCGCACGACTTCGTCACCGCGCTGCCCGACGGCTACGACACGGACGTCCGCAAGCGGGGCGGCCGTATCTCCGCCGGACAGCGCCAACTCGTCGCGTTCGCCCGGGCGTTGCTCGCCGACCCGGCGGTGCTGATCCTCGACGAGGCGACCAGCTCGCTCGACGTCCCGGGCGAGCGGGCGGTGCAGCTCGCGATGGCGACGGTGCTGAAGGGGCGTACGGCCGTGGTCATCGCGCACCGGCTGTCGACCGTGGAGATCGCGGACCGGGTGCTGGTCATGGAGCACGGGCGGATCGTCGAGGACGGCAGTCCGGACGAACTCGTCGCGGGCACAGGCCGGTTCGCGGATCTGCACCGGGCGTGGCGGGACAGCCTGGCGTGACCGGTCAGGGAGACACCAGCCAGGGAGACACCTGCACATGATCGACGCGTACGAGGATCCCGGCACGCCCGACTGCCGCGGCGGCGGCCGGTATCTGTGGTGGCTGGTGAGGTGCCAGCCGGGCCGGGCCGCCGCCGGGGCGCTGCTGGGCAGTACCTGGATGGTGCTGCTGGCGGCGACGCCGTACCTGATGGCCCGGGCGATCGACGAAGGCCTCGAGCCGGGCGACATGGGCGCGCTGGTCGGCTGGAGTGTCGCGCTGTTCGCGGTGGGGGCGTTCAACGCCTGGCTGAGCATCATGCGGCACCGCACGATGACCCGGGTGCGGATGGACGCCAACTTCCGCACGGTCAAGGTCGTCGTCGGGCAGGCGGTCCGGCTGGGTGCCGCGCTGTCCCGGCGGGCGGGGGCCGGTGAGGTCGTCACGATCGGCGTGGGCGACGTGCAGACGATCAGCCAGTCCCTGACCGTCGTCGGGCCCGGGGTCGGCGCGGTCGTCGCCTATCTGGTGGTCGCCGGGCTGCTGCTGTCGGTCTCGACGCTCATCGCCGTGGTGGTGCTGCTCGGGATCCCGGTGATCGTCCTGCTGGTCGGGCCGCTGCTCACCCGCCTGCAGGGCACCGAGACGGAGTACCGGGAGCGGCAGGGCGTGCTGACCGCCCGGATCGCCGACCTCGCGGGCGGGCTGCGGGTCCTCAACGGCCTGGGCGGCAAAGGGCTGTTCGCGGACGCCTTCCACCGGGACTCGCAGCGGCTGCGGTCGCAGGGCTACCGGGTCGGCGCGGTGACCAGCTGGGTGCAGGCGCTCGGGGTGGGACTGCCGACGCTGTTCATGGCCGTCGTGACCTGGCTGGCGGCCCGGCTCGCCGCCCAAGGCGCCATCACCATCGGCGAGTTGGTGTCGGTGTACGGCTATGTGGCGGTCCTGGTGGGACCGGTGGCGTTCTGGGTTGAGTGCGGCTACCAGATCAGCCGGGGTCTGGTGGCGGCCCGGCGGGTCGTACGGTTCCTGCGTCTGGAGCCGATGGAGGACGCCGGCACCCGGGACGCGCCCGCGGAGCCCTCGGTGCTGCACGACCCCGAGTCGGGCGTGCGGGTGCTGCCGGGGCGGCTGACCGCGCTGGCCTGCGCCCGCCCCGCCGACAGCGCGGTCGTGCTCGACCGTCTGGGCCGCTACGTCCCCTCGGCGGCGACCTGGGGCGGGGTGCCGCTCGACGAGATCGCGCTGGCGCAGGTCAGACGGCGGATCCTGGTCGCCGACCACGAGGCCGACCTGTTCGCCGGCACCCTGCGCGAGCTGGTCGGCGGCGACGCCGATGGCGATGGCGACGAGGAGCGCATCGCGCGGGCCGTGCACACCGCCGTCGCCGACGACATCGTGCAGGGCCTGCCGGACGGGCTCGACTCGGCGATCGACGCGCAGGGCCGCAACCTCTCCGGCGGCCAGCGGCAGCGCGTGCGGCTGGTGCGGGCACTGGTCGCCGACCCCGAGGTGCTGCTCGCCGTCGAGCCGACCTCGGCGCTGGACGCCCACACCGAGGCGCGGGTGGCCGAGCGGCTGGGGGCCGCGCGAGAGGGCCGTACGACGGTCGTCACCACCACCTCCCCGCTGGTGCTGGACCGCGCGGACACCGTGCTCCACCTGGTCGACGGCAAGGTCGCGGCCACCGGCAGCCACCGCGAGCTGCTGGAGCGGGAGCCGGGATACCGGGCGCTGGTGGCGCGAGACACCGAGATCACAGACACCGAGATCACAGACACCGCAGATGCCGAGGAGGCCGTACGGTGACCGGCTCGACGACCTCTTCCGGGCAGCTGCCCGTCGCCGAACCCGCCGACGTGCGGCGGGCCTCCGTGCGGCTGGTGAAGGCCGACCGGCGGGCCTTCGCGGCCACGCTCGCGCTGAACGCGCTGGCCGCCGTCGCCGGGCTGGCCGGACCGTGGCTGCTGGGGCGGATCATCGACGAGGTGCGGGGCGGGGACGGGGTGTCGGCCGTGGACCGGCTGGCGCTGGCCCTGCTGGTGTGCGCGGTGGCGGAGTTGCTGCTGGCCCGGTGGGCGCGGTACGTCGGGCACCGGTTCGGGGAGCGGACGCTGGCGCGGGTGCGCGAGGAGTTCGTGGACCGGACGCTGGCGCTGCCGGCGTCGGTGGTGGAGCGGGCCGGCACCGGCGACCTGACCGCGCGCGGCACGGCCGACGTGGCCACCGTCGGCACGACACTGCGCGACGCCGGCCCCGAACTGCTCATCAACGGCGTGCAGTTCCTGTTCGCGCTGGTCGCGGTGTTCGTGATCGACCCGCTGCTCGGTGCGTTCGGCGTGCTGGGCCTGACGCCGATCTGGTTCGCCCTGCGCTGGTATCTGCGCCGGGCGCGGGACGGCTATCTGGCGGAGGGCGCGGCCAACTCCGAGGTCGCCGAGGTCGTCGCGGCGACCGCGTCGGGCGCGCGCACGGTCGAGGCGCTCCGCCTGGAGGAGCGGCGGATCAGGGCGAGCCGGGAGGCCCTGGAGACGTCCCGGCGCACCCGCCTGCACACCCTCTACCTGCGCACGGTGTTCTTCCCGGCGGTGGAGGTGTCGTACCTGATCCCGGTGGCCGGGGTGCTGGTGATCGGCGGGATGCTGCACGCGGACGGCGTGATGAGCCTGGGCGCGGTGGTGGCTGCGGCGCTGTATCTGCGGCAGATGAGCGAGCCCCTCGACCAGATCCTGGTCCGGGTGGAGCAACTGCAGAGCAGCGGCGCCTCGTTCGCCCGCGTGGAGGGGCTGGCCCGGGCCCCGCGGGCCGACGCGGCCGACGCCCCCGTCCCGGCGGACGACCTGATCGAGGTCACCGGCGTGCGCTACGCCTACGACCGGGGCGGCGAGGTACTGCGCGGCGTCGACCTGACCGTGCGCCCCGGGGAACGGCTCGCGGTCGTCGGGCCCTCCGGCGCCGGCAAGACCACCCTGAGCCGGCTGCTGGCGGGCGTGGACGCGCCCGGCACCGGCACGGTGACGGTCGGCGGGGTGCCCGTCGTCGGCCTCGGCCCCGAACAGCTGCGCCGCCAGGTCGTCCTGGTCACCCAGGAGCACCACGTCTTCCTCGGCACGGTCCGCGACAACCTCCTCATCGCCGAACCCACCGCGACGGACGAGGACCTGTGGGCCGCGCTGGAGGCGGTCGGCGCGGGCACCTGGGTACGGGAGCTGCCGGAGGGCCTCACCACGACGCTCGGCGAGGGCGGTTGCCGTACGGACGGCTCCCAGGCCCAGCAACTCGCCCTCGCCCGGGTCGTCCTGGCCGACCCGCACACCCTGATCCTCGACGAGGCCACGGCCCTGCTCGACCCGACCACCGCCCGCCACACCGAGCGGGCCCTGGCCGCCGTACTGGAAGGCCGCACGGTCATCGCCATCGCCCACCGGCTGCACACCGCCCACGACGCGGACCGGGTGGCGGTGATGGAGGACGGCCTGCTGACCGAACTCGGCACGCACGACGAACTGGTGGCGGCGGACGGGGCGTACGCGGCGCTGTGGGGGTCGTGGCACGGGGACCGGTCGGCCTCGACCGAGACCTCGATCTGACCGTTCAGTCTGTTCGGTCCGTTCAGTCCGTATACCGAACATGAACTCCCGGAGAACGAACCATTTCCGGCCAACTTCCTGACGCGCTCCTGACAGAAACCGCCCTCTCCTGCGACTCTTCCCACGGCCGCTGCACAGCAACCCCACAGCACATCCGTGTGACGCGGCCGCACGTGGTTCCACGCACCGCCCTGTTCTGCCCGGACGGCCCACCCGCCGACCGGTCTCCCCTGGCCGTGCGACCCGCGGCCACGCAGAAGGAGTCAGTGTTGAGAGACAGTTCCTCCCACAGACGCACCTCCCACACCAGCACCTCCCCCACCCGCACCACCCCTCGTCGCAGGGTCGCCGCCGTGGCCCTCGTCGGCGTCTCCGCCCTGATCGCCGCGGCCGTCCAGTCGGGCGCCGCCACCGCAGCCCCGGAGAAGGCACCGTCGGCCGCGGGAAAGGTGATACCGGGCGCGGAGTCGGTCAAACTCACCCCCGCCCAGCGCGCCGCGCTGCTCCGCACGGCCGAGTCCGCCAAGGCGGAGACCGCCGACGAACTCGGCCTGGGCGCCAAGGAGAAGCTGGTCGTTCGTGACGTCCTCAAGGACGGCAACGGCACGGTCCACACCCGCTACGAGCGCACCTACGACGGCCTGCCCGTCCTGGGTGGTGATCTGGTCGTGGAGAGCACCAAGGCCGACGCGACCGACACCGTCGTCAAGGCCACCCGGGCCGCCATCAAGCCGGCGACCACGACGGCCAAGCTGTCCGCCACCAAGGCCAGGACCCAGGCCCTCGCCGCGGCGAAAGCCGAGGACGCCAAGAGCCCCGAGGTCAACCGCGCCCCGCGCAAGGTGATCTGGGCGGCCGACGGCAAGCCGGCCCTCGCCTACGAGACGGTCGTGGGCGGCTTCCAGCACGACGGCACCCCGCAGGAGCTGCACGTCGTCACGGACGCGACGACCGGCGCGAAGCTGTACGAGTGGGAGGCCATCGAGACCGGCACCGGCAACACGGTGTACAGCGGTCAGGTCACCCTCGGCACCACGCAGTCCGGGACGACGTTCAACCTCACCGACGGCGCCCGCGGCGGCCACAAGACGTACAACCTCAACCGCGGCACCTCGGGCACCGGCACCCTGTTCTCCGGCCCGGACGACATCTGGGGCAACGGCACCCCGTCGAACCTGGAGTCGGCGGCCGCGGACGCGCACTACGGGGCCGCGCTGACCTGGGACTACTACAAGAACGTGCACGGCCGCAGCGGCATCCGCGGTGACGGCGTCGGCGCCTACTCCCGGGTCCACTACGGCAACAACTACGTCAACGCCTTCTGGTCCGACAGCTGCTTCTGCATGACGTACGGCGACGGCTCGGGCAACGCCAACCCGCTGACCTCGATCGACGTGGCCGCGCACGAGATGACCCACGGGCTCACCTCCAACACGGCGGGGCTCAACTACAGCGGCGAGTCCGGCGGTCTCAACGAGGCGACCTCCGACATCTTCGGCTCGACCGTCGAGTTCTACGCCAACAACGCCTCCGACGTCGGTGACTACCTCATCGGCGAGGAGATCAACATCAACGGCGACGGCACGCCGCTGCGCTACATGGACAAGCCGAGCCAGGACGGCTCGTCGTACGACAACTGGTACTCCGGGATCGGCTCGGTCGACGTGCACTACTCCTCGGGCCCCGCGAACCACTTCTTCTACCTGCTGAGCGAGGGCAGCGGCAGCAAGACCATCAACGGGGTCAGCTACAACTCGCCCACCGCGGACGGCCTTGCGGTCACCGGCATCGGCCGGGACAAGGCGGAGAAGATCTGGTTCCGCGCGCTGACCACGAAGTTCACCTCGACCACCAACTACGCGGCGGCCCGCACCGGCACCCTCGCGGCGACCGGTGAGCTGTACGGCACGACGAGCGCCGAGTACAAGGCCGTGCAGGACGCCTGGGCGGGCGTCGCGGTCGGCGCCCGCTCCGACGGTGGCGGCGGGGGCGGTGGCGGCACCGCCTTCGAGAACGCCACCGACGTATCGATTCCGGACAACGGAGCGGCGGTCACCTCGTCGCTCACCGTGTCCGGGCGGACGGGCAACGCGCCGTCGAACCTGGCGGTGGCGGTCGACATCGTCCACACCTACGTCGGTGACCTCCAGGTGCAGCTGGTCGCGCCCGACGGCACGGCGTACACCCTGAAGGCGTACGGCACCGGTGGCAGCGCGGACAACCTCAACACCACGTACACGGTGAACGCCTCCTCCGAGGTGGCCAACGGGACGTGGCAGTTGAGGGTCCAGGACAACGCGGCCCGGGACACCGGCTACATCAACAGCTGGAAGCTCACGTTCCCATAGGCCTCACGGCGGGGTGAGACGCGCGGCCCCCGGGACGAAGGCATTCCCGGGGGCCGCCCTACTCTTGGTACTCATGTCCTTCACGTACGACGATGTCGGCGCCACCCGGCGGGACGGCTTCTGCCCGCCCGGCTTCCACCCCCTGCATGTACGCGCCCGTATCGGTGAGGGCGAAGAGGTCTTCCGCAGAGCCTCCGAGGCGGTCCTGACCTGGGAGATGCACCGCGAGCTGGGCGTCGGTATCGACGCCGGCGCGGACCGCGCCGCCCCCGAGGTCGACGTCACCGTGACCCTCGCCGGACTGATCAAGGCCCCGTGCCGCGTGGTCTGGACGGTCGAGGAACCCCGCCGCGCCGGCTGGGCGTACGGCACGCTGACCGGTCACCCGGAGTGCGGCGAGGAGTCCTTCGTCGTGGACCGCACCGGCGACGGCACGGTCTGGCTGACGATCTCCGCGTTCAGCAAGGGCGCCAAGTGGTACGCCCGAGCGGGCGGCCCGGCGACCCGGGGGTTGCAGCACGCGTACGCCCGGCGGTGCGGGGCGGTGTTGCGGCGGCTGTGCGCGCCGCTGGAGAAGATCTGAGCCGACCCACGCACAGCCGCCGCAACACCACACCCGCCGCCTCACCCCCTCAGCACTCCCGCCGCCTCACCTCATCAGCACCCCCGCCGCCTCCACCACGTCCTCCGCCGGCAGCGCCACCAGCCCCAGCTCCGCCCCGGAAGCCAGCAGCCGGTGCGCGGGAAGGACGCGGACCGTGTAGCCGTACGGCCCCGTGCGGTCCAGGGACAGCGGGCCCTCGTACACCCACCGTCCCTCCGGGTCCGGGCCGCCCGCCGCCTTCAGCGGGACGGTCGTGGCGTCGGTGATGCGGTCCTCCCCGTCCACCCGGCCGGAGACCGCCTGCACCTCGACGTCCTCGGGGGCGAGGCCGCCGAGGCCGACGTGCACCCTCAGCCCGAGGGTGGTGCCGAGTTCGGCGGTGGCGGTGGCGGCGGTGGTCTCGACGTGGTCGACGGTCACGCCGTGCCAGGCCGAGCGCAGCCGGGACTTCCACTCCGCCAGTTCACGGGCGGCCTCGGGGGCCATCGTGCGGTGGGCGTGGGCGGCCGGGGCGTAGAGCCGCTCCACGTACTCGCGGACCATGCGGCCGGCCAGCACCTTCGGGCCGAGCAGGGTGAGGGTCTGGCGGACCATCTCGATCCAGCGGTCGGGCAGCCCGCCCTGCCCGCGCTCGTAGAAGCGCGGGGTGACCCGCTGTTCCAGCAGGTCGTAGAGCGCGTCGGCCTCTATGTCGTCGCGCCGGTCGGGATCGGTGCCGACGCCGTCGGCGGTGGGGATCGACCAGCCGAAGTCGGGCTGGAACCACTCGTCCCACCAGCCGTCCAGGACGGAGAGGTTGAGGCAGCCGTTGAGCGCGGCCTTCATCCCGCTGGTCCCGCAGGCCTCCAGCGGCCGGAGCGGGTTGTTCAGCCAGATGTCGCAGCCGGGGTAGAGCTTCTGCGCCATCCCCATGCCGTAGTCCGGCAGGAACACGATCCGGTGCCGCACCCTTGGGTCGTCCGCGAACCGCACCAGCTCCTGCACCAGCCGCTTCCCGCCGTCGTCCGCCGGGTGCGCCTTGCCCGCGACCACGATCTGGATCGGCCGCTCCGGGTGCAGCAGCAGATCCATCAGCCGGTCGCGGTCGCGCAGCATCAGCGTCAGCCGCTTGTACGAGGGGACGCGCCGCGCGAACCCGATGGTGAGGACGTCCGGGTCGAGCACCCCGTCGATCCAGCCCAGCTCGGCGGTACCGGCCCCGCGTTGCCGCCAGGAGGCCCGCAGCCGCTCCCGCACCTCGGTCACCAGCTGCTCGCGCAGGTTCCGCCGCAGCTCCCAGATGTCCTGGTCGGCGATGTCCGCGACCGCGTCCCAGCGCTCCGAGCCGCCGACGGTCATGGCGTCCTCGGTGCGCTGCGCGCCGATCTGCCGGGCACCCAGCCGGAAGACCTCCGGGGCGACCCAGGTCGGGGCGTGCACCCCGTTGGTCACGGAGGTGATCGGCACCTCCTCGGCGTCGAATCCCGGCCACAGTCCCGAGAACATCTCCCGGCTGACCCTGCCGTGCAGCAGGGAGACGCCGTTGGCGCGCTGGGCGAGGCGCAGGCCCATCACGGCCATGTTGAAGAGGTTGGGTTCGCCTCCCGGGTAGGTCTCCATGCCCAGTTGCAGGACGCGTCCGACGTCGATGCCGGGGAGTTCGGCGTCGGGGCCGAAGTGGTGGGCGACCAGCTCGCGGTCGAAGCGGTCTATGCCGGCCGGGACGGGGGTGTGCGTGGTGAAGACGGTCCCGGCCCGGACCGCTTCGAGGGCGGAGTCGAAGTCCAGTCCCTGCGCGCAGAGTTCGGCGATCCGCTCCAGGCCGAGGAAGCCGGCGTGCCCCTCGTTGGTGTGGAACACCTCGGGCTCGGGGTGCCCGGTGAGCCGGCAGTACGTCCGCACGGCCCGGACACCCCCTATGCCGAGGAGCATCTCCTGGAGCAGCCGGTGCTCGCTGCCACCGCCGTACAGCCGGTCGGTCACCCCGCGTTCGCCGAGGGCGTTCTCCTCGACGTCCGAGTCCAGCATCAGCAGCGGGACCCGGCCGACCTGGGCCAGCCAGATCCGGGCGCGCAGCTGCTTGCCGCCGGGCAGGGCGAGCAAGACCTGGGCGGGGGTGCCGTCGGGCTCCTTGAGCAGGGCGACGGGCAGCTCGTTCGGGTCGAGCACCGGATAGTGCTCCTGCTGCCAGCCGTCCCGGGACAGGGACTGGCGGAAGTAGCCGTGCCGGTAGAGCAGCCCGACGCCGACCAGCGGTACGCCGAGGTCGCTGGCCGCCTTCAGATGGTCGCCGGCGAGGATGCCGAGGCCGCCGGAGTACTGGGGCAGGGCGGCCGTGACACCGAACTCGGGCGAGAAGTAGGCGACGGCGGCGGGCAGTTCGGCCGTCTGGGTCTGGTACCAGCGGGCGCCGGTCACATAGTCGTTCAGATCGTCGGCGGCCGCGGTGAGCCGGCGCAGGAAGCGGCGGTCCTCGGCGAGCTCGGCGAGCCGCTCGGGGCGCACACTGCCGAGCAGCCGTACCGGGTCGCCGCCCGAGGCGGCCCAGCGCTCGGGGTCGACGGACTGGAAGAGATCGCGGGTCTCCGCATGCCAGGACCAGCGCAGATTGCGCGCGAGGTCGCTCAGCGGCCGGAGGGGGTCGGGGAGCACGGGTCGGACGGTGAATCGACGGATCGCCTTCACATTCCACCTCAAGCGGGCGTGAGGAAGAGGACGCACGGCGGTGTGCGTCCGTCGGCAGCTTCGAAGGTATCGGGCACGGGGCCTCCGTAACCACGGCGCCTGCCGGCGGGCGCGGGCACGTTCTGGCCGCACTCTATGACTCCTGACCCGATTTGGCCGATTCCGCCCCCGTAGGCGCCCTTGTCGTACTTCACACCGCACGACAGGCTGCCAAGTGGCGTACCGGCCCGAGGAGCCGCGCACGCGGTGACCCCGGCTGTCGTACGCCGAGTTGAGGAGGGGGTACAGAGCCATGGCACGGACGCGAACACGGCGTCTGCGCGTGGCGGGGGGCCTGACCGCGGTGACCTGTGCCGCGGCGCTTTCGGCCATCACCCTGCCCGCGCACGCCGTACCGGAGGGGCGGATACTCGGTGCCGGACAACCCGGTTCCGTCGGCGGAAGTTACCTGGTGACACTCGAGGGGGGAACGAAGGCCCCGTCGGCGGCCGGAAAGGGCATAGCCGAGAAGTACGGGGCGGAAATCAGCCACACCTACGGCACGGTGATGAACGGCTACGCGATCAGGGCCGACGAGAGACAGGCCAAGCTGCTCGCGGCCGACCCGCGCGTCGCCTCGGTCGTCCAGGACACCCGGGTGACCCTGGACCACGTCCAGAAGAACCCGCCGTCCTGGGGCCTGGACCGCATCGACCAGCCGAACCTGCCGCTGGACAAGAGCTACACCTGGCCGGACTCCGCGGGGGCGGGCGTCACGGTCTACGTGATCGACACCGGCATCCGGACCGGCCACAAGGACTTCGGCGGCCGGGCGAGCCATGGCTGGGACTTCGTCGGCGGCGACAAGAGCGCGGGCGACGGCAACGGCCACGGCACCCATGTCGCCGGCACGGTCGCCGGCACCAAGTACGGCGTGGCCAAGAAGGCCAAGGTGGTCGCCGTACGCGTCCTCGACAACGCGGGCGCCGGCACCACCGCCCGGGTCATCGCCGGCATCGACTGGGTGACCAGGAACGCGAAGAAACCCGCGGTCGCCAACCTCAGCCTGGGCGGCTACCGCAACGCCCAGCTGGACGCCGCCGTACGCACGTCCATCGCGTCCGGCGTGACGTACACGATCGCCGCCGGCAACGACGGCCGGCCCGCCTCCCTGTACTCCCCGGCGGGCGTACGGCAGGCGATCACGGTCGGCGCGAGTGACAGGAAGGACGTCAGGGCGGGCTTCTCCAACTACGGCTCGGCCCTCGACCTGTTCGCGCCAGGTGTGTCGGTCACGTCGACCGCCATCGCGAGCAACACCGCCACCGCCACCTCGTCCGGTACGTCGATGGCGTCGCCGCACGCGGCGGGCGCGGCCGCGCTCTATCTCGCGGACCATCGAAAGGCCACTCCGGCCCAGGTGGGGAAGGCACTTGTCGACATGGCGGGGTCCGGAAAAGTCTCCGGCCGGGGCCTTGGATCTCCGAACAAACTGCTGCGGGTACCGCGCTGACCGGGGCTGACTCCCGCACCGGCCCCGTTCGGCCAGAACGGGGCCGGTCCTGTGTGCAGACATACGCGTGAGTAGTTAACAAAGTGCCGGATTGCCCACCCGAATAGGGTGGGAAGGCTCCTCCGGTACGCCCCTGAGAAACACCACAGGGACACCACGCAGGACCCACCTCCCCACAGCCATCCGCCCACCCAACGTTGACGCGGACAGGAGCGGTCATGCCCGCCACGCACCACTCGTCAGCACCCCCGACACCGAGCACCGAAGCAGTACCCGTGCGCCCGGTCGACGACGGTCCGCCGGCCCCGGAGCCACCCTCCGCGGGCGACACCGCCACCGGCATCGGGCGCATACCCGTCCTGGACGTCCGCCCGGTCGTCCAGCGCGGACGCAGGCCCGCCAAGGCCGTCGTGGGCGAGACCTTCGTGGTCTCGGCCACCGTCTTCCGCGAGGGGCACGACGCCGTCGCCGCCAACGTCGTCCTGACGGATCCGGAAGGCCGGCCGGGCCCCTGGACGCCGATGCGCGAACTGGCGCCCGGCACCGACCGCTGGGGAGCCACCGTCAGCGCCGACGCGCCCGGCCGCTGGACGTACACCGTTCAGGCCTGGGGCGATCCCGTCACCACCTGGCGGCACCACGCCCAGATCAAGATCCCCGCGGGCATGGACACCGAACTCGTCCTGGAGGAGGGCGCCCGGCTGTACGAACGGGCGGCCGCCGACGTCCCCAAGAAAGGCAAACGGCAGGTCCTGCGCGCCGCCGTCGCCGCCCTGCGCGACGAGACCCGCCCGGCAGCGGCCCGACTGGCCGCCGCGTTGACGCCGGAAGTGGACGCGGTCCTGGCCCACTATCCGCTGCGGGAGCTGGTGACGGCGTCGGAGACGCTGCCGCTGCTGGTGGAGCG
>NZ_JBWLKM010000111.1:0-23850 GCF_059026085.1 Streptomyces sp. a15 | reverse complement strand
CCTGACCGCGAACAGCGAGGACAAACAGGGCGAAGCAATCACCCTATGCGGCAACGATCACCCCTGAAGGATCGAGGTCAATGCCCCGGGTGAGCCACTGGTCAGGGAAAGGCAGGGGAGCGGTCAAGAATCCGTCAACCGGTCGGGCAGGCCGTACGACTCCATCGCGCCACCCCGTCATACAACTCCCCTGGCAGGCAATCAAGTTGACGTAACTGATTACTCCTCGGTCGGGCATGGAAGCGCAAGCCAGCCGTCCCGAGTGCTGCGAACGGACCTTGTAGGTCCTGTGCATGCCATGTCTAATGACGAGGCGTCCGGCGAAGAGGCACAAAAAACCTGCTCCCGCCCTGGACGCACAACCATCAGCCGGCAATGCACTTCGTGGCACAGGTGCCACGCTGCTCCCGTCTGCCGTAAATCAACATGAGGGGGTCTCATGCGTCTCAGAACCATGAGTGCTGCCGTTTCAGCTATGGCGGCCGTCAGTTCGGCCGTTCTTTACGCCGGTCCGGCTGCCGCAGCGACCACCACGCAGTACGTCAGCGACAACTGCATTTCATGAGCCGCACCGAGGTTGACCTGTACATGAATTACCACTCGGTCCCGGCCGGTGAGGACAATCCGTCGGGCAGCTTCGCCTCGTTCCATGGGAACATCGAGGACCACGCTGGCACATATGTCTCGTACAACGGTGGCGCCAGTGTCACCCGTTACGTCTACGTGTTCGCCGCGGGAGAGGGGGACGGCTCCGGTCAGCTGGTGAAGAACAATGCAGCCTCGGCCAACAACTGCTCCACCGTGGACGGATACCGGGTCTATTACAACTCCGGTTACGCCGGGCACTCCCAGTCCGTTCCGCATGCCTACGGGTGCAGCGTCAGCACGAATCTCGACGCCACCCTGAAGAACAACAATGCGTCATCTCACTTCGCGTAACAGCGGGCGGGCGCGGCAGCTCGCGGCTCTGGCTGCGGCCGTCGTACTGTCCGCCTGCTCCTCGTCGCCCCCCGGCTCATCCTCCGCAGGCACCACGCTCGGCAGTTCGTCCGTGGCCGCCGCCATCGACACGTCGAAGTGGCCGAAGGCTGTCACGGACTCGGGCCTCGTCAAGGGGATGACGCGGTCGGCGAGATCGGACTGCGCCGCGCTCTGGGGGCACGCGCGCGGCACATCCTCACCCAGTTCCTCACCGAGTCCGCGGTCCTGGGAACGCTGGGCGGAGTGATCGGAACCTCGCTCGGCGTCCTGGCGGTGGTCGGTGTCGCGACCGTGCGGAACTGGACCCCTGTCGTGCAGCCGGGCACGGTGATCGCCGCCCCGGTGATCGGCCTGGCCACCGGACTGCCGGCCGGGCTGTACCCGGCCTGGCGCGCTGCCCGCATCCAGCCCGTCGAAGCCCTCCGGCGCTGACTCACCTCACCACGCAAGGAAGCCGATGCGCATCACACGCCACACCGCCGCCCTGGCCCTCGCCGCTGCCCTGCTGGCCGGTGGAGCCGCATACGGGGTCCACGCCTTCGACGACTACGACCGGAACTCCGGGACCGGAGCCGTCAGCGACACGGCGCGTGCGTTCCTGACCGCCTGGCAGGCCGGTGACCTGGACAAGGCCGCCCGGCTCACCACCAGTCCCGATCAGGCCCTGACCGAGCTGCGGGCCTACCGGAACGACACGGGCGCCACCGCCCTGACGCTTCTCCCCGAGCACACAGACCAAGCCACCGTTCGCTTCAAGGTCAGCGCACACCTGAACTACGGCGGCACCAGGGCGACCTGGAACTACGTCTCGAAGTTGGCCGTGGTGAGCAACCCGGCCACCGGCCGCCTTCGCGTCTCCTGGCACAGCTCTGTGATCCATCCCGCTCTGCCCGACGGAGGCGGCTACACCCTGCAGCCGTTCGCCGACTCCGCCCCGCCCGTCACCACCGACCGCCGCGGCACCCGGCTGACCGCACACGAGCACCCCGGCCTGGCCCAAGTCCTGACACAGATTCAGGGCCGCTACGGCGAGGGGGAACAAGACGCCCTCGGCATACGGCTCTCCTCCGCCGGCGACGGTGGCGCAGGACGCGTCGTCGCCATCCTGGGCGACGGAAAGAAGGCGCGGATCCGCACGCGTTTCGACGCCACCGTGCAGCAGGCCGTGGACACGGCAGCCGCCAGGTATTCAGGTGCGTCAGTGATCGTCATCCGCCCCAGCACCGGTGACGTACTGGCCGCGCGGACCACCGGCACGGACTTCGACCCCACGCTGGAGGGCGTACAGGCGCCGGGGCAGATCTTCGAACTCGTCACGACCGCGGCTCTCCTGGACCGTGACGCAGTCACCCCCGGCACACAGGTCGGCTGCCCCACCACTGCCTCCTACGGCGGCCGGACGTTCTCCGGTCCCGGCGGCTGGAGCGCCCCGGACACCCGGTTCGCCGATGTCTTCACGCACGCCTGCGACACCGGCTACGTACGACTGGCCGGCAAACTCACGGGCCAGGACCTCGCCTCCGAGGCCCGTGACGTGTTCGGCCTCGGCCTGGACTGGCAGACCGGCATCACCACCGCCGACGGCGCCGTACCCCAGCTGGACGGCGCCGACAAGGCCGCCGCCGTCATCGGCCGGGGCGAGGTCCGCCTCAACACCCTCAACCTCGCCTCCCTCACCGCCACCATCCAGAGCGGTTCGTTCAAACAGCCCCTGTTCATCGGCCCCAGCGCCAGCGGGAAGACGCCGGCCCGCACCCGCCGCCCCCTCCCCCACCACGTGGCGGACGACCTGCGGGCACTGATGCGGGCCTACGCCGACAACTCCGGCGTCGGAAGCGGCGCATTCGGAGGTGTCGCCGACCAGTTCGCCGACAGCGATCAGCCCATCACGGGCTGGTTCACCGCCTACCGCGAGGACATGGCCGTGGCCGTCACCGCTCCGGAGCGGACACACCAGCCGAAGACCGCCGAGGCAGTCGCCCGTGCGATCCTCGACGCCACCGGCTGACCACCCACTTCCCTCCGTCCATCACTCCCTCGCGACCGGGGTCGGCGGGCCGAGTCGTGTCCAGAAGGGCACGGGAACCTCAACGAGCGGCTGCCACCGTGTCCAGGCCGGCGTGTCCAGCAACAGCCGCTGGACCGTCGAGGGCGCCGCGTTGGAACGCGCACTCACATCATAACTGGGCACGGGGTTTCTCGATTCAGCTCGATGGTGTCCGGCGAGACGGGTTCAAGGGCCCGGGGCAGCGGGTCACTCCGCGTCGGAAGTGGCATCGCCAGCCTTTGCGTGAAATTGCAGCCGTGCGGAGGATCTTCGCCATGGCGCTCGCTATGACCACGCATGGGCCCGAGCATCCGAGAGGTCGGGCGGCTACAGGTACGCCTTCTGCCGCTTGGCGCAAGATCGTGGACGCCAACCTGATTCAGTTCCACCGCATGGCATTGATGCGCGTCGCGTGGCGATATGTCGACGGCAAGCCCAGTATTTTCCCTCTACTTCACGTGATCACCTACGGCGCCCACCGGGTCACGAGAATGCTGCGGGCCACGGAGTTCAACGGTACGGGCCACACCGGCCCGACCTACAACTACACCTAGAGATCTTTGATGGCTGGGGTTACGGCGGTTGGAGGTCGAGTCCGGTCTTGGCCATGAGGCCCTCGATGAGACCGGGTCGGTACTGCATCCGTTTGAGCCGGGTCTTCGCTAGTGTCTCCCCAAGACTACGACAAAAGTCTCGCACGACCCGCCCCACCCTCCTGGGTGCTTTCGGTATGGAAGCCGCGCCTCAATGATATCCGGAAACGACATCATCTGGCTTGATCGGATTCTTGCGGCGCCGCATATATCGCGAGAACTCCATCGCACCGGTTACCGCGAACGCGAGCCCGATGCCGACCGCGATGGCAAGCAGCGTATTCTCCTGGAAGAAGACGCCACCCAGGTATCCCGACAGTGCGGTATAGGCGCTCCATGTGGAGGTGGAAATCGCAACGTACAGCATGAACTTGCGTAGCGGATATCTCACCACGCCTGCCGTTCCTGTGGCGAGATAGCGTCCGACCGGAATGAATCGCGTGGAGACGAGTACGAAACCGCCGCGTGATTCAAGTTCGCGCTCGAACCAGTCATACGCCTTCCGGCGCTTGGTACCGACTGGCAGGCGCTTTAATACGCGTTCCCCCATCAACCGGCCGACGGAGTAAGGAACGAGGTCGCCGAGAAAGGCGCCAACCGTCGTAGCGGCGATGACAAGCATGATATTCGTCTGTCCGGTTGCGCCGGCGATGCCTGCGAGGATCACGACGGGTTCACTCGGGATCAACGGGAGGAAAGAGTCGAGTAACGATACCGCGATGAGCACGGCGTAGAGTGCAGGCGACGCTATCAAAGACTCTGTGAGGTCTATCCAGTCCGGCATCTGCTACCCGCCTCCTGTCATATGGCTACGAAAATTCACGGGTGATTCCCTAATTCTTGGAGGTGCTGATGGGGTGGCGGATGCCCGGTCTCCCGAGTTTTTGGTCCAGGATTCGGGTTGGTGTGACGGTCGGCCTGGGCAGCGAGCAGGTCTCCCGTCGGCCGGTGTCAGGTGGCGGGTGCCGTGGTGAGCATCCAGCGACTGAACGCGGCGTAGCGGTGCGCGAATTCGACTGCGTCGCCGGCATGTTCGACGGCAGCGGAGTGCTCGCGGACCGTATCGAAGCGGGCGCTGCGGGCGTGCTCGTAGGCAGTGAGGGCCTTTTCCAGGTCGGCCTCGGCTGTCAGGCTGCTGCGCAGGACGCCGACATCTTCGATGCCGAGGGTGCCGCCGGAAGCGATGTGGGGGGACAGGCCGTGCGCGGCATCGCCGATCAGAGCGACGCGCGCGCTGGTCCAACGGGGTAGTTCCGGGACCAGCGTGACCTGGTTCTCCAGGATGGATTCCTCCGGCGTTTCGGCGATCAGGGACAGGAGTTCGTCGTTCCATCCCGCCTCGGCCAGATTCCGTGCGCGTTCCAGTGCCCGTTCGCGCTTGCTTCCGGTGAGTGGTTCGGCGTCGAACTGGTTGACCATCCACATGGTCCGATCGCGAGCGATCCTGGCGTATCCGCCGCGGGTTCGGCGGTGGCCGACAGTAAGCACGGTGGCCTCCGATTTCTGGTTGCCGGTCGGCACGATCGCGCGCCAGACATAGTGGCCGGAGTGCGTTACGGCGTCGCTCCCCGGCACCAGCTGCTTGCGCACGTTTGAGTGGACGCCGTCCGCGCCGATCAGTAGATCTGCGCGAAGTGTCTCGCCGCTGGCGAGGTGCACGACGACGTCCGATGCGGTCTCGGTATATCCGGTCGCGTGGGCGTCGAGGAGGATTCGGTCGCGACCGATGGTGTCGGCCAGAAGATTGTTCAACTCGGGGCGCGGCACGAGGAGGAACTGGTGCTCGCTGTCGGTTTGACCAGGTGCGCGGACCGGATCGCCGGCAGGGCTGAAGAACCATGTGTTCTGTTCGATGCCCATGTCGCGGATTGCGGGGCCGATGCCGAGGTGGTCGAACTCCCGTAACGCGTTGGCCCACAGGCCGATTCCGGCGCCGACGGCGCGAATTCGCGGTGCCTGTTCCAGCACGATGACGTCGTGGCCGATGAGTTTGAGGGAGGCCGCGGCCGTGAGCCCTACGAGGCCGCCGCCGACGATCACCGTGGATTTCGTGGACAACTTCTTTACTCCTTCGCGTTGACGGTCGGGGGTGCCGGGGTCGCCGCCGAGACGGGCAGTGTGTCTGAAGGCTCATAGCGGGAGTTGCGTTGCCGGCTCGTCAGTGAGTACCGATGCGGCAGGCAAGGGCTTCCTTCATCAGCGAGGTGCGGCCGGAGGCACGTCTCGACACTACGAGCAAACACTGATTGCTTCAAATGCACTTTGGTCAATTAGGGATTTACTCACATGCATTTGACTCGCGGTGCACGCCGTCACGCCGCATGCCGCGTGTCCGTGACAGCACACAGACGATGACCTTGCCCGAAGGGCTCGCGCAGCCAGGACTCGCCGTTCATGGTGACGACACCTCTGCCGCACCCAGACCCCGTCCGCAGTGGATTGCAGCGCTACGCGCCATGTCGACTGGTGGCGCGCTGTGTCGACGTCTCGGCGACCGGGCTACTGGGGACGTTGGCGACGGCGGCTCGGTGGCCAACGTCGTCCTGGCCACCGTGAACACCGCGTTCTCCAGGCAATCGATCGAAACCCGCCCGAGCGGCGACGGCAGGCAGATGATGTCCGCCGCCGCCCTGCTGTGCGCAGAGGTTGGCGGACCACGGAAAACCGCCTCGAATGCCGGTCGTCGCACACCCCGCGAGAACCCATGTCTGACATCTGGGAGGAGCCCAAGCTGCCACAGGTCCACCTCGGCAACGGTGAATATCCGTGGCAGGTCCCGGTGTTCATCCCGAAGGCCCCGCAGGTTCCCGCGCGGCCCACTCCGCTCCTCACCCCGACGTGATTGCGTCTAGGTAACTTACCAAGTCAGATACTTGCATTTGATGTCAAGTGATGGACTCCCTAACGTTCCCGGCATGAACCTCACCGTCCTCGCGGCCTCCGGCCAGACCGGAATCGCCCTCACCCGACAGGCGCTGCGACGTGGTCACACCGTGACCGCCATCGCGCGTGATCCCGAGCGGATCGCCGTGTCCGACTCCCCGAACCTGCGCAAAGTGGCGGGCGATGTGAACGACGCGGCCGGCATCGCCGCCGTCGTGGGCGGGGATTCCGTGGTCCTTTCCGCGCTCGGCACGGACCGGGCGGGGATTCTCCTGGCCGGCGCCCGGGCCGTCGTCGCCGCCGGACCGCGGCGCGTCATCTGGCTCGGTGCCTACGGCACGGGCAAGTCGGCCGAAGTGGCGGGGGAGGGCGCGGGCGTACTCGCCAAGGTGCTGGGCGACCGGCTCGCGGACAAGGTCGAAGCCGACAACACCGTTCTCGCGGCCGGGGGCACCGTCTTCCACGCCGGGATGCTCGCTGACGGGCCGGAAAGCCCCCGTCGGCGCACGGTCGGCCTGGAGGCCGCGCCTCCCTTCGACCTCGGTGCGAAGGTCAGCCGGGAAACCGTCGCCGCGGCGATGCTCGACGAAGCGGAGGCGCCCGGTTTTCCCGGTGCCGTAGCCCTGCCATTGGCGGAGTAGGCCGAGCGGTCAGCAGGCGGTGATCTCCTCGATCGACGCCCGGACCTGCTCGCGGAGCCAGGCGTGGGCGGGGTCGGAATCGTAGCGCTGGTGCCAGTTGCAGTTGATCGTCGCTGCCGGGGACGCGATCGGCAGCGGCCGGGCGATGAGCCCGAACGCCTCGATGAGCGGGCGGCCGAGGATCTCCGTGCAGGTGACCAGCGCGTCGCCGCGGGCGGCGATCTGCAGGGCGGTGGACACCGTCGCCACCGCCGCGACCACCCGGCGCCGCAGGCCTTCGGCGGCCAGCGCGTCGTCGATCGGTGCGGTGAGGCGGCCGCGCCGGGAGATCACCACATGTGGCTGCGCCGCGTAGGAGGCCAGGTCGAGTCCGGCGGCACAAGGGTGGTCCGCGCGCATCGCCACGACGAGCCGATCGTCGCCGAGCGGCTCGGACCGGAACTCGGGCAGACTCGGCCTGCCGCCACCGAGTTCCAGATCGACGCGGCCGTGGCGCAGGTCGTCGGTGTCGACGGAGTTCTCCGCCAGCACCCGCAACTGCACCCCGGCAGCCTGCCGCTGGACCCTCCCGACCAGTACCGGTACCAGGGACGCGGCCGCCGCGTCGTGACACTGGATCGTGAAGGTGCGATCCAGCTCGGCCAGGTCCAGCTCACGGATCGGCGAGAGCACTGCGTGCGCCTGCCTGACCAGCCGGTGCACGTCCTCCCGCACCGACAGTGCGTACGGGGTGGGCGTCATCGAGTGGCCGGTGCGCACCAGGATGTCGTCCCCGGTGACGGCGCGAAGTCGGCCGAGGGTGCGGCTGACCGCGGGCGAGGACAGGTGAAGCCGCTCGGCTGCACCCATCACGCTGCCCTCTTCGAGCAGGGCGTCCAGCACGGTCAGCAGATTCAAGTCCAATTGCATAAAAGTAAATCTTAAGGAGCATTCCATGAGCCAGGAACACAATCAGCTGGCCCGCGACCTCAACGGCACGGGACCGCTACTCGTGGCAGTCCACGGCATCACCGAGAACCGAAGCTTCTGGGCCCCTGTCTGCCTGCAGCAGCACTTCCGCGTGCTGCGCGTCGACCTGCGCGGCCACGGGGACTCGCCTCGGACCTCCCCGTTCGGGATTGACGAGTCGGTGGAGGACATCCACCATCTGATCGAGTCGCTGGGCGAGGATCTGACTGGGGACCAGTCCCCGTTCATCGTCGGCCATTCCCTCGGTGGGGTGATTGCGACTGCCTACGCAGCTCGTTATCCGACCCGTGGCGTGGTCAACGTTGACCAGTCGCTGCGGGTCGGCCCGCTGCCTGCGGAGATAGCCATCGCTGTGCGGGGAGAGGGCTTCGCGGACTTCGTTCGTACGGTTTTCGCCTCGCTGTACGGTGAGCTGGACCCTGTGCTCGTGGCCGACATCGAGCGCCGCCGCACCCTCGACCAGGACGTGTTCAGCGGTTTTTGGACCCCGTTGCTTGATTGGGACGCTGACACCCTGGCAGCGTGGTCTCGACGGACCACGAGTCTCCCGCCTGGTGTCCCGTACCTGTCTTTGCATGGAACGGACCCCGGTGGTGACTACGCCGACTGGCTCGCCGACCGCATCCCCGCCGCCGTGGCCGAGCAGGCACCGAAGCGCACGCACTATCCGCACCTGGCACAACCCGAATGGTTCGTCTCCCGCGTCCATAAGTTCTTTACGGACTTCGGCTCGTCAGGGTGACGCTGGCTCGTCGAGAGCCAGGCCAGTGCCCGCTATGAAGCCGTCGAGAGTTTCGGGCGACTCGGCGCCCCTGCTGCCTGAGAGTGTGGACCAGTTCACCCCTGTCCTCGGGTGAGCATGCGAAGTGCACGGTCTCGATGGCCAGGTGGGCGGGCGACGGCACGGGTCGGGGTCTCGCGGTACAGGTCCCATTCCAATGCCCGTCTGACCGTGCACGGCCAACGACTCCTGATCGATCGGGTCCGGGCCGGTCGCCCCGTCGCGCACGTTGCCGATGAAATGGGCATCAATGGTCGGCAAGACGTCCCCCAGGACGACCGGATACAGTGCGCGCGTCGGCAATCTGGTTACTTGAGAAAAGGGGAAGCGTGACCGCCACCAGCGAAACCCGAGCCGCGGACGGTGCGGCGCATGCGCCCCAGCAGGGCCGACTGCGCCGCCTGATGCGCTACATCCCTTTGATCGCCCCCGTCCTGCTGTGGACCGTGCCCTGCTGGGTGCTGCTGCACGCCGGCCAGAACTGGCCGCTCCCCGTGGCGCTGGGCGGCACGGCCCTGTTCGTCCTCGGTCTGATCGCTATGCCGCTCGCGATGGTGCGCGGCCACGGCCGACGGCAGCAGGACTGGGCGGCGATCGTTGGAGACACCCTCCTTGGGACCAGCTGGGTGCTGTTCACCTGGTCCGTCCTGCTCGGCGTCCTGCTGCGCCTCGCCCTGACCGCGGCCGGCGTAGGCGACGGTCAGAACCGGGCCCGGATCGTCACTTGGGCGGTCCTCGGCGTAGCCGCCGTGCTGCTCGCCTGGGGGTACGCCGAGGCCCGCCGGGTGCCACGGGTGCGCCAGCTCGACGTACAACTCCCGCGCCTGGGAGCCGGATTGGACGGCACCCGCGTCGTCCTCATCACCGACACCCACTACGGCCCGCTCGACCGCGCCCGCTGGTCGGCGCGGGTCTGCGCGAAGGTCAACACCCTGGAGGCCGACCTGGTCTGCCACACCGGCGACATCGCGGACGGCACGGCCGAACGCCGCCGCGCCCAGGCCGCTCCGCTCGGCACCGTGCGAGCCACCCGGGCCCGGGTCTACGTCACCGGAAACCACGAGTACTACAGCGAGGCCCAGGGCTGGGTCGACCTGATGGACGAGCTGGGTTGGGAGCCGCTGCGCAACCGTCATCTGCTGCTCGAACGCGGCGGCGACACCCTTGTGGTCGCCGGCGTGGATGACGTCACCGCCGAGTCCTCCGGCCTGGCCGGCCACCGCGCCCACCTCGCCGGCGCCCTGAACGGCGCCGACCCCGACCTGCCCGTCCTGCTCCTGGCCCACCAGCCCAAGTTCGTCGACCGGGCCGCAGCAGGCGGCATCGACCTCCAACTCTCCGGCCACACCCACGGCGGCCAGATCTGGCCCTTCCACCACCTCGTCCGCATCGACCAGCCCGCCGTCGCCGGCCTCAGCCGCCACGGCACCCGCACCCTTCTCTACACCAGCCGCGGCACCGGATTCTGGGGCCCGCCGTTCCGCGTCTTCGCCCCCAGCGAGATCACCCTGCTCGTACTCCGCTCCCCGCAGCGGCCTCCCACGCCGTAACACGGAGCGGGCCGACCATCCCTCATGGACCGGTTCACCGAGTCGAAGCCTGTCTCGTCCTCCCATGCGCGGACGCCGGCGGTCGGCCATCTCATCCCAGAACGCTGTACCCAATGCTGGGCAGTTCGGAGTCGTTCGGCCACCGCGGGCAGCGCAGCGGGATCCCCGTACACCTAGACCGCCATGCAGCGCCAGATACGCGAGTCGACAACCATGCACACCCTGGCAGACCGGCTGCCCTAGCAGACGGTCAGGTGGGTCGACCGGGTTGGGCATGCCTTTCGATAACAGCAGGTCACAGCACAGCTCCGAAGCGACCTCCGGCACGACACCGGCGAGCGCCCGCCGACCAGGGTGACCGCTCGGCACAGGCGGAGGCCAAGGCAGAAGTATGGCTGATCAGGAAAAACGCCACACCGGAAGGTGACGGCCCGCAGGGAGGGCGTGAGTCTCCTCCGCCGACCTGATTGAAGCGCATCAATCAGCGGGCCACCGCACGCAGCAGCCCCGCAGGCACCGCACCACCCCGCGACCTCCACCCAGGAAGGCCATCCCTACAGTCCGGGGTCTGCCGGCCGAGTGGTTGGACGGACTGCGGGAGCGCCGTTCTGGTCCTGGACGAGGCCGACGACGCCGACGGAGTGTGGGCGGGGTTCTGCCCGGACCGCCAGGGTTCCCAGGCTCCCCGGGGACGGCTCCTACGACACTGAGAATCCCGTAACACCCCGAAGCGCCGTGCGGCCTCCTACACGACCGGGCCGGCCGGGCCGACCGGGATCCGACTCATTCTGACCGCCCCGGCCCCTCCAGCACCTGCGTGCCGACCTGAGTGCGCGACCCCGTCGTTCCCTGGACAGCCCATGCCAAGACTGCCCACAACCCGCCCGCTCCGAGGGCCGGTCACGTTGACCGATCCCGAACCAATGAGCCCGGGGCAGGTGCGGCCGAGTCCGGTACCCCACTGCGCGAACTCATCGACACCCGCCTGAGCGCGGAGCTCCGTATCCCTCCGAAGCACCCGGGGCGCCTCCCGGTCGCCCCTTCGTACATGGTGCGGTTGGCGCGCGACGCGGAGTCGCTCGCACCGAGGGCTACAAGGCCGCCACCGCTCGGCGATCCGCCGCGACGAGGAGATACGCCATGCCTTCTCCATCGACGGCGTCAAACGATCCGTCGGGGCGGTTTCCCGTACGACCGTGGACCACCACGGTCAGACCACGAGCCGCTGCACATCCGTCAGGCCGCGCTCACCGGTGCGGTGTTCCGCCGGCAGGATGTAGGTGCGCAGGCCGCAGGCGGCTGCGCCGCCGTCGCGGACCGGGTTGTCGCCGACCATGAGGGTGGCGCGGGGGTCCGCGCCGAGGTCGGCGCACGCTTTGAGGAACAGCTGCGGGTCGGGCTTTTCGCGGCCCTGCTCGTAGGAGATGACGCAGGTGTCGATCAAGGCGTCCAGCCCGTGGTGGGCGAGGTGGATGCGCAGGTCCCAGGCGAAGTCGCTGACGATGCCGACGCGCAGTCCGCGCTGGTGCAGGGCACGCAGGACCGGTTCGGTGTCGGGATAGGGAACCCAGGCGTCCGGAGCGGTGAGCTCCCGGTAGGCCGCCTCCTCCGCGCCGCGCAGAAAGTCCACCTGCCCCCACCATCCCCACATGGCGCGGCGGTGCTGTTCGGATGACAGATCACGGCCTTCCTGGAGGGCGACGAGGGAGGGCAGCCGGAAGGCGGCGCGCAACTCGTCGGAGATTCCGGCCACTGCGCCGGGCTCGTCCAGCGCGGCGAGTCGGCCGGAGGCGGCGCCCACCCGGCGCAGCCACGTCTCCAGGTCAATCATCTGGAAGATGGTGTTGCTGAAGTCGAACAGGACGGCCTGGACCGGAGGCACCGGCGCGGCCATCTCGGCGTCGCTGGGGCGGTAGGCGCTCGGTGTTTCGAACAGGGTGCGGATCACAGGGAAGGCTCTTCGGGTTCGACCGTCTCGACGGGGACTTCGAGGTCGCGTATGGCCGCGAGTTCCGTGTCGGGGGTCCCGGTGTCGGTGATGACGGTGTGGTAGTCGGCCACGGTGCCGTACGCGTACGTGGCGGTCTTGCCGAACTTCGAGTGGTCCACAAGGAGGAGCGCCTGTTCGGCGGAGGCGAGCATGGCCAGCTTCACCTCGACGTAGTCGTTCAGGGGGTGGAAGAGGCGTCCTTCCAGGACGGCGGTGGCGGACATCAGCGCAAGATCGGCCCGGATTTGGGACAGGGCGCGGGTGACGGTGGGGCCGGTGCAGGAGTTGAAGTCGCCGCGGTAGTGGCCGCCCAGCAGGGTGACGCTCACTCCGGGGGCGACAGACCCGAGGCGCTGGGCGAGGCCGACCGAGTTGGTGACGACGTGCAGCTGATCCACCTCCGCCAGCGCCGGGGCCAGGGGGAACAGAGTGGTCGAGTCCTCCATGAGCACCGTGCTGCCCGGTCTGATCCGGCCGACGACGGCCGCGCACAGCGCGTTCTTGGCCGCGAGGGCGCTGTTCTCCCGGAAACGGGTGGCCGTCTCCATGGTGAGGGCGGGGAACGCGACAGCCCGCCCGCGCTCCTTGCGCAGCAGATGCCGCCCGGTGAGGTCGTCCAGGTCCCGGTGCATCGTCATCAGGCTGACGTCGAAGTGCCGGGCCAGGTCGTCGATGCGGGTCTCGCCATGGTCGGCGACGTACCGCAGCACGGCCTGGCGCCGCTCCTCGACGGCCGCCTGGGACAGTCGCGTACGGGCGGTCACGGCGCTCCTCCTTCCCGCTCGCTCCGGTCTCGCAGTTTCCCACACGGGACGGTGCGGGTCGGGGCCTGTCCGGCTCGCGGGCCTCGGGCCGCTCGTGCGGCGGCGGCTGCTGCGTACGACGTGCGTCTCGGCGTCCATGTCTGCATCCCTGCCTGCGTAGCCGTGAGCTACGGTCCGTCCACCGTGACCAGTACCTTGACCTGCTCGGGGTCGACGGATGCGGCGAACGCCTTGGCGGCGTCCTCCAGCGGGTAGGTGGCGGTGACGATCTCGGCGGTGTCGATGGCGCCGGACGAGATCAGGGACATCGCGGTGCGGTAGTCGTCGCCGGTGTACATCAGCGTGCCCTCGATGCGGATTTCGCGGTCCTGGATCAGGTCGAGGCGGACCGGGGTGGTGCCGGCGGCGCCGACGCCGACGACGATGATCGTGCCGCCCTTGGTGACCAGGTCGGTGGCCTGGGCGATGGACTGTTCGCGCGCCACGCAGTCGAATACCACGTCGGCCGGTCCGCCGAGCGCCGCGTGGGCCTGGTTGGCGAGGTCGGGGGCGTCGGCGGGCAGGGCCGTGTCGGCTCCGAGACGCAGGGCGCGGTCCCGCTTGCCCGGCAACAGGTCGGTGACGGCGATCTTCGCGGCGCCCGCGTGCTGGGCGGCAGCGAGGACGAGCAGACCGATGGGCCCGGCGCCGAGCACGACGACCGTGCGTCCGGTGAGGTCACCGGCCTTCGCCACGGCGTGCACCGGGGTGGCCAGGGGCTCGACCAGGGCGGCCTCGATGTCGGTCATGCCGTCGGGGACGCGGTGGACACGGTCGGCCGGGATGGTGAACAGATCGGCCATGGCGCCGGGCGTCTGGCAGCCGAAGACCTTCAGTTCCTGACAGATGTTGTAGCGGCCGGAGCGGCACTGGGGGCACCGGCCGCAGTACAGGTTGGGCTCGATGATCACCCGGTCGCCGGGCGCGAAGTCCTCGGCTCCCTTTCCTGCCGCGGCGACGATGCCCACCGCCTCGTGTCCGGGACGGTAGGGCAGGTCGACGAAGGGGTGGTGGCCGGCCGCGGCATGGGTGTCGGAGCCGCATACGCCGACGACCGTGGTGCGTATGAGGAGTTCGGCGTCCCCGGGGACGGGGGCGGGCACCTCCTCGAGGGTGATGTCGTCGAGGGAGCGGACGAGAACGCGGCGGATCTGCTCGGTCATGGGGGGGTTCCGTTCGGTTCGGGCGTTCACGCGGTGGCGAGGCCGGGCTGGATCTGGATCTTGCGGCCGATGCCTGCCTGGAAGCGGGCGACTGCGTCCGGGAACGCCGCCAGGGGAAGGCGGTCACTGATGAAGACGCGCGGGTCGATGACACCGGTGGCGAAGAGGTCCGCGGCACGTTCGAAGCTGTGCAGGACGGCCATGGAGCCGGTGATCGTGATCTCCTGGTTGTAGATCTTGTACGGCTCGATGGTGGCCCGGGTGGCGTAGTCGGCGACTCCGAACTGCAGGTACGTGCCGCCTTTGCCCACCCGGCCGAGGGCGTCCTGGATGGCTTTCGCGTTGCCGGTGGCGTCGACGACCAGATCCCACCCGTAGGGCGGCCGGTCGAGCTCATCGGCGGACGCGGCACCGGCGGAGCAGCCCAATTGCCATGCCGTGGCCAGGCGTTCGGCGTTGATGTCGACGACGTCGACGCTCGCGGCGCCGGTGGCCTTGGCGAGCTGGAGCATCATCAGGCCCATGGTTCCGGCGCCGTAGACGAGCACGCGGGAGGCGAGTCGGCTGCGCAGGACGTCGTAGCCGCGCACCGCGCAGGACAGCGGCTCGATCAGGGCCGCGTCCTGGGCGTCTACGTGGCCGGGCAGTCGTACGCAGTTGGCGACGGGCGCCACGGCGTACTCGGCGGCGGCGCCCGGGTGGGTGACGCCGATGGCAGCCCAGCGTTCGCAGAGGTTGTTGTGGCCGAGGCGGCAGTAGTGGCACGCGAAGCAGTACAGCGACGGGTCCACGGCGACTTGGTCGCCGAGCGCGAGTTCGGTGACCTCGCTACCGAGGTCCACGACCTCCCCGGCGAACTCGTGGCCGGGGATGATGGGCAGCTTCGGGGCGAACTCCCCCTGCAGGATGTGCAGATCTGTACCGCACAGCCCGGTGGCCGCGACCTCGACGACGACCTCGCGCGGGCCGGGAGCGGGGTCGTCGACCCTGGCGATCTCGACACTGCCGGGCTGGGTGATGACGGCCGCTCTCACTTCACCGCTCCCAGGGACAGGCCGCGGACCAGCTTGTCCTGGGCGGCGAAACCGGCGATGAGGACCGGCAGCGAGACCAGGGTGGCAGCCGCGCACAGCCGGGCCAGGAACAGGCCCTCGTTGGTGATGAAGCCGACCAGGAACACCGGCGCGGTGGACGCCTGCGTGGCGGTGAGGTTCACGGCGAACATGAACTCGTTCCAGCTGAAGATGAAGCAGATCAGCGAGGTGGCGGCGAGTCCGGGCATGGCGACCGGTGCGACGACCCGCCACAGCACGGTGAGCAGGCCCGCGCCGTCGACCTCGGCCGCCTCCAGGATCTCCTTGGGGACCTCGGCGAGGAAGGAGCGCATCATCCATACCGCGATCGGCAGGTTCATGGCGGTGTAGAGGATGACCAGCGTCCACACGTTGTCCAGCATCCCGGCGTCCTTGACGATCAGGTACACCGGCAGCAGGGCCGCGATGGCCGGGAGGAACTTGGTGGACAGGAAGAAGAACATCACGTCGGTCCACTTCTCGACCGGCTTGATGGACAGGGCGTAGGCCGCCGGCACCGCCAGGGCGAGGACCAGGATCGTGGAAAGGATGCTGGCCATGGCCGAGTTGAGGAGGAAGGGGGTGATGTCCCGGCTGAACAGGAGTTTGTACTGGTCGAAGGTGACGGCCGCGAAGGGGGTGGGCGGATTGGTGGCCGCGTCGGCCTCCTGATGGAAGGAGGTGAGGACCATCCAGGCCACCGGCGCGAAGAACGCCAGGGTGGCGAGCCAGGCGACGAAGGTCCACAGGGGTGAGAGCCGGGGCTCACCGCCCTGGTCCTGCTTGCGGCGGAAGAGCTTTGTGAGCCTCGCCCCGGGCGCGGCGACTGCTGCATGGGTCATCGGGATGTCTCCTCGCGGAACAGCGACGCGATGGTGCGCAGCGCGAAGGTCGCGATCACGAACGCGCCGAGTACGACGACGACACCTGCGGCGGCTGCCTCGCCGTACTCGTACTTGCGGAACATTGTCAGGTAGATCTCGTAGGGCAGGTTGGTGGTCTGGGAGCCGGGGCCGCCCTGGGTGATGGTGAAGACCGCGTCGAAGGTCTGCACGACGTAGATCGTGCCGAGCAGGACGCCCAGCTCGATGTACTGGCGCAGGTGCGGCAGCGTGATGTGGCGGAAGGTCTGGAGCGCGGAGGCGCCGTCCATGCGGGCCGCCTCCAGGACGTCGCCGGGCTGCGCCTGCAGGCCGGCCAGGAGGATCAGCATCATGAACGGGGTCCACTGCCAGACCAGCGAGATCACGACGGCGGGCATCGGGTAGGAGGAGATCCAGTCGACCGTGGGGCCGTTGTCCGCTCCGAAGAACCTGTAGACGGCGTTGAGGGTGCCGTTGAGCAGTCCGTAGTCGGGGTTGTAGATGGCGTGCTTCCACAAAAGCGCCGCCGCGACCGGCATGACCAGGAACGGGGCGATGAGCAGGGTGCGCGCCAGCCCACGGCCCACGAACCGGCGGTCGAGCAGCATGGCCAGACCGAGGCCGAGGATCACGCTGATGACCACCACCGACGCGGTGAGCACGACGGTGTTGAGCACCGCCGTGCGCAGCCGCTCGTCGGTGAAGACGAACGAGAAGTTGGACAGGCCGACGAAGTGCCTCTCCCCCGGCTTGAGGATGTTCCACTGGAAGGTGGAGATGATCAACGTGGCCACGAAGGGCAGCTGCGTGACGACGATGGTGAAAATCAGCGCGGGCAGCAGCGGGATACGGCGCTTCCACTTGGCCGCCGCACCTGGGGACTTCCGGGTACGGACGGGTGGGGGTGGTGTCTTGGGGGGTGCGGTGAGCGTGGTCATGAATGGTTCCTCCGCCCGTGAAGGCCGGGGTCGCGGGGAGCGGCGCCCGGCCGGCGACGGGGCCGGCCGGGCGCTGAAGGTCACTTCTGGTAGGTCTTGGCGACGTCCTCGGCCAGCTTCTGGCCGTCGTTGAGCGCCTTGTCCACGCTGGTCTTGCCGGCGATGGCGGCGGAGATCTCCTGGGTCACCTTGGTGCCCAGGTCCTGGAACTCGGGGATGGCCACGTACTGGATGCCCACGGTCGGCCGGGGCTGGACGCCCGGGTTGGCCGGGTCGGCGCCCTCGATGGACTTCAGGGTGATGTCACCGAACGACGCGGCGGCCTTCTTGTACTCCGGGATCTCGTACGTGCTGGCCCGCTTGCCGGCCGGGACACGCGCCCAGCCGAGCTTCTCGCCGACGAGGTTCTCGTACTTCTTGCTGGAGGCCCACAGCATGAACTGCGAAGCGGCGTCGGCGTTCTTCGTGGTCTTCGGCATGGCCCACGACCAGGCCCACAGCCAGCCGCTGCTGTCCGTCTTGACGGTCGGCGCGTAGGCGTAGCCGACGTTCCCGGCGATCTTGCTGGAGGCGGGGTCCTCCAGCGACCCGGCCGCGCTGGTCGCGTCGTACCACATGGCAACCTTCTTCTGGCTCAGCGCGTTCAGGCACTCGGTGAACCCGGCCTGCGGGGCGCCGGCCTCACCGTGCTCGCGGACCAGGTCGACGTAGAACTTCGTGGCCTCCTTGAAGCCGCCGCTGTTGACCTGCGCCTTCCAGTCCTTGGTGAACCAGGTGCCGCCGAAGGTGTTGACCATGGACGTCAGCGGCGCACCCAGCTCGCCCCAGCCGGCCAGACCGCGCAGGCAGATGCCCTTCATGCCGGGCTCGGCACCGTCGACCTTGGCCGCGATGTCGGCGATCTGCTGCCAGGTCGGCCGTTCGGGCACCGTGATGCCCTTCGCCTTCATGACGTCCTTGTTGTACATGAGCATGGAGGACTCGCCGTAGAACGGCAGGGCGTAGAGCTTGCCGTCGGAGCCGGTGAGCGACTGCACCATCGGCTTGAGCAGGTCGGCCTTGTCGAAGCCCTTGTCCTTGTCGGCGTAGGAGCCCAGGTCGTGCAGCCAGCCGTTCTTCTCCCAGATGGGCACCTCGTAGGCGCCGATGGTGGCGACGTCGTACTGGCCGGCCTGGGTGGCGATGTCCTGGGTGACTTTGTCGCGCAGCTCGTTCTCGGGAAGGATCGTGAAGTTGACCTTGATCCCGGTGTCCTTGGTGAAGTTGTCCTTGGTCAGCTTCGCGATGTCCTCCATCTGCGGGTTGCCGACCATCAGGACGTTGATGCTCTTCCCTCCGCCCGAGGACCCGCCGGCTCCGGCTCCGGAACAGGCTGTGGCGAGCAGGGCGGTGGCGGCGGCGCCGGCTATGAGGGCGTATCTGGTCGATGCCATGTGACGGGGGGCCTCTCGTGCGGGTTCGCCGGGACCTCGACTGAGGCGCGGCGGGTCGAGCAGGGGTGTGGATGCGTCCTTGGGGAGTCGGGCGCGTTTCGATGGCCGAATTATTAGCAGGAGACTGCGCCGTTGTTAACACATCTTGCGAGAAATTCTCTTCAGACTTATCGTTAAACGGTCTCTGGGGGCTACGGACTCCACCGAACAGCCCAGCCCCAGCCCCAGCCCTCGACCTTGCCGCCGCCGTCCCCGAGGAACCCACATGAGCACCAGACCGGAACCCGCAGACCAGCCTGCCGTCGTCGTCGCCGGAGAGGCGCTGACTACTACCGCACCCCGCGCGGCGGGCACCCTCGCCCGGAGAACGCGCGGGTCCTGCGCAGCGTGGACCGCATAGCGCAGTGCCTCCAGTGCTAGCCCCAATCCGGGATGACCAACTGCACGACGACGCCCCGCCGCAGCAAGCCGGCGGGTGTCGTCGTATCAGGTCCCCGGCTACGCAGGACCCCCACCGAAGCAAGCCGACGGGGGTTCTCACGTGTCACGAGCGATCACAGGCGTGTCACCAACCCCGCAGACACCCTCACGCCACAAGGCCCTGACCTGCACTTACGCGCTCACCCCGGACCAACTGGACACCCGTGCACGGTTTCCACGACATGTGCCATGTGGTGTGCCCACCCCAGGCGGGCAGCCATCCACATCTGTCGGCCCAGCCGACTACCGCTCCGTACATGAACTCGATGGAACAACCAAGATCCGGACCATATGCGGGCCAGACGAGCCGTAAGTGCCTCCTGTTACATAATCGCCGCAGCTCACGGGCTCGCGGGCGCTGTACCACCAGCAGACGAAGAACCTGCTGATGCCAAGGACACTGGCCAAGGGCTCCACGGGCGACCTACAGGGATTCCGGGGCCCGAGCGGGAACAGCCACTTCCGACCGCGCGCTCGGCTTCTCGTCGGCAGACGTACGAGGACCGACGGGGCCATCTTTCGGCTCCTCACGCACGAGAGCGACCAGCCGCCTCGACCGCTCCGATGCTTGGCATCCACTTGCCGGGCCTGCTCCAGGAGCGGATCCTTTCCGCCGCCCTTCGGTACAGCCACATCGTCCACTTCGTCCGCGAGGCCACCATCCGAATGGCCCAGGGGCCGGTGCACCAACAATTCGACGGACAGCAGCACCGCGACCGGCGGCCAGCCCGCCACGAGGACCGGTTTCCACGTCAACGTCGCGGCAGTCGCGATATTGGCAGTCAAAGACACCGCGATCCCGAACAGAAAGGCCGTCCAGACGACGTAACGCGTCCGACGGCCCTCCCCCCGGGCAGGCTTCAGCAAGCCGTCTGTGGCCAGCAAGCAGCCCGTCCACAGAGAACGGCCACAAGCGGCCGTCACCGGGTCCACTCCCCCTTGCAGAGCGAAGTGACGCTGACGCACGTACGACGCGTACGCCGCGACCCTCGCGACAACCAGACCGCACAGGGGCCGCACCCACACATCCGGATCAAACTCACTCCGACCGGCCGGACGGGCTTCGATTCCCTCCCCGGGCCGCGTCACCGCTCCCGCCCCCCGCCCGGCCCGTTGCGCGAGGGGGCGGGGTGCGTGATGAGATGGCGGAAGGGGAGCGTGGAGCGTCGGGCCTGGTCCGGGACGCTTTTTGGGTTGAGGCCGTGGGTGGGTGCGATCCCTGTGCGCCCTCGTGGTGGCGGGCGACTTGGCTAATCTGCACGCGTGACCACCGACCTGACCCTTCTGCCGCGTGTCGCCCATCGCGGACAGGAGATCACCGCGCCCCGGCTCCGCGGCCTCCTCGCGCTGCTCGCCGGCGACTTGCGCACGGGCTGCAGCACCGAGCGGCTCGTGGCGGGGCTGTGGCCGGACGAGTTACCGGAGCGGCCGGCGAAGGCGGTGCAGGTCCTCGTGTCCAGGGCGCGGGCGGCGCTGGGCGCCGACGTCATCGCCAGCACGCCGACCGGATACCGTCTCACCCTCGCCGGGGACCAGGTCGACAGTTCCGCTCTGCTGCTGCACGCCGCCGCGAGCGCGGACCGGGCCAGGGCCGGGGACCACGCGGGATCGCTGGCCGCGGCCGAGGCCGGGCTCGCGCTGTGGGAGGGCACCCCTGACGAGGCGTACGACCCCGGCGACCCTGTAGCCGCGCTGCGCAGCGAGCGCGCCCCCGTCCGCGGCACTCTCATTCGCGCGCGGGCGCTCGCGCTCGCCCGCCTCGGCCGGCACGCGGAGGCGGCCGGGCCGCTGGCCGTGGCCGCCTCGGAGCATCCGCGCGACGAGGAAGTGCTCGCCGAGCTGCTGCGCGGCGAGGCAGCGACGGCGGGCCCGTCCGCCGCGCTGACGCGGTACGAGGCATACCGCCGTGAGCTCCGCGACGAGCTCGGCACGGATCCGGGCGCCACGCTCAAGGCCGTGCAGCGGGAACTGCTGCGCGGCGAGGCACCTGTGGTCCGGCACGGTGTGCCGCACGAGCCGAACCCGCTCCTGGGGCGGGACGAGGACATCGCGGCGGTGCAGCGGCTGCTGCGCGCCTCCCGCGCCATCAACATCGTCGGCCCCGGCGGCCTCGGCAAGACCCGGCTCGCGCACGCCGTCAGCCGCCGGGCCGAGCAGCGCGTGGTGCATTTCGTGCCGCTCGCCGGCGTCACCGCGGACGCGGACGTGGCCGCGCAGGTGGCCTCCGCGCTCGGCGCGGGCGAGGGGCGGCACGGCGCCATGAGCGGCCACGCCTCGGCCGACCCGGTGTCCGGCGTCCTCGGCGTACTCGGCTCCGGGCCCGCTCTGCTGGTCCTCGACAACTGCGAGCAGGTCATCCGGGGCGCCGCCGACCTCGTACAGGCCCTGGTCTCGTCCTCGAAGGACCTGCGGGTGCTCGCCACCAGCCGGGCCCCGCTCGGTCTCAGCTCGGAGGCGGTGTACGCGCTGCCGGAGCTGGCTCTCGACACCTCGGTCGAGCTGTTCACACAGCGGGCCCGGGCCGCCCGGCCCGGCGTGGAGCTGCCACCGGACGCGGTGGCCGAGCTGTGCCGCCACCTCGACGGGCTGCCGCTGGCGGTGGAGCTGGCCGCGGCGCGGGTGCGGGTCCTGTCGGTGCCGGAGATCGCCCGCCGCCTCGGCGACCGGTTCGCGCTGCTGCGCGGCGGGGCACGGGACGTACCGGAGCGCCACCGCACGCTGCACGCGGTCGTGGACTGGAGCTGGAACCTCCTCACGGAGGACGGCAGGGCGGCGATGCGCACGCTGTCCGTCTTCCCCGGCGGCTTCTCGGGCGAGGCGGCGGAGCAGGTGCTGGGCGAGGACGCGCTGTTCCTGCTGGAGCAGTTGGCCGATCAGTCGCTGCTCACCGTCGTCGACACCCCGGCCGGCGTGCGGTTCAGGATGCTGGAGACCGTACGGGAGTTCAGCGCGGCCCGGCGTGCCGAGGCGGGCGAAGAAGAGGAGGCCATCGGCCGGTTCCTCGCCTGGGCGCGGGACTTCGGGGTCGCGTACCACGACTGGCTCTTCCGCTCGGAACCCCTGACCGCCTGGGAGCGGATCAGGGCCGAGCAGGACAACCTCGTGCTGGCCCTGCGGCACGCCCTGGCCCGTACGGACGGCCCCACCACCGCCGCCCTCACCGCCGTCCTCGCCGCCCTGTGGTCCATCGGCTCCAACTACCCCCGCCTCACCGCCCTCGCCGCGGACACCGGCCCGCCACTGTCGCACTACTACCCCGAGCCCGAATACGTTGAAGTCGCCCGCGCCGCCGCGGTGTTGTGCACGACGAGCCTGTTCATGGGCTACGGCCCGCACGTCGTACGCCAGCTCGTCACCCTCAGGCGGCTGCCCCCGGCCCCGCCGGACACGCTGCTGCGCGCCATCGCGGTAGTGCTGAACGCGGTCCCCGAGATGCTGCCTCCCGACTACGAAGTGCTGCACGAGCTCTGTGAGAGCGAGCAGCCGCTGCTCGCCGGCATCGCGGAGTGCGTCGCCACCTACGTCTGGGAGTACGAGCACGACATCGACCGGGCGCTCGTCTCTGCGCGCCGGATCATCATCGCACTGGCGCCGGTCGACAACCCGTTCCTGCGGGTCATGGGCTACGCCCGGCTGGGCGAGCTGTGCTTGAAGACGGAGCAGGGCGAGGCCGCGTACGGGTACCTCAAGGCGGTGCTCGAGGCGCTGCCGCGGCTCGGCGGCGAGCACGACTTCCACGACTTCATCGGCGTCCGCTGGGGCCTCGCCCTCGCCTGCCTGCAGCGCGGCGACCCTGATGAGGCCGAGTACTGGCTGCGGCAGGCGGAGGGCGGCAACACCCCGCAGGACGACGACTTCTCCGACCTCGGCGGCCGTGCCGAGATCGCGCTCGCCCGCGGACTGACCGAGGTCGGGCTCGGCTTGTGGCGCAGCGCCGCGGAGCAGGTAGCCGGGTTCGGCTCGATGCACAGTGGCGACCCCTTCCTCGACCGATGGGCCCTGCAGATCCAGTCGGTGGCGGTGACGGCGCACGCGCACGCCGGCCGCCTCGAGCTGGTCGCGGAGCCGGTCCACCGGCTGCAGCAGGGGCTGCGGACCTTGCTCTCCGGTCCGTCCGGCTCGCCCATGGATCTCCATCTGTTCGGGACGGTGCTCCACGCGCTCGGCATGGCAGGGCTCGCCTCCGGCGAGGCCCGTGCCGTGCGGATGATCGCGCTGGCCGAACGGCTGCGGGTGTTGCGCGAGTTCCAGCCGACGATGTCGGCGGACCGCGCCCGGAGGGCAATCGGGGTGGCCGGGGACGCTGCCAGGGCGGCGTACGCCGACGCGGTGTCGGAGTACGCCGCCCTGGAGCGGGGCGAGTTGCGGGAGGCGGCCCGCGCTGTCATGGCGGCTACTTCGGGTCTCGGTTGAACAGCGAGGTCGACCAGCGGTAGCCGAGTGCGGTCAGGCCGACGCACCAGACGAGCGCGATCCACCCGTTGTGGCCGATCCCGGTGCCGAGCAGCAGGCCGCGCAGGGTCTCGATGGCGGGCGTGAAGGGCTGGTACTCGGCGATCGGCTGGAACCAGCCCGGGATCGCGTCGATGGGGACGAAGGCGGACGAGATGAGCGGGAGGAGGATCAGCGGCGTTGCCATGTTGCCGGCCGCCTCGGGGTTCG
>NZ_JBWLKM010000110.1:0-24008 GCF_059026085.1 Streptomyces sp. a15 | reverse complement strand
GTTCAGAGGAGAGATTCATACCTGACTCAACGGTCACGGACGCCTCAGGTTCCACAAACAGAATCACGAGACACTAGTTCGCCAGCTCGGGGTTGACCATCACGTGCTTGAACTTGGAGTACTCGTCGATCCCGTGCGGGGACAGCTCCTTGCCGTATCCCGAGTTCCGGAAGCCGCCGAACGGCATCTCCGAGGCGACGAAAATCTGCTGGTTCACCCACACGGTTCCGAAATCGAGCTCCCGCGTGAAGCGCATGGTTCTGGCGAGGTTGGTGGTCCAGACACTCGCTGACAGGCCGTATTCGACTCCGTTGGCCATGTCGAGCATCTCGTCGTCACTGGGCCCGCGCTGGATCGTGATCACCGGCCCGAAGACCTCGCGCTGGATGATCTCGTCCGACTGGTCGGCGTCGGTGATGACCGTGGGGGCGTAGAACCAGCCCGGGCGGTCGAGCCTCTGTCCGCCGATCCGCACGGTCGCGCCGCTGTCGCGTGCGCGGTCCACGAAGCCGGCGACCCGGTTCAGCTGACGCTCGGAGATCAACGGACCGATCTCCGTCTCCGGGTCGGAGGGGTCTCCGACGCGCAGCTTCGCCGCCGCTTCGCAGTAGGCCTCGACGAACTCGTCGTACGCCGCGTCCTCGACGATGATGCGGCAGGCGGCCGTGCAGTCCTGGCCGCTGTTGGAGTATCCGAACTCCACGAGGTCCCGCGCGGTCGCACGGATCGGGCTGTCGGCGAAGACCAGGACCGGAGCCTTGCCACCGAGCTCGAGGCCGATCCGCTTCAGCGTCCGTGCGCCCGACTCCGCGACGGCCTTTCCGGTCGAGACGTCTCCCGTGAGCGAGATCATCCGGATGGCGGGATGCGCGACCAGGGCCTTGCCGGTGGTCGAGTCGCCCAGCACGAGGTTGAGCACGCCCTCGGGGAGGAACTGATTCGCGATGTCGACGAAGAGGATGGTGCTGGTCGGAGTCAGCTCCGACGGCTTGATGACCGCCGCGTTGCCGGCGGCGACGGCAGCGGAGATCTTCCAGGCCGCCATCAGGAGGGGGTAGTTCCACGGGGTGATCAGGCCGACGACACCGATGGGCTCGCGGCGCACCCACGAGGTGCTGTTGTTCGCGTACTCGCCGGTGGCGGGAACGGAAGACGTGCGCGCCGCGCCGGCGTTGAAACGGATGATGTCCCACACCCAGGGCATTGCTCCCTGGGCGACCGTGATCGGCTGGCCGACGTTCTCGCTTTCGAGCTGAGCGAATTCCTCCGCCCGTTCCTGGACCACCTCGGCGATCTTGAGGAGGATTTCAGCGCGCTCGGCAGGAGGGGTGTTCCCCCAGGCCTTCGCCGCTGCCGCTGCCCGCTGCACGGCCTCGTCGACATCGGCCTCCGTCGCGATCCGATAGGCGGCGATCGCCTTCTCGGTGGCGGGGTTGACGACGACCGCGGCGTCGGCGTCGGTGATGTCTGCTGCGAACGCCGCCGCGGCGCTCCGGTGTTCGGCCATCGGCTTGCTCATCGTTGCCGCTCCTTGTGAATCGGTTATGCCTGGTTTCGCCAGTTGACCGGTGTGATCGACAGGAGGAGACGCGTACCCGGAACCGCTCCGTAGCGGACGGTGGTGCCTCGGGGCAGGACGATCAGCTCTCCTGCCTCCCCGGTCAGCGGGACGTCGACGCCGTCCTCCACGACGAGGAACTCCGCCCGCCCGTCGAGGACATAGACCGTCTCCTCGTACTGGAGCGTCCACGGGTCGCTGTGCCCCGGCTCGTCGAACGTCATGAAGTAGGTGCCGAGTCGGTCGAGTCCGGAGTCCGCGGTGCGATGCTCGATCTCGGCGGGGCCGAAGCGCTTGACGTTGGCCGCCGCGAAGGCCGGCTTCGAAGCGCTGGGGCTGGTCATTTCTGTCTGTCTCCTCGGCTGTGACGGCTCTCCGGCGATGGAGTCACGGAGGGCCTGTGCGACGTCCTCGGGCAGCGGGCGGGACCGCGCGGCCTCGGCGTCGACGTTGACGTACACCAGCTCGATCTCCGCGATCTTCGTCCCGTCACGCACGACGAGCATGTCGAGCTGGAAGCTGGACGTCCCCACCCGCCGGCACGCGACATCCACGTCGAGGACGTCGTCGAAGCGGGCCGGCGACAGGAAGGTCTGCCGCGCGCTCACCACCGACGGGTCGATTCCGCCCTCGATCAACTTCGCGTAGGGCCAGCCGAGTTCGCGGAAGAACTCGGTCATGGCGACGTCGGCCAGCTCCAGATAGCGGCTGTTGAAGAGGAAGCCCTGCGTGTCGACCTCGTGGTTGCGCACCCGGTGCGTGTGGGTGAACACGTCAGGCTCCCGCCTCTGCCCGGAGCTTCGCGTACAGGTCGTGCCGCTGGAGCGCGAGTCCGGGCGCTTCGGGGTTCGCCCGCGAGGCCTGCAGGAGGTCGTGGTCCAGGGACACCACCACCAAGTCCTCCCCGGACGACTCGGACTTGGCCAGCACCCCGTCGTTGATCCCGACGGTCCTGTCGACGGGCCCGGTGACCAGGGCGTTGCCGGTCGCGTACATGGGCGCGTCCGCCGGTAGGCCGTTGTGGCCGATCAGGGGCGACATGGCGACGTAGAGCTGGTTCTCGATGGCGCGCGCCTGGCATCCGGTGCGGACCCGATGCACGCCTCGTCGGTTCCAGGTGAGCGAGGGGCAAAGGATCAGGTCGACCCCCTTGCGCACGAGGTACCGGGACAGCTCCGGGAACTGGATGTCGGCACAGATGAGCACCCCCGCGGTGAACGGCCCGATCCTGGTGACCAGCAGTTCGTCGCCGCCGCGGGTGCCGAGCGCGTGTTCCTGGGGCGTCAGGTGGGTCTTGTCCTGGGACTCGACCCGGCCGTCGGGGTGGACGACGAAGGCGGTGTTGCGCAGTGAGCCGTCGCTGTGCACGCGGTTGTGGCTGCCGCCCGCCACCACGATGTTGTGGTCCTTGGCCATGCTCCGGAGGCCGTCGACGATTCCGTCGGTGAACGTGGGCAGGACATCCCAGTAGTCGGACCTGATCGTCGCCGTGGTCACCTCGTGGCCGGTGATGGATCCGAGGAGGCCGGTGCTCGCGAGTTCGGGGAGGAGCACGACCTCCGCGTTCTGGTGGGCGGCGCGGCGCACGAGATCCTCGGTGTGGGCGAGGAATTGATCGAGGTCCCGCTCGGGGCGCAGCTCGAATTGGGTGACAGCGACGTTCAGCGACACCATGATTTCTGGGACTCCTTTTCCGGAGGTGAGGCGACGGGGTTTGCCGTAAAAGGCCCGTCGCCGCCCGTGAAAGCGACGGTATCGGCTCGGTCGCGGCGGCTCACTCGTCACTTATGACAAGGGCCGGGTGCGTTACCTGGAATCCTTCCAAGCCGCCTTCGGCCGGTTTGAGGATGAGGAAGCGCGGTCAGCGTTCCGGCCCGAGCGCCGCCCCGAAACGTGCTGAGAGGGCCAGCCCCCGTTGCGGGTCGGCGAGCACGCTGCCCGTCGCCCCGGCACCGCGGATCTCTCCGGTCTGCTCCTCCCGGTCGGCCGGTCTGATCCGGCGCTGATCCCAGGACTCCGCCTCCACCATGGCAAGCGCGGTCAGCGCGAGGAACAGGGACGAGACCGCCGATGGATCCCGCAGGCTCAGATCGAGGGCAGACTCGATCTTCGACAGGCGGTAGCGCAGTGAGTTGTGATGTACGGCCAACGCATCGGCCGCAGTCATGATGTTCTGCCGGTGCTCGAAGTAGGTGGAGAGGGTGGCCAACATGGTCTGGTTGTCCTCCAGCGGGCGGAGAAGTTCCCTCGCCCACTCGCCCATCCGGTCGAGACCGACGTCCGAGAACAGACGGGTGGCGAAGTCGAATTCCTCGTAGGCCATCAGACGCCGCCCCGTGCCGTCGCGGCGCAGCACACGGAGGGCGAGTTGGGCGTCGTGGTAGGAGTCGACCACGTGCCCGACGCCGGCCGCGTCCCGTCCGATACCCAGCACCAAGCCCTCCGTCGGTGTGCCCGCCTTGACGAAGGCACGTCTGACGGCGGACGACGAAGCCTGCACGAGGCCGACCAGGGCGGATTCCCGCAGGACAAGAAGATGTGGGAGACCTTCGCCGACCAGCGTGCGTTGCAGACCGGCATGCAGCGACTCCAGTGCCGCCAAGTCCCGGGCGGTGGTCACGCCGAGGGCAGGCTCTGCGACGACCACCCGCGTCTCCTGTTCGAAGGACAGCCCCAGAGAGGCGATGCGGCCCGCCAACTCGGCGTCGTGGCGCTCCAGACGCAGCGCCAGGGCCTCTTCGAGTACGGCGCTGCGCACCGCCCGTTCCTGGCGCTGGGCGGCGAGTTCGATCTGGAGGCTGGTCTCGGCGAGCGAGGCGGCGATGTACAACGCGGCCTCGGAATACTGGTCCGGGAAGGCCGGGCGGCGGCCGGCCGCGACGAGCCAGCCGGTCCGCTCACCGGCAGAGGCGCTGGTGGCGACCCTGACCGCCATGCCGTACCAGCCCTCGACGGTGAACCTCTGGGCCTCGCTCTGGGTGCGCGCGATCTCCGGGAAGAGCAGGGACAGCGGCAAGGGCCCCGAGGCGTGTTCAACGCCGCCGTGGCTGTCGACAAGTGTGACGACCGCGTTGCAGATCTTGGCGACCCGCGCGGTCAGCGCCCGCAGCGGATCGGGTTCGGTCAGAGACTGGGTCAGCGAGCGCTGCAGTGACGTCAGGCGCCTGGTCGGTGCCTCGTCGGCTCGCGCGGTCGAGCGCGCGATCTCGGCGATGAGGTCCGCGGGATCGACGTCATCAGGAAGGCCCAGCAGGATATGGCGGCCCACCGCATGCTCCAGGCTCTTGGGCAGGGCGCCCGGTGGCAGCCAAACGGCGATGACCCTGGAACCGGGCAGCGCGAGGGCGTCGGCGACACCGGCGAGCAGATCACCACCGGTGGCGGGACGGGTCGCGGCCACGAGGACGACGTCTTCACCGACCTCGGCGAGATCGGCGCCTCCCGAGGCCAGCCGTGCTCCGTGCACCGGCCGGGATCCCGCTCCCGCCCGGTCCACGAGCAGGGTCAGCCGCAGCCGCTCGTTGCCGAGGAGTTTGCCGAGCGTGCAACCAGTCCCGTCATGCGTCATTCGGAAGGTTCCCTACGTCAGTGTGGAACGTTCAGCCACCTACCAGCGCACCGTCGTGTTCCGGACAGGCTAGGCAATAACCGGTCAGGTGGTATCAGGATATCTCTCAAGAACCCGCCGTGCGGTGATGAGAATTCCAATGGGGCTCAGGCGTGATCCCGGCTACCGTCGGGCCTGAAATACGCAGACGCCGAAAGGGGTGGAGACGTAAATGGAGCCGCAGCACCCCGGAGCGGTCGAGCCTTATCGGCGGTCGGCCGTCAGCCGCATGACGCCGGAGAAGATCTTCGTCCGGGGCTATGAGCTGGAGGACCTCAAAGGGGGGGTTGTCCTTCACCGCGGCCTCCTTTCTGCTGAGCGAGGGACGGTTGCCGAGCCCGCAGGAGACCCGGGTGCTGGACGCCGTGCTGACGGCGGTTCTGGACGGCAGCGCATTCCAGGCCTCGGGCACCCGGCCTTCAAGAAGGTCGACCCGCGTGCGGCGATCGGGCAGGGTCAAGATCACCGCGAGGCCGGTCGTCTCCTCCGGGGTGAAGCCGAGGCCGACGAGCACGGCTGCCATGACGCCCGCGTCGTCGACGGGGATGTCGCTCTTGCCGGGCCGGGCGGTGAACGCGTGTGGTGGCGCACATCTCCGAGGAGTTGGCCGCGGCCAGGCCCCTCCGGATCGTCCTCGACCACGACGTGGCCTATGAGATCCCGGGAAACAAGGACTTCGCCACCGACCTGAAGGAAGCGGGGTGGCCCGCCGCGCAGTGACCACTGCCGACGGAACTTCGTATGATCCACCGGACCACAGGTGTGCAGGGAGACAGCATGGACCAGCTTCGAGCCCTCGACACCGCCGACATCGTCGTCGTCGGTGGCGGCATTGTAGGCCTGTGCACCGCGTTCGAGCTCAGCAAGCGCGGATACGACGTCATCATCGCCGAGCAGCGGTTCTTCGCGTTCGGCGCCTCCGGTCGAAACTCGGGGGCGATGTGGCTCCAGACGCGCCGCTCCGGCACGGAACTCCAGCTGGCCCGAAGCGGCCTGGAACGCTACGCCGAGTACGAGCGGGAACTCGGTCCCACCTTCGAGTTCCGCCGCCATGGCGGGCTGTTCTTCTACGAGACGGAAGAGCAGAAGACCGTGCTGAAGGAGTACGTCGAGGACCGTGCTGCCGCCGGCCTCGACATCTCGCTGCTCGGCGCGCGCGAGGCCCGCAAGCACTCCCCGGTGCTCCCGGAGTCCGCCATCGGCGCCGTCCACTGCGCCGACGACGCGCAGATCGACACCCAGGCGTTTGCCCGCGGGCTGGGGGCCGCCTGCCTGCGTCGCGGGGTGCGGGTCTACGAGAACACCGCCGTGCTGGGCACGCTGCGGCGCGGCGACTCGGTCATCGGCGTCCGCACGGTGCGCGGCGACATCCACGCGGGCGGGGTGGTGTGGGCGTCCGGCGCCTGGTCGGTGAACCTGCGCTCGGAAGGCATCGACCTGCCGATCGAGACCTCGCGGGTGGGCCAGCTGGTCACCCAGCCGATCGCCTACACCCCGGGCCCCATCCTGCGCGGCCCGCGTGGCGTGGCCTGGTGCGGGGCGCTGACCGACCTGACCGGCTACGACCCCCGGCTCTTCGCCGCGCCACAACCGCCCGGCGCGGACAGCGACTTCGGCTACGACGACACGCTCGTCCAGAACACCGAAGGCGCCCTGGTGGTCGGCAACAGCATCGACGGCACGGGCTCCCTCAACCCGCACATCAGCATGTCCGCCACTCACGCCCTGATCAACACGACGCTGGACCGCGGCACCAGGCGCGGTGAGCTGGGCGTCACCGGACTGTGGGCGGGACTGGTCGGCCGCACGCGCGACCACCTGCCCATCGTGGACCGCGTCGAGGGCATCTACGTCAACACCGGTCACTCCTACGGGGTGGCGAGCGGCCCGGCCTGCGGCGAGATCCTCGCCCAGCTGATCGTCGACGAGCCGAGTCCCCTGCGTGCCGCGCTCGCCGTCGACCGTCCCGGACTCCAGGCCGCGACGTCCGGAGCCCCGTCCTGGTAGCCGACCGGGCCCGCTCGTGACGGTCCCGGCGGCAGGGAGGTACTGATGCAGGCCGTGCTCCTCACCGCGTTCGAGGGCCCCGATGCCTTGGCCGTACAAAAGGTTCCGGAACCGGAGGCCCAGGAGGGCCAGGTCCTCATCGACGTCGAATGGGCGGGAGTGACCTTCCCGGACCTCCTGCAGACGCGTGGGGAGTACCAGACGCGTCCCGAACTGCCCTTCATCCCCGGCTGGGAGGTGTCGGGGACGGTCCGGACCGGCTTCGGCGGAACCCGGGCCGGTGACCGCGTGGCAGCCCTGCCGGTCACCGGTGGCTTCGCCCGGACGGTCGCGGTCGACGTGCCGATGGTCTTCCCCCTCCCGGACAACGTCGACACCCGCCGCGGGGCGGCCCTGCCCCTGAACTACCTGACGGCACATTTCGCACTCCTCCGCCGCGGTGCTCTCCGGCCCGGTGAGGTCGTCCTCGCCCACGGGGCCGCCGGCGGGGTGGGGAGCGATGCCTGTCAGGTGGCCGCGTCGTACGGCGCGCGCGTCATCGCGGTCGTGTCCACCGAGGAGAAGGCCGAACTGGCCAGGTCCCTGGGAGCACACGAGGTTGTGGCTGCCGACGGCTTCCTCGACGAGGCGCGGGCCCTCACCGACGGCGGAGGGGTCGACATCGTGGTCGATCCGGTCGGCGGGGACCGCTTCCTGGACTCGCTGCGCACGCTGCGGCACGGCGTGGGGCGCCTGCTCGTCCTGGGATTCGATCCGATCCATCCCGACGCTCAGATTGAAACCTCCCCCTTTGAATGAGGGGGATTCCTGGCTCAGGCCGCCTGACGGAACAGCGTCCCGCCAGGTCTTGTGCCATCAGCACCAGCCGGGTCGAGACCAGCCCGGACCAGCATCACGCGGGCGGAGTTCTTGTCCCTGGGGGACACGGCTCCGCACGCGGTGCAGGTGTAGGTACGTTCCGAAAGCGGAAGTGCGTGCTTGGTTCTCGCTCCGCACTGTGCGCAGTCCATGGTGGTGTGCGCGGGGTGGACCAGGTGCACGATCCGGCCGTGCTTGCGGGCCATCTCCAGCAGGGCCCGCTTGGTGGCACCGATCGCGGCGTCCGCCGCCTTCTTCGCCATGGTCGACTTGGCGAGGAAGTTCGGCCTGAAGTCCTCGACCGCCAGGACGTCATGGTCGCTCACCACGCGCTTGGCCCACTTGCGGCCGGTGTCCTGCCGCTGCCTGGCGACCTTCTGGTACGCCTTCGCGCGCAGCTTCTTCGCTTCGCGGTAGCCCTTCGAGCCGGGCTGCCTCTCGGCGGGTTTGCGGCGGGCCATCATCCGGTCGTTCCGCGACAGCTTCTCCTGGGCCTTCTTCCCGTGCTGGGCGTGGGGCAGGTCGTGTGCGTCGGATGTGGTGGTCGCGGTCTCTTTGACGCCCCAGTCGATCCCGATCGCCGCGCCCTTCTCGGGGAGCGGTTGGACCTCGGCCGAAATAACGAAGGAGGCGTACCAGACGCCGGTTGCGTCCTGGTGCACGCGCACCGAGGACGGGTCGGCGGGCAGCTGGCGCGACCACACCACGGTCAGCACGATGTTCCGGGCGAGGTGCAGGCGCCCATCCTTGATGCGGAAGCCGCGCTGGGTGTGGTTCAGCGTGGGTAGAGCTTCGCGCTTCTTCTTGTACTTCGGCATCCCGGCGCGCTGCCGCTGCGGCAGGCGTTCCTTGATGTCTTCTGCGCCTTGGCGCGGGATTTGCCGAAGTCGCGGATGATCTGCTGCTGCGGTACCGAGCTGCCCTCGCGCAGCCACGGCGTGTGCTTGCGCGCACCGGTCAGCATCTTGTCGAGCTGTGCCGGGCCGCAGGTCCGCTTGTCCCCGGGATGGGCCTTGTTGTGCAGGTGCACGGCCTTGGACTTGGCAACGGACTCGTTCCAGATCCACCGGCATCGGCCCCACTCCCCGAGGAGCAGCTTCTCGGCGGCGGGCGACACACGCAGCCGGAAGGTCCACCGGGCGTGCCCGGTGTCTTCGGTCGTCTGCGGTGCCGTCATGGCTACACGGTAGCTATAGGATGGCTGCATGGTCAACTTTAACGTCCGATTCCCCGACAACCTCCACGCCCGCGTACGCGCTCAGGCGGCTGCGGACCGGCGGTCCATCAACTCCGAGATCCTGCACCTGATCGAGGTCGGCCTCGACATCGTCTCTCCCGAGACGACGGGTCGCCCTGACGGCGATCCGGCTACCCGTGCCCCGCTCCGCGGGAAGCCGGATTCCTCCCCGGCCTGAAGGCCGGGGCATCCTCCGGTTACCAGGTGAAGAAACTCGTCGGCAACAAATCGAAGAACGCACTCAGAATCACAAGACGCTGGGTGTCAGGTCGCGCAGCAGCTTCCGCGGCGGAGGATCGAACCGACCGCGTGCCAGTGCTCGCTGTCGCTGTCCGCCCGGTCGGCGGTGAGGCGGTGGGGGCCGACCACGTTCTCCTGACGGTGCATGATGCCGTCGCGCATCACCCAGGAGACGCGCGTCAGGTCGGTGAAATCCTGGAAGGGGTTGCCGTCGATCACGGTGAGGTCGGCAAGTTTGCCGGGTTCCGCGGTGCCCAGATCGTCCTCGACTCCGAACATCCGGGCGGGCGTGACGGTGGCGGTACGCAGAGCCTGCGCGGGGGACAGACCGGCGTACTGGTGGAGGGCGCGCAGGCCGAGGTGGAGTTGGAGACCGATGGGAGTGTTCGGGGAGTCGGTCCCCATGACGAGGGTGCCGCCCTCGGCGATGATCCGCCGGTAGGTGGCCATTTCGAGCCGCAGTTGGCGCAGCAGCTCCTCGGTGGGCGGGGCCTTGGACAGCGCGTTCACGGTGGCGGTGTCCCAGGGGGGCATGATGGTGGTCACCCGTGGGTCGTCGGCCAGAGCCGGGTACGCGCCCAGCAGGAAGAGGGCGTTGAAGGGGGTGATGATGATCCCGAAGCTGCCATCGCGGTAGACCTCGTGGACATCCTCGTAGCTGTGCAGGGTCGGGGACGCGGAGCGGCCGTACTCCTGACGCTCGGTCGCCGCCAGATGGGTCGTCAGGTCCTGGCCGACCTGGATGCCGGGTGTCAGCAGGTGACCTCCGGCGGGGACACCGAGCTCGTGAGCCGTCCGGGTCGCCTCCTTCATGATCGAGGCGGGGGCACGGACGTAGGTCTTGACGAAGTCGTAGTCGAGCGCGACGGCACGTTCGAGGGTGCGCCGGAGGCCGTCGGACGTGCTGTGGGCACGGCCTATGCTGAATCCGACCCGGCTTCCGTCGATGAGTTCGCCGGTGGTGAGCAGCCGCGGGCCGGTGAGGGCACCCGCGTCGGTGGCTTCGCGGAGACGTGCCCCTTCGTAGGCGAAGCCGCCCAGGGAGACGTTGGTGGTGACGCCGTAGGCGAGCATCAGGCTGGTCTGTCGACCGCCGTAGATGTTCGGGAACGGGTGGGTGTGGGAGTCCCACAGTCCGGGGATGACGGTGGATCCGGAGGCGTCGATCCGACGCTCTCCCGCTCGCCCGGCACCGGATCGGTGCGCTTCGACGGCAGTGATGCGGTTGCCGGTGATGACGATGTCGACGTCCTCGCGGACGGCGTCCCCGGTGCCGTCCCACAGCCGTCCGGCGTGTACCCGGACCACGTCGGTGCGGGGCGGCAGGCGGCGGGCTGCCGTCAGGGTGTTCGGGAGGGTGCGGCGGCCGGTACCGTCCCGGTTGATCAGCCGCAGCCTGCCGCTGGAGAGGTAGAGCAGGTGGCGGGAGTCGCCGGACCACGACGGGTGGTCGGCCGGCTCGTCGGTGATCTGCTGCGGCCGGCCGGTCGGGGTGCCGTCCGGGCCGACGGGCAGGACCCACAGCGCGGACTCCACGACCAGAGCCAGCCACGCTCCGTCGGGCGACCAGACCGGTCCGCTGTCGCAGCGGTCGGACACCGAGGTGTGGGGCAGGGGCAGGAAGGCCCTGGAACCGCCGTCCCGGGTGTCGATCACCCGGATCACGTTGTACCCGTTCTGGAACCGCTGGTTGAGCTGGTTGCGGTCACACATGGCGATGTACCGGCCATCCGGGGACCAGCTGGGACGGCCCGGCAGGCCGTCGGGGACAAGGGGCGCGGCGACCTTGGTCTCATCACCGGACGCGACGTCGACGACGAGGAGATTGCCGGTGATGTCGTGGCAGGCGAGCCGGGCGCCGTCGGGAGAGAGGGCCGGGTTGAGTCGGCCACCGGTGGCCAGGACCGTGACCTCACCGGTGTCCGGTGAGAGCCGGTGGACGGCGGCCAGACCGTCACCGCCGGCGTCTCCGTCGTACGAGTAGACGACGCTCCTGCCATCCCGGGCCCAGGACGGCATCTGTACGTACCGCGAGGGGTCCGCCTGGAACAGCTTGCGGGGCCGCGCGCCGACGGGCATCAGCCACAGGGCGTTCAGGGCTGCGAAAACGACTGATCCACCGTCGGGAGAGAGCGCCGGGAGGTGGATGCCGCGCGCCGGCCTGGGTGCGGTGGAGTCGAAGTCGCGTGCCTTGCGGCGGTACTCGGGCGGCGTCACGTCCAGCGAGGCGGTGAAGGGGATGTCCCCGGTCGGCTCCAAGGAAGGGCTCAGTGCCTTGATCCGGCCGTCGGCGAAGTAGAGCAGGCCGCCGTCCGGCGTCCAAGAGGGCGGGAGCGGCGAGACGTCCTCGGTGCCCGAAACCGTCCGGCCGTCCACGACCAGGGCAGACGTCGCCGCATAGAACGCGGTCCCGCCGTCGGTCCACACGTAGGCCACGCGGCCGTCCTTGGAGACGGCGGGACACAGCGGAGTGCCGGTGTCCACGGCGCGTACCGTGGTCACCTCGCCGCCGGCGGCCGGTACCGAGACGAGGGTCCGTCCTCCGGCGCCCGCGCGTACGAACAGGATCCGGTCGCCTTCCGGGTGCCAGGCGGGGTCGTAGTCCTCGGCGTCCGGCTGACTGGTCAGGCGGGTCAGCTCACCGGTCGCCACGTCGAGGGTCCAGATGTCGTACGAACTGCCCCGCACCGCGTCCCCGCCACGCTCGGAGGCGAAGGCGATCCGCATGCCGTCCGGCGACCAGGACACGCCCCGGTCGTCCCAGGGACCGGAGGTGAGCCGGCGCGGGTTCGAACCGTCAGGGGCCATCGTCCACAGGTGGAATCCGCCGCCCTTGTAGGAGCAGAAAGCAACCGCCGAGCCGTCCGGCGACCAGGCGGGGCGGGTCGGCTCCATCCCGGGAGCGGTCAGCGCGGTCGCCGTGCCCCCGCTCCGTGGCAACGCCCACAGCACGCCCTGCACCTCGATGACGAGCCGGTCGCCGTCGGGCGAGACGGTCACGGAGGCATTGGTGCCTGTGGTGAACGTCAGCGGTCCGGGTGTCCGGACCGCCTGCCGCGGATGTGTCCGGCGCAGGGGTTGAGGGTGAGACGGCCGCCGCCGGGGACGCCGAGAACGGAACGAGCGCGGTGCCGACACCGCCCAGGGCCGCCGCGCCCAGGAGACCCCGCCGGGTGACGCCTGCGGGGAGCCGTCTCGCGGAGGTCCCGTCGGATTCGTCGGAGAGGTGTGCGGGTGCGTCGGCCCCCGGGGTGACCACGTACTCGTCGGACGGCTCGCCGGGGAAGCCCTGCTTGACTGTGTTCATGAAGAAAGCTCCGGTCTGTGGGGGCATCTGGCATCCGCAGGAGCCGCAGCTCGGCCACCGGTCCGCGTCGGGCCGCCGGGCGCGCGCCTGTGCCGCCGACGCGTCCGGGACTCCCCTGATTTTCAAGTGCACGCTAGGGCATGGTTGACATATCATCAACCCTGGTAAGCGCAAAGGAAGTTACTCGTGGGGCGCGGGATGCCGCACCGCAGCAGACCGGCGCCGTCAGGCACATCGCGAATCAGCCTGGGCGGGGCTCACACGCCGGCGCCCCCACGGCACCGCAGCAACGGTCGGCGGTCGTCGTCGTGGGCACTCGGTCACTACGGTCGGGCATGCCGGGTGGGCCCCTGCGCCCCGGTGGGCCCAGGGCCCATGGCGGTCTTGCCTTTTCCGTACTGGAGGGTCTCGCTGTCATCGGGGCAACCCATGGGAATGCAGTACAGGGTGTCGAAGGTGCCGCTGAGAATTTCGGCATGGGCGGAGTCGGCACCCTTCTCGAGCGCCACCTGCGCAAGAGCGTCCACCAAACGCATTCCCGGGCTCAGTGAGACGCTGACCGGAGTCGACCGTGTCTCGACGCGCGCGATGCGCTCGTGGGAGGGCGGGCCGGGGTGACGCAGGGGTTCGACCATGGCCGGCAAGTTCGCGAGCCCTTCCCGGATTCGCCGTCACTGCATGGCGTCATCCTCGACCTCCAGTCTGGGGCTCCTCGGCCCTTCGAAGGTGCGCCCCCTCCTTGAAGGCGGGAATCCGAGCGGATTCCGCGAAATGTAGCGAACCTTCCTTCGCTGTTCCTCGATCTGTCGAAAAGTACAGATGACGTGGGGCTCCACGGGCCGGACGCTTCCGTCACTGTCCCTCTGCCTTTGCACGCGGAATTAGGGGGCCTCGCCACCGGGTCCGACGACCAAGGATCACGCCGGATTTTCGTAACACTTCCAATGGTTCGTGGTCACCGTCGGCTCTTAACTGTGCGCAACTCACCGAGTGACCTCGATCTCATTTACGTCACCACGCCCGCGATGAATTCCCCGGCCGATCCAACGGTCGACTCAACGACGAATGCCGTCGCCGCCCGGGACATCGCCGGACCATGGCAGGAGCAGACCATGCAGCGCAGAGCAAGGGTTGTCGGACTCGAGAAGCGAACTGGGGCCGTCGGCAACAGGTATCAGAACGTTCCCGGCGCGACCGAGGACACGACGGCCCGTCAGGGCAGACGCTGGCTCGTCGGGGCGGCCGCCGGCCTCTGTACGGTGCTGCTCACCACCGCGTGCGCGCCGCAGGAAGCGACCTCCTCGGGCTCGAAGACGGACGTCGATCCCGAGGTCACCGCGGCCCTCAAGAAGGAAGGCCTGGTCAGGTTCCACGACGGTCAGTACATGGAGAACTCCCTCCAGGCCTACTTGATGGAAGAGATCGTCACCGAGCTCGGCGGGGAGGCCGAAACCGTTCAGAGCGGACCGGCCGAGGCCGCGGCGGCGATGTGCAAGTCGGACGACCTCGTGTCCATGGACTGGTGGCGGTGGCAGTTCGAGGACGGGTGGCAGAAGTACGTCGTGAAGGAGAAGTGCGTCGTCGACGCCGGCACGACGGACTACAAGGGCGAAGAGGGCTGGTACGTGCCCACCTACGTCATCAAGGGGGACGCCAAGCGGGGCATCAAGCCCGCTTGCCCGGAGCTCCCGGACTGGAAGGCCCTCAACAAGTGCGTGGACGTCTTCAAGACGTCCCGGACCACGCCCAAGGGCCAGTACATGACCGGGGCCGAGTCCTGGGCACCCGCCTACGGCGACCAGGACCGCATCGACAACCTGAAGCTCAACTACAAGATGACGTTCGCCGGCTCCGAGGCGGCGCTCTTCGCCGAGCTTTCCAAGGCCTACGAGCGGGGTGAGCCGTGGCTGGGGCTGATGTGGCGTCCCAACTACCTGACGCAGAAGTACGACCTGACGCGTGTGGAGTTCCCGCCCTACAGCGACAAGTGCTGGAAGACCACGCACGCGTGCCAGTGGCCGGAGACCGTGATCTACCGGACCGCCTCGGCCGGCCTGGAGTCCAAGCACCCGACGGTCTGGAAGATCCTGCAGAACTACGAGCTCGACGACAAGCAGCTCAGTGCGATGCAGTCGCTGGTCGTGAATGACGGAATGTCGATCGAGGACGCCGCCAAGAACTGGGTTAAGGAGAACCGCGAGGTGTGGACCGCATGGATCTGACCAGCGGATCCCCGGCCGAGACGGTGCCTCGTACCGGCCCGGCCGCAGGCACGGTCACAGCGGCGAAGAGCAGGCGTCCGGACGAGCACGGCAGGCCGGGATCGGGTCCGGGGCCGGCACCGGGTGAGCCTCGTCGCCGTCTCGGCCGTGGTTTCGCCTGGCGTCCCTGGCACATGGTGCCGGTTCTGGTCGCTGTCGTGATCGTCTCCGGGGCCGTCTCGGCCCCGGTGGCCTTCCCGGCGGGGCTCAGGGTCCCGGTCGGGCGGGAGGTGGAGGACGCGTTCAACGCCTTCGCGGAGAGCGGGACCTGGCTGTACGAGCCGATCGCCACCGCGTTGGACGCGTCGTTCGACTGGCTCGTCGCCTGGCTGGAGGTGATTTCCCCGCCCGTGCTCGCGGCGGCCGTGGTCCTCCTCGTCGGCTATTTCAAGGGCGTCCGGCTGGGGCTGCTCGCCGCGGTGATGTTCGCATGGGTGATTCTCACCGGGCTGTGGGAGCCGACGGTCGAGACGGTCGCGTTCATGCTCGTGGCGGTCGTCGTCAGCGCCGTCGTAGGCGTCGGACTGGGACTTGCCGCCGCGACGCACCCGAGGGCCCACGCCGTCGTGCGGATGCTGCTGGACGCCCTCCAGGCGTTTCCGGCCTTCGCCTACCTCGTGCCGGTCGTGTTCCTGTTCGGCATGGGGAACACCCCGGCGCTGATCGTGACGGTGATCTGGGCCATGCCGCCGATCGCGCGCATGACCAGCGTCGGGCTCCGGGATGTCTCCCCCGACGTGCTCGAAGCCGCTGCGGCTTCCGGCGCGAGTCGCCGGCAGCTCCTTTTCGGGGTGCGGATCCCCATGGCGGCGCCGAGCATCCGTGCGGGTCTGAACCAGACCATCATGTACGCGATCGGGATGGCCACGATGGCGGCGATGATCGGCGCCGCCGGTCTGGGCGCGCCGGTGTGGAGCGCCCTGAGGCGACTGGAGTTCGGCGACGCTCTGCAGGGCGGGATCGCCCTGGTGCTCGTCGCGATCCTGATCGACCGGGCGTCCTCGCCGCGCAGCGGTCCCGGCACGAGGAAACGCGCGGAGGCGTCGAACGGACCGCATCAACGCCCAGTGGGTCGCTTCCTTCGGAAGCCTTCGCTCGCGGGGACGATCACCTTCTCGGTGTTCCTGGCCGTCGTGGTCGCCTCGCAGATCTTCCGCGGCTCGTGGCAGAACTTCGCGGAGCCTCCGTGGGGCACACCGGTGCGGCTGCGGGAGCCCGTGGGCGACGCCGTGATCTGGGTGACCACGACGTGGGGCCCCGGCCTCGACGCGGTCGGTTCGGCGATCCAGCAGTTCGGCCTCAACCGGCTCGGCGACTTCTTCGCCTCCATCCCGTGGCCCGTCGTCGCGCTCTGCTCGGCCGTCCTCGGCGTGGTCGTCGCAGGAAAGGTCAAGGGCGTCGTCATCGGCCTCGGTGTCGTCGCCATCGGGTGCCTGGGAATGTGGGGGTCCACGGTCGAGACGTTGGCGGTGGTGAGTACCGCCATCGCGCTGGCCGTGCTGATCGGATTCCCGGTGGGTGTCCTGATGAGCGCGAGCAACGCGGTCGCAGCCGTGATGCGCCCGGTTCTGGACGTGATGCAGACGCTGCCGGTGTACCTGCTCGTCATCCCCTCCGTCATGATCTTCGGAAGCGGCGAGGTCGCCGCCGTTCTGGCGACCGTCCTGGCCGCGGTCCCGCCGGTGATCCGGTTCACCAACGCCGCTCTGCGGGGAGCGGACCCGGAGGTCGTGGAGGCCGCCGTCACCTTCGGTGCCACGCCCGGTCAGGTCCTGCGGCAGGTTCGTATCCCCCTGGGCCTGCAAACCATCATGGTGGGCCTGAACCAGGCGGTTCTGATGGCCCTGGCCATGGCCGTCGTCAGCGCGATGATCGGCGCGCCCGGGCTCGGACAGGACATCCTCGCCTCGGTCGAAAGGGTCGACCTGGCCCGGGGCGTCGAGGCCGGCCTGGCGATGTTCCTGCTGGGCGTGATCATCGACCGGCTCTTCGACGGGTCCGCCCGCATGCTCACCACCCTCACCCACACCTCGGTCAGCCCTGGAAAGGCGGGATCATGACTGCCGTATCCGCACTGGCGACGGAAGCTCCGGTCGGCGGCGCCGCCCTCAGCGTCCGACATCTCTGGAAGATCTACGGCCCCCACCCTCGACGCCACTTCGAGGAGGCCGAGTCGGGCAAGGCCCAGTCGGACGGGGCGCACACCGTCGCGGTCCGGGACGTCTCCTTCGACGTACGGCCCGGCGAGACCTTCGTGGTGATGGGCCTGTCCGGCAGCGGCAAGTCGACGCTCGTCCGATGTCTCAACCGGCTCCTGGAACCCACCGCCGGAGAAGTGGAAGTGGACGGCGTCGACGTGGTGTCGATGTCCCAGTCCCAGCTCAGCGAGATGCGGCGCAAGCACTGGGCGATGGTCTTCCAGCACTTCGGACTCCTGCCGCACCGACGCGTCCTGCACAACGTCGCCTACGGTCTCGAAATCAGCGGTGTCCCCAGGAGCGACCGCGACGCCAGGGCTCAGGAGATGATCGAGCTGGTGGGACTCAAGGGCGTCGAGCACAAGTACCCGCATGAGCTCAGCGGTGGCATGCGACAGCGCGTCGGACTCGCGCGCGCCCTGGCGGTACGTCCCCGTCTGATGCTCCTCGACGAACCCTTCAGCGCCCTCGACCCCCTCATCCGCGGCGACCTCCAGGACGAGCTGCTGAGGCTCGCCGACGTCGTGCGCCAGAGTTCGATCTTCATCACCCATGACCTCGCCGAAGCGCTCAAGGTCGGCGACCGGATCGCGATCATGCGTGACGGACAGTTCGTCCAGGTGGGGACTCCGGAGGACATCGTGCTGCGTCCGGCCGACGACTACGTCCGCCGCTTCGCTGTCGAGGCACCGCGGGCCAAGGTGGTGCGCGCCGGAACGATCGTGCGTGAAACCGTCACTCTCTCCGGGGCCGATACCCCGGAGACCGGCCTCGCGAGGCTGGCCGGCGCCGGCGGCGGGGCCGCGATCGTGCGAGGGGAGGACGGCACAACGCCGGGCGTCGTCACGGAGCTCCAGTTGCTCAGGGCCCGGCAGGAGGGGCTGAGGACTGAGGACCTCCTTACCGGTGAGTTCGCGACGGTGAGCGAGGACGAGAAGCTGGGCGCCGTGATGGAGAAGCTCGTGGCTACGGGAAACCCGGTGATCGTCCACTCGGTCTCCGGCCGGCTGCTCGGACTCGTGGACCACTCGACCGCGGTCCGTGCCCTCTCCGCGACACCGCCACCCACTGGTTGATGCATCAACTCTGGTCGGGCTAGTTTTGTCGCCGCGTCACCGATGACAGACACAGCGCCACGGCCAACCCGATCCGGCTCCCGGGAGGAGCGCTACCGCGCGGACCATGAAGGAACACCGGACGACGACCAACACAGACGGGGCTCGCGGGGTTCCTGCTACCAGCAGCAGGCGAACACGGCCCCGCCGGGGAGGCCCAAGGCGGACGGGCTTGTGCTGCTCGCGGCGCACCCCGGCCAGGGAGCGATGATGCTGACCGGCATCTACCCCTCGGTGGTCGACGAGGACGAGCTGCTGGCGGTAGATCCCGAACTGGACGTGTAGAACCCGGCGAACGGGTTCCGCGAGCCTCCGGAACCGAGCAAGTACTCCGCGGAGTTCATCGAGCGGTACCAGGCGGCGCAGCAGGCTCGCGTGGCCCGGGTGGACGCCCGGCCCACGTGCTGATCGCCGAGCATCAGCGCTACCGGCAGAAGACGCAGGAACCCGGATTCGAGGACTGCCGCTGGAGGAGCGCGACTACATCACCCGCCGGGCGGTGGTCGGCCACTACATGGTCGTCCACCGGACCGAGGTCGATCCGGCCTACCTGGACGTGAGCCTGCGCTCCTGGAAGTCCACCCGCACACCGGCCCGACCGGCTCAACTACGCCCCCAGTGGGTTCGGTCGGCACGTCACACCGCGAGCTTGGCTGAGCACCTGGTCGGGGCTGTCGACCCGGGCCCCAGGCGCAGTGCGAAGCCAGCCTGGCTGAGGGCAAAACGATCCGTTCGCGGAGGCCGAGCACTTCGCCACCCCCTTCCGAAGCGGGAAGAGGTCCTGTGACTCGTCGTCGAGTGCCTCGCTCCGCGATTCCCCGCGGTGCGAAACCTCTGATCGCTTTTCCGCGCTAATGGAGAGGCGGTCCGGCACCTCCCCATTAGCGCGGTGACAGGCCCCCCAGTGGGCCCAGACTCCCGGATCAGCAGAACGAGATGCAGAAAGTTCGTGGTGATGCTCGAACTCCTCGGAGGCCCACCGGGCTCCGAGGTTGGTGAGGCCCAACAGGCCTCTCTGGCCGAGCTCCTGGAGCAAGGCACTTCAACGTACGCGAGTAGGACGTTCTGCTGGGAACGTACGCGAGTGGGACGTTCTGCCGGGTTCGACCCGGCGGTGAAGCCGTAGCCCTCCGCAGCCGAGTGAGCACGTCAGTCCCGCGGGGCGATTCGCTTGAGGATGTCCTCCGCCTGTGCGGCCATCTGCTCGACGATCTGTCCCGCGGGCGCTATCTCGTGCACCAGCTGGATGGTCTGCCCGGCCGGCATCATGCCGAAGTCCAGGTCGCCGTCCTGGTATCCCGTCTCCACGCGTGATCCCGCGACGGCGTACTGGCCGGGGAATCCGGAGGCCTGCGCCCCGGAGGCCTCCCACTCGCTGGTCCACTTGTTGCTGAAGGCACGCATCCGCTTGCCGCTGTAGGAGTGGGTGATCGTCGTGTCCTTGAACGTGCCGTCGAGGACCCGCTGCTTGAACGCGGTGTGCCCGAAGGCCTCCGGACTCGCGATGAACCGGGTGCCCACCCAGGCGCCGGCCGCGCCCAGCGCCAGCGCCGCGGCGAGGCCCCGGCCGTCCGCTATGCCGCCCGCCGCCAGGACGGGCTGGTCCACCTCGTCGATCACGGCCGGTACGAGGGTCATGGTCGACACGTACCCGGTATGGCCGCCCGCCTCGGTGCCCTGGGCGACGATGAAGTCGACGCCCGCGGCGCTCGCCTCACGCGCCTTGCCCACCGAGCCGACCAGAGCGAAGACCTCGATGCCCCGCTCCTTGCACTCACGGATGAACCAGTCGGGCGTGGCGAAGGTCAGAACGACGGCCGCGGGAGCCGCGTCCAGCACGATCTGCACCTGATCGGCCACGGCGCCCGGCGTGAGCAGCGCCTCGATCCCCGACAGCTTGCCGCGCTCCTGGTCGTCGAGCGAGTCCCACAGTTCGCGCACGGGCGCCCACTGCTGTTGGTCCTCGGTGGTCAGGGCGTCCGGCAGCAGAAGATTGACCGCGAACGGCTTGCCGGTTCCCTTCTTGATCGTCTCGATCTGGTCCCGCAGCGTGTCCGGCATGAAGCCCGCGCCTCCGAGGCACCCCATGCCTCCGGCGTTGCTCACCGCCACCACCAGTTCCGCCTGGGCCACGCGCGCCATCCCCGCCGAGCATATGGGGTGGGCGATGCCGAGAGTCTCGGTGAGTGCCGTCTGTATCACGGAGTAGGACCTTTCAGCTCGATCGGTGGGCAGTGGGCTGCCCGACTGCTTCTGACGTGCACGTCCCCGGGTGCGGCCTCAGGTGGCGCTCCACCCGCCGTCGACGTGGATCACCTGGCCATTGACGTAGGAGGCCCCGTCGGAAGCCAGGAACAGCACTACGGAGGCCACTTCGCTCGGATCGGCGGAGCGGGCCGCGGGGATGAGGAAGTCCATGATCTCGGGGGACACCCCGATCCCACGGTTCTGGGAGGACACGAGGTCGCCCAGGAGCTCTTCCGAGGTCGCGCGCAGGTTGGTCCGGATGACTCCCGGTGCGACGACGTTCGCCGTGACGTTGTGCGGACCCACGTCAATGGCGAGGCGGCGGTGGAGACCCTCGATACCGGCCTTGGAAGTGACGTAGGCGAGGCCGTCGGCGGCGCCGCGCTGACCCGCGACCGAACCGATGGAGATGATCCGGCCGGACTTCTGGCCGATCATGGCCTTCGCGGCGGCACGGCAGCCGTTGAACGTGCCGGTGAGGTTGACCGTCATGACCTTGTTCCACAGTTCCGGTGTGGTCTCGAGCACGTCGGCGTACCCGTCGAAGACGCCCGCGCTGTTGACCATGACGTCCAGGGAACCGGTGGCCTCGACCACTTCATCGACGAGCGCGCCGACACTTTCGTAACTGCTCACGTCGACGACGCGCAGGTGGAGCGACGAGGGGGAGGACAGCTCGGCTTTCGTCTCCTCCAGGCGTTCCTGGGAGATGTCACTCGCGAAGACCTCGTATCCCGCGTCGACGAAAGCGCGGGCGATACCCCGCCCGATGCCGGAGCCTGCCCCAGTGATGATGACGCTCGGTTTGTCCATGCCTGTGAGCCTAGGGATCCTCTGGCGCGGGCCTGAAGTGGAATCCTCATGACACGACACGCGAAGTTTTGGGATATCCACCGGCGGGGGAGTCTCAGGGATCCGGGGCGGCCTGACGAGCCGCGTAGGCGGCGGGCGTGAGGCCGGTGTGCTGCCGGAAGAAGCGGCCGAAGTTGGCCGTGTCGGTGAAGCCGAGGTGGTCGCCGACCGCGCGGGCGGTCCACCGGGCGTGGCCGAGCAGTCGGCGTGCTTCGAGCAGGCGGCGCTGGTCGATGACCTGCCGTGCTCCGGTGCCGGCGGCGGCCCGGGTGGCGCGGCTGAGGGTTCGTACGGAACAGCCGAGCAGCCGCGCGTAGTCGTCGACGCGGTGCAGCTCGCGATAGTTCAGCTCCAAGGCGTCCAGGAATCGTTCGTAGACCGTCATGCCGCCCGGGTGCCTGGTATCAGTGTTGTTGGCCGAGGAAGTGTTTCCGGCGGTGACCGGAGCTTGTGTGACGTCCGGTGAGTTGGCGAGTCGTAGCAGCAGGGCTTCGAGGAGGCTGCACCGCAGGGCGTGATGGGCCGCGAGCGGGCGGCGACCCAACGCGCGGTGTTCGTCGAGGAGTTGGAACGCGGTCTGTTCCAGCCAGGCGGCGTCGTCGGGATGCGGGGTCAGTACGGCGGGGGCGTCGTGCGAAATGACGGGAGCCAGCTGGCGGGCGATGTCGGGCCGGAGCGCCTCCGGTTCGAACAGGATGAAGGGGCCGCGGGCGGCGCTGGGGTCGTGCCAGCACTGCACGTGCCCGGGACGCACCCACAGCCACTGGCCGGGAGCGACGGTGCGCGTGACGTGATCGACGTCGTGCTGCAGTTCACCCTCCGTGACGAGGATCAGGTAGTGGAAGGTGGCACGCCCCGGACGGGGCGGATTCCAAGGCCAGTCGTCGTGGTCGGCGTGGAAGTCCTCGACGGTGGTCACTTCCAGGCCGTACGGCGTACCCACCGGGGGCTGGAAGCCGTACAGCGGGACGGACTCGGGCTTTGCGGGTGCGGCGAAGTCGGGCCGCGAGACGAAGAGGGCGGAGGAACCCTGCTCCGATCCCGGCGGGTGTCGCCTGCCGACCATCATGTGTCCGCAGTTTACCGGCCGCATCGTCGTCCGCAGGGAAAGGATGGTGATGCGGCCCGTGCGTGTGCGTGCCGTTGGTACGGGGAGTGCCGGGGTACTCACCCTCGCCCCTCCGTGAACGAGAGAAAGGTTTCCCGCACACATGCATCGCACCGGCACCGAGCTTCTCGAACTCGACGCTCTCCGTGATGAGGGAATCGCCAACCACCGCAAGCTCATCGAGGCGGGCGTCGACAGCACGCTGCGCTTCATGCCTGGGCTGTGCCACGGCGGGGACATGATGGCACCGGCGCAATTGCCGGACGGGTACGCGGCCGCCGTGTCGGTGTACGCGGACCTCGCCGCGCGCGTGGCGCCGACCGCATAACGGTCCACATCCCAGCGGCCTCCCGTGACGGTACCGCGCCTCCTCCGTGCTCGCCGTCGCATGCCTGTGGCTGGTACTGCTGTTCTTACTGATCATGCCGGAAACGGCACTTCGCGCCCTGTACCGCCGGTCGGGGCGTCAGGATCGATGAAGGAGCTGATGACCATGGACGGAGAGACGCTGCAGAAGACCGCGGCCGACTACGCCGAGGAACTCCCCGGAGCCGGGCTGGAACACCCGTTCGGCCCCGAGTGGGAGGTGTACAAGGTGCGCGGCAAGGTCTTCATGCTCATGACGCAGGTGACGGGTGAGCCCATAGTGATTCTCAAATCGGCGCCCGACGAAGCGGCCGCCCTGCGACACGAGCACGTGGAGATCTCCCCTGGCTACCACATGAACAAGAAGCACTGGATCACGCTGGCGGGCGGAAACACGATCGACGAGACGCTGGTGAAGGAGCTCGTGACCGACTCCTACCGACTTGTCGTCAGCGGGCTCGCCAAGTCCCAGCAGCCCGTCGACCCGCACACCTACGGCCGCCGGGCCTGACCTCCGCATGTCCTTCAGCGGCACGAAGCTCCAGGACACCGCGCGCAACACCGCACTCGCGCTCCCGGGAGTCAGCCACGGGCGCCCGTTCACCGAGCAGCTGGACGTCTACAAGGTGGCAGGCAAGGTCTTCCTGATCGTCACCGACGACCCGGACGAACTCATTGTCACCCTCAAGGCGGAACCGGAGTACGGGCGGTTGCTGCAAGGCCAGTACCCGTCGCTCACCCCGGGCCGCTACCTCGACAAGCGGCACTGGATCTCCGTAGGAGCCGGCCGGGGCGTCACGGCGGACCTGGTCGCCGAACTCGTCGACCACTCCTACCACCTCGTCCTGGAGACGGTTCCGCGCAACCGCCGTCCCGGATGACCACCAACCAATCAACCGACCAACCGACCAACCGACCACGGACAAGGACCGCCCATGCACAGCATGTCGACCGAGGAATGGCACGCCTTAGACCGACCGGCAAATGGTGCGGACGGGCGGCGGCCTACAGCTCAGATGCAAGGCAGGCACGGGCCTGAGTGATCAT
>NZ_JBWLKM010000109.1:19675-24189 GCF_059026085.1 Streptomyces sp. a15 | reverse complement strand
TACGAACACGACCACCGAGCCAACTCCGCCTTGGAGCTGGCCGCTTAGAAGATCTCCACAGTCCGAGGGGATTGACATCCGCGCACACCCCCGCCTTGATCGGCACACCACGACCACAGGGACGCCATCCGCTGCCAACGGCTCAAGAAACCACCGAGGAACACCTTCGAAGCCAAACGCTGGGACGAGCCCCGCCCTCCCGCCACGTCAGCTACTTACTCAAAGTCACCGGGAACCCAGGACGCCTATCCTCACCTGCGATAACACCCTAAATCACCGGCATTGTCGGGCAGAGGCACATTTCGTTTGTCTGACCACCCGTCGGACATCAAACCTCATGAAAGCGCGAGGCTGGTACTACAGCCGCAGGTCTTCGTTGCCCTGATCGAAGCTGATCGGTTCGACGCCTACGGGGTGACCACCCTCGACCGTGCCGCCTGCCAGACGAAGCAGCCAGCGTCTCGACGATCGAGGCTGACCGGTTCTGACCGCCGGTTCAAGATCTGCGGCTGTAGTACTGGTGTCGGGCTCATGGCGTTGGCGTTCCAAGCCGTCATTCAGATCTCGTCGATATCATTGCGGGAATGGCGAGTTGGGGGAGTCCAGAGTGGAACTGTTGACGGGCATGGTGCTCTCAGCTGTCGGTACGGTCACTTCGGGTGCTCTTTCCGGAGCGGGTGGCGAGATGGGCAGGCGGACCTCCGAGAGGCTCTTCGACCTGCTGAGCCGTGGCCGCGCCGAGGATGGTGAAGCGGACGCCGGGGCCGGAGGGAGAGGTCTGAGCCAACCTGCCCTGCCCGTCACCGAGACCGAGCGGACGGCGGCCGCGTTACGGCTGATGGAAATCGCCCGCAGTTCCCCGGAGTCGGCGCGCGAGGTGACGCAGTGGGTCCGTGAAGCCTCGTGGCTGGTGCCGAGGGCCGTGCCTTCTGTGGCGCACGGTGCCTCTCGTCCGCAGATGCTGCCGCCTGCGAGTGCGGTGTTCACCGACCGCGCGGATGTGCTCGCGTGGATCACTGCATTGCTGGACGAGGAGGGACGGCCGCCGGGTGCGCCGACGATCGCCGTTCTCACCGGGCCGGGTGGTATCGGCAAGACTGCCGCCGCCGTCCAGTGCGCGTTCGAGCTGGAGGCGCGGTTCCCTGACGGTGCCCTGTTCGTGGACCTGAACAGTGCTTCGGGTACGGCGCTTTCGCCTTCCGAGGTGCTCGCGCGGTTCCTGGAGCGGCTCGGGGTTCCGACCGCCAAGGTGCCGGGTGACGAGGCGCGGCAGCGGGATCTGTACCGCGACTGTATGGCTGGCCGGCGCGTGATCGTCGTCCTGGACAACGCTCGTGGCGACGCCCAGGTCCTTCCGTTTCTTCCTGCCTCGCCGGGGTGTCTCGTGCTGGTGACCAGCCGGCATCGGCTGGGGCGCCTCGTGGGCGAGTACGGGGCTCGGCCGCTGCCTCTGGGGCCGCTGTCGACCGAGGACTCCGCCAGTTTGATCAGGCGGGTCGTCGGAGGAGACCGCCCGCCTGCCCCGGATGAGCTCGTCCGTGCTGTGGTGGAAGGCACCGGCGGGATTCCCCTCGCGGTGTGCACCGCGGGCGCCAGCCTGGCCGTCCGGGAGCACCTGACCTGGGAGCGCGTCGCGCGACAGCTGTCCGACCGGATCCGTGGCCACGACCAGGAGGGCGCCGCCATGCGAGAGGGAAGTCCTGACGCTTCGGGAAATCCGGCGGATCCCGTTCGCCTCGCCCAGGATGTCTCCTACGGTGAACTGACGCCCGGCTGCGCTGCCTTCTACCGCGCGATCGCGGTGTGGGCATGGCCGGCCGTGAGCGTCATGTGCGCCGCGCACGCCGCAGGCGTCCCCGAGGCCGAAGCCCGGGCGCTGCTTGAGCAACTGGCCCGCGTACATCTGCTGGAGGAGGTCGGGGAGGAGCGTTACCGGTTCCACGACCTGACCCGGGCGCACGCTCGTGAGCTCGCGGACGCTGAGGACGGTCACGCCAGCATGGCCGCGGCGGCCCGCCGGGTGGCGGTAGCGCATCTGCGCTTCGCGGCGGGCGCGGACTTCCGGGTCATGCCGCTGCGGTGGCGGCTCGGCCCCGCCTACCGGCGGCTTGCACTCCCGGAGCGCCGTGACCGGGCGGACGGCAAACGCGCGCTGGCGGAACTACGCCGTGAGCGGGAGAACCTCGCGGCCGTCATCAAGGCCGCCGCGCACCACGGCTTCCACGACCTCGTATGGCAGCTGTGCGAGGCCATGTGGGGTTTGCATCTGCTGCTCGGTTTCCACGCGCAGTGGACCGACACGCATCTGCTCGGAGTCGAGGCCGCGCGGCGCAGCGTGGTGGAGGAGTTCGGTGATCCGCGTGCGGTGGGCCGCATGTGGACGCAACTCGCCTTCGGCTACATGGGGCTTGGCCAGGTGGCCGCTGCCGAGGACGCCCTCAAGGAGGCCAGGGCCGCGGACCGGGCATGCGGCCATCACCGCGGGGAGGCGACCGCCGTCGAGGCTCTGGGGCTGCTCCGTCTCAGGCAGTGGGAGTACGTGGCGGCCCAGCGGTGCTTCGAGGAGGCGCAGCGGATTCTGGACGGTATCGGCCAGGGTGAGGACGGCTGGGACGACGTGCCCCGTGCCACCGCCCTGCTGGAGCACCACATCGGCCGTACCCAGACCAAGCAGCGGCAGTTCGCCGCCGCCGTCGCCCGGCTGAACGACGCCCTCGCGCGGTTGCGCGACCTGCCGGGCGGCGACCCCTACAACGAGGGCCGTGTCTACATGAGTCTGGGCGACGCGCACCTGGACTCCGGAGACGCGGAACTCGCGCGCGTGTGCTTGGACAACTCCGTCAAGGCCATGACCGAGGCGGGCGCGGGGCTGCAGCTCGCCGACGCCCTCGTGGCGAGGGCGGAGTGCCATCGCGGCGCTGGCCGCCCGGCACAGGAAGCGGAAGATCTACGCGCCGCTGTCGCGTGCTTCGAGGAGAACGAGGACCCGGCCGGCCTCGAACGGGTGCGGGCGCGGCTGGCTGAGGTGGAGGCGTGAGGGCCGACTCACGGTGAGGACGGAGAGAGCGGTTCGACGGCGACGCGGTGCGCCACCCCGCCCGTGCGCACGGTGATCTCCGGGACAGCCAGCGCCAACGGTTTGCCGCTCGCCGTCCAGGCGTAAAGCGCGGAGGCGTAGACGGCGGGATCGCACAGGTCGGGCCGCCCGTCGGGGTCGGCCGTGGCGGACAGCCGTACGAGGTCTCCCCCGCGGGTGCGTACGACACAGCGGTCCGGGCCGTCGACGTAGGCGACCAGACCGCAGTACGGGTAGCGGTCGAGCGCCTCCGAGGCCCAGACAGTCGGCGGGCCGAGCCGTGGGTCGTCCCCGGCCGCATGCCGTACGACGACGTCGGCGACGCGCAACCGACCGGTCTCCCTTGTCTCCTCGTCGGCCACAGTGTGCGTGGTGTCCGCCCGCACCGCCGGGTCTTCCGACGGATCGGGCTCGTCGCCGACGACGGCGTACCGGACGAGGGAGAGTTCCGGCGGATCCGTACTGATCCGCTGGGCGAGGACGCGGATCGGCGCGGTGACGCGGGCGGGAATGTACGGCGGCAGCGGCAGCGGGTCGAGCAGTGCCGGGTGCGCTGCGGGCTCGGGTATGTCCATGAGGTCGTAGAACAGGCGGCGCAGCAGGGCGGCCGACTCTCCTGGTGACGAACTGGTCTGCTCCGCCAGCTCCTTGTAGTGGCCGGGGTTGTATGAGGCGATGGCTCGGTCGATCTGTGCGCGGAGGCTGCCGTGGGGGAGGAGCCGGGGTGCCGTACGGCCGAGGGCTGCCACCGGGGAGTGGGGGTCGAGGTCTTCCTGGGGGAACGCTCCGAGGAGGACGGGGATGCCTATGGACGCCGCGTAGTAGGTGACGCTTGAGTGGTCCCCCAGGACACAGTCGGCGGCGATCAGGGCCTGTCTCCACCCGTCGAGCGGCGGGATCGCCTCAAGTCCGGCTCGCCGCGCGTTGTCCAGCCACGCACGGACCTGGCCAGGACCGTGGCCGTACCAGATGTTCGGATGCAGCACAGCGGTCGTGCGGTACTCGTCGGCCGGCAGCTCCGCCGCCAGACGCGACAACAGCCAGGGCAGCAGATCATCCGCACCTGGCTCGCCCGCTCCTCCTGCCCCGGTACCGCCGAAGAGGGAACGCGGTGCCCAGGTCGAGCTGACGACGATCAGCCGCTGGCCGGGCCCCACGCCCAGTGCACGGCGGAAACGGTCCCGTTGGGGGAGGGCGGCGAGGATACGGTCGTAGCAAGGATCCCCGGCGAGTACCGCCGTGGGCACCGCCTCAGGACAGGCCGCGCGCAGCCTCTCCAACTGTTCGGGGTGGGACAGCACCGTGGCGGTCGCGAGCGGACGCCCGTCCTCCAGGAGCCAGTCCGGCGACAGGCCGAAGACCGGTGTTCGGTGTTCGGTGTTCGGTGTTCGGTGTTCGGTGTTCGGTGTTCGGTGTTCGGTGTTCGGTGTTCGGTGTT
>NZ_JBWLKM010000109.1:0-19575 GCF_059026085.1 Streptomyces sp. a15 | reverse complement strand
GGTGTTCGGTGTTCGGTGTTCGGTGTTCGGTGTTCGGTGTTCGGTGTTCGGTGTTCGGTGTTCGGTGTTCGGTGTTCCTAGCCTCTTATTATATCCCACCCCATGGGACAATATGGTCAATTTGCTATTTATTGACCCCAGTTCGCCGCCATAGCTCGCGGCCACCGCCAGATCGAACACCGTGTCCTTGACTTGTTCCCAAGGAAGGACGGGTAGCCCCGCCTGAGCCAACAACTCGGGCACTCCGGCAAGGAAAGGGGATGAACCCGTGCAGGTGGCGAACATCTGCACGCGAACATCGCTGTGGAACAGCGGGAGTACGTCCAGCAGGCGAGTCGCGGACGTCACGTTGTGCACGATGAACAGGACACGACGACAGCCCACGCGTGTGACCCACCGCTCCGCGTCCTCGCCCACCGGTACCCGCAACCGCGCCGTCCCACCTGCCACGCTGGCTCGTACCCCTGACTTCATCGAGTCTGTTCTTCCTGTTGTCCCGCTGGATGTTATCGGGGTACATGCCTTGGACACCCGGAGGCGGGAACGGTCCCTGCGGACTTCCATGGGGGCGAAGCGGTCCCTAGTCGATCCGATCCAACTCGGCCCGAAGACGTTCGGCCTCGGCTTCGGCCTTTCGCAACCTCCGCTCCAAGGCGGACCGCGACGGCGTGGGTGCGGTGCTCGCCGCCTTCCTGGACTGTCGCTGCCGGGGGACAAGCCATCCGACGCGCTCATAGGCCATGATCATCCGAACTTGGGGGCAGGAATAGCAGAGTTGCTCAGGCTCCGGTCGCGGCCAGCCGTCCGCGAGCATCAGCCGGGTGTGCTCCCGATCCCGCTCGGTCTGCAGCTCCGGGTTCGCGCGCCAGGCGTCCTCGAATTCGGCGGACATCTGTTGGACTCGTTCCGGAGCCGCACGACGAGGCCCGGAAGCAGGCACCCAATCGAGACTCGGGGCGATGGCCTCCTCCACGTGACCGCAAGCCAGCGTCACCTCCCAGAACGCGGAGGTGTGCGGCTCGTCATGGCGGAGTACCGACCAAACCCTGGGGTCCGTGTCGTCCGGTGGCTCGACCGGGTCGGCGGGAAACGTCACCTCCCTCCGTTCTCCCCACTCGGCGATGACGCGATACGGCGGCGGTGGCGAGTCGTCGTGATGACAGATCATCTGCCCAGGAGGCAGCGACGAGTGGAGAGCCTTCCACTGCGCCTCGTGCGGTGGGGTGCCGTCTTCGCGGGTGAGGACCTCGGGGATGCAGCCGCAGTCGAGCTGAACGCGCCACCGGAACACGCGGGTCAGATCCGGAATCAGGAAGTCCCAGAGCACCCGCGGGATGTACCCGCGCATTTCGGTGACCTCCACCTCACACTCCCGCAGCACCTCCTGGCGTGACCTGGCCTTGCCGGGAAGCCGTCGCATCGTGGGGGTGCTCGGCGGCGGGCGGTCTTCCAGGAGAAGATGGCGACTATTGGTCGAAGGGGCACCCATGGCATCTCCCGGTTCTTTGCCCGGTGCGGCTGTTCATGGCCTGAGCGGACTGTGAGTTGCAGCCAGGCAGGCTACAGAGCCAGCCGCACTGTTCAGGGGAGTGTCGCGCCGCTTCACTCGCGCGTGTGACCGTTCGCGGGCGTCGAGTCTTCAGGATCCATGGGGCTTTCACCATTGGCACTGCGTCGGCGTCCTCCACCGCCACGTGAGGCGGCGCGGGCCAGGGGGCTCTTGCCATGCTGCGTGCCGCAGTATTCACCTGCGCGACTCGGAGAGCGATTGTCGGCCCCCTCTCATCATGGCCCCAGTCGGGGCTGCCGCACCCTTGGCCGTCGAGCGCCTTGATCGCGAACGTGAAGACATCGAAGGCGGCGGGGTTGCCGTGGCGCGGTCCGGAGGGCCGTCCCGGTCCAGTGCTGCTTGCCAGGTGCGAGCCGGGCGGCCGGGGGCTGTCCACGAACCGCACACCCCCGACCACTGCGGTCTTCGCGGCCGTTCTCACGCGGCCGTTGCCTCGGTCTCCGCGCGGGCCTGTTGCAGCAGCTCCAGCACCTGGTCCATCACACCCTCGGGGTCCTGGGTACGGTCGATCTCGCTGAGGACGATCCCCCAGATTGCCCGCCCGCCCGCCGCTTTCGCCTCGTAGTAGGCGTCGCGGACGCCCTCGAGGATCGGGTCCTCGGTGAAGGTGGCGTGGATGCCGAGGAACTGGCGCACCATGAGCCCGCTGGTCTGCCGCGGGTCGTAGACGATGTAGTGGCCGTCGCTGTCGAGCCGGTGAGTGAAGTACTCATCCGGGCCGAGCGGGGCCTGTTCGATGTGGAGGGGCTGGTCGCCGAGCCCGTCGGGCAGCTGTCCGAAGTTGTTGCACATGCGGTCGCGGAAGGCATCGAAGCCGGCGCGTGTGGTCAACGTCCTCATACCGTCACCTCCGACGGCTTGCTGAGGAGATTGCGCATCGCCGTTTCGACGGCGACCTTCGGGGACCCGCAGACGATGATGAGGACGATCACCTAGTCGGCGAACTTCTCCACGGCCGGGGAACACGAGCCGAGTTCACGCATCTTGGTGCGGAACGCCTCCACCTCGGCGATGGCGCGTTCGATGATGGCCATGGTCTTCACGCCGCCACCTCCGGCAGATTGAGGTACGGGGTGCGGATGTTGACGAGCTGGGCGTGGGCCTCACGCAGGGAGTCGACCCGCTCCTGCAGGTGGCTGATTACCATCTCCAGCGTGTCCGGGTCGAGGTACTCGATGTAGTGGTCGTCGATGACCTCAATGGCTACGAAGGGCAGCCTCTCCGCCGGCCGTCCCGAGAAGGGGTAGGACTCGATCTGCCAGCTGAGGAAGCGGAAGTCCTCCGGGCCGCCCGTGTCGCACAGCGGGCCGAAGAGGGGCAGCTCGCCGACTGTGCCGGGGATGTTGCAGTAGATGTCGTGTGGGTGCTCGGGCTTGCCGCTGTCCGCCTCGTGGCTGACCGTGCAGCCGGGCATGCAGGTCACGGTCACCTTTTCACCGGTGACGGCGCTGGTGAAGGTGAACGTGCGCCGGACAGCGGACGCTCCCACGGCTGGCCCACTGTCGGACGGGGCTGCGACGGACTGGAGCTGGACGGCCTGGCCGGCGCTCCCGAGAGGCTGAGTGGTGTGGTTCTCGGGACCGCCCTTACCGGCGGCCGTTGGTATGTTTTCCATGCTTGGGTTCCTCCGCTGCAGGAGTCGGGCTGGCCTCCCTCCGGTGTTGAACCCACCGGACGGGACCCTTTCCTTGGTGATACGCGCCCTGTCGAACGGGGTCGAGAGTGCTGTCCCGTTCGAGGGGTCCAGGCTCGGAATAGGGAGCTTCTGCGGCAGCTGATGAGTAGCATGCGTCGGTTCGACTGGCGGGGTGACTCCGTCCATGAGTCCGATGATGGCCGCGTCCGCGATGAAGCCGCGCTGCACGATCGACCGTGCCCGGGATGGGCGCGTCGCCTCGCCTCAGTTGCCCTCGCCCCACCTCGGCGGACTGGGCTCTGCCGCCGACGTGGGGCGTTCAGCACGCCGGTCGCGCCATCCCGTTCCGAGAGGCGTGTCATCGCTGACGGGCACGGTGTTCCGGTGCCGGAACAGCACCATTGCGGCTGTCCTGTCGGAGGGGAACAATGGTGTTCCGGGCGCCCGAACGCCCGTGAGTGTGGCCATGTGCGGCCACAGTGCGGCCGGACGCCTTTGGACCGGATAACACAGGGTGTCACGGTGGAACCGTTCCCATGTGCTCTGATCAGGCAGAACAGCACCGGGCGGCACGAGCCGGAACCATCCGTCACGAACCCCCGTGGTCTCGTAATGCGTAGGTCTCGGGTTCGAATCCCGAAGGCGGCTCCGTGATGAACCCCAGGTCAAGCCTTTGACCTGGGGTTTCTTATTTGCGTTGACCTTGGAATTCGGGTAGATCGGACACTTGCGGTCTGTGCATCGCAATGCGTCGGTCGCGGGTTCGCTCCCTGTTGCCAGCGAGCCCGTGACAAGGCCCTGAACAGCGGTTTTGGTGCATTGAGCCCTTCGGTTGGCCATGCAGGCAAATGCTCCGGTGGACAGTCGGTGGACAAGCGTGCGTGACGGCTCGTCAGAGTCGCCTCGCCGCCCCTGGGGGAGGCGAGGGTTTCGGGCGCCTTGGGAAGGGTGGTCGGCGGCGTAGGGCTTGTGCTGTTCCGACAGGCTGAGGGAAACCCGGGCTGCTGAGGGGCGACGTCACTGGTGAGGTTCCCGCCGCAGCGTCGCCCACGGAGGGGACCCCCGTCCGTGGGAGGATCGGCAGGTAGGCCGGAGTGCGGCGGAGGCGAAGGTGTTGGTGGCGGACGAGGCGATGGCACAGCGCCTGCTGGGTTGGCTGGTGCCCGACGGTGACCCGCTCGTCGCGCTCTCGGCGGCCGAGGTCGAACGCTTCTGCTGGTACGAGCTGCCCCGCAAGTGGCACGCGGACACCCCTGAGCAGCAGCGGGCTGTCGCCGTCCTGGCCGACCTGCTGAAGGGAGTCGGCCGCGTTCGGGCCGCCGCGGTGTGCACGAGCGCGACCACCGCCCAGGTGCTGGCGGCCTGGCAGCGCTCCGAGGAGGCGGGCTCCGCGGCTTACCGCAAGGCCGCGGCCGCCTCGCTCACGACCCCGCCGGACGTACCCGAGCTGAGCTGGGGGCAGGTCATGGGCATCCAGGAAGCGCTGGCCCGGGCCAACCTCGAAGGTCGACTGGAGAAGGCGCTGGACGAGGGCGAGCTCGACCCGGACGCGCGTACGTTTCCGGCCGCGCGCCGACGGTTCGTCCAGCACTGGCTCGCCACTGCGCAGCCCGTGTTCGAGGGCCGCGCCCCGCTGGAGGCCGTCCGCCGCGAACGGCGAGAGTTGTGGGCCGCAGCTCCCCCGACTGAGCGCCGAGCTTTGCTCGCTGCCGTCCTGCCTGCCCTGGAGTGGTCGGCCGCGGCACCGGTGGACACGGCTGAGCCGCTGCGGTGGCTGCTGGAGCAGATCGGTGACGGCGTCACCCTGACACAGGCCGGCTACCTGCCGCGGGAACTGGTGGCTGCCGCGTTCGCCCGCTACCCGCACTGGTACCCGATCGGCAAGGGGCCGCGCTCGGAGGCGGACCTGTTCCAGCTGGCCGACCTGCATGAACTCGCTCGCACCCACCGGCTGGTGACCAAGCGCCACCGTACGCTCAAGCTCTCGCCTGCCGGCCGCGCCCAGCTGACGGACCACCGGCTGCGCCAGCACACGGCCGCGCTGGCCTGGCTCGGCACCACCGCGGCTGAACGGCAGGTGGCCGAGTCCGCCCTGGGCGCACTGTGGGCGGAGCCCCGGCGCCGCGAGGACCTGCGCGATGCCGTACATCCGGTGCTTGCGGCGGGCTTCACCCACGGCGACGGCACCGCGATGGAGGCGAAGGACACCGAGCGGTTGCTGTGGAGGTTCTGGCACACCGGTCGCGAACTCGGCTACCTCGACGAGCGGGAACGGTCCATCGACGCCCCGATCTCCTTGTCCGCTACCGGCCGCCCAGCCGCCCTCGCCGCGCTCCGCCTCCTGGCCGAGGGGCCGCGCGACCACGTCTGAGTGCGCCTCAGCGGGCTGCCAGGCCGGCGTCAGTGAACCGCCGCATCAGCGAGGGCTTGCCGCGGTGCTGCTCGCGCAGGTCGTGCAGGCGTCGGGCGAACTCCTCGGGGGTGCCCGCCCGGTCGTGGACCTCGCGGAGATCTTTCAGGAGGGTGACGGCGGCGTCGTAGGGGCCGGGCTGCTTCTGCCCGATCAGGTGGGCGATGTCCTGCCAGGCTTGTTCGGCGTTCTCGGCCAGGCGGTCCAGGTGGCTCTCGTGAGCCCGCTGTTCGGCTCGGCGGGCCTGGGCGCGGGCCTGTTCCTGCTGCCGGGTGTGCTCGCTGCGCACCTCGTGGGCGGCGTCGAGGAGCTCCGCGGCTGAGCGGCGCCGGGTGGCGGTGGGCGGTTCGGCTGCACCGTGGGACGCGGCGCGGTGGCGGGCCAGCAGCGCGGGGCCCGGCTGTGGGGCGGTGCCCAGGGCGGCGTCCAGCAGCAGGGTGTCCTTCTCGCGTGGTGGCAGGGCGCGGATCCAGGCGGCGAGTGCGTCCTTGTCGATTGCCTGGGAAGGGGCGGCACCGCTGGTGCGGGCAGCCGCGGTGAGCAGGTGCGGGTCGATGCGGAGGAAGTCCGCCAAGGCCTGTTGCGGGCCGGTGAGTCGGGCAAGTCCGTCGGGCACGGGCGGTTCGAGGGTGGAGGTGTACTCGTCCTCGGCGTCGTCGATGTTCTCCTCCAGTTCCCAGCGGGTGAGCGCGGAGAGCCAGGCCAGATAGAGGGGGCGCAGGTCGCCGGCGGCGAGTTCGGTGCGCAGGGTGGTGAAGGAGGCGAGGGTGAAGGAGGTCTCGAAGTCCCACTCGCCGCCGTCCTCGGCCTCATAGGAGAAGTCGAGCAGCAGGTGCCCTTTCCTGGTCCAGCAGGTCAAGGCGTCTTCCGCACAGTACGGTTCGGCGCTGCGGGCGGGCAGCAGCGTGGTGGGCAAGCGCAGCATCAGGTGCCGCGAGCCCCAGTTGGCGAAGTACAGGTGGGCGTCGTAGAGCTGCTCCATCAGTTTGCGCTCATCGCCGCGGAAGTTGCCGTAGTGGTACTCGTTGACGAAGTGCGTCGCGCTGATCCGGGCCCGGCTCGACAGGGCCCGCACCTGCTTGAGCTCGTCCTTGGTCAAGGGTCGGTCGATGGCCTGGAACTCGTAGTACTGGTACTCGCTCACGTCCGTGCAGACTACCGACAGGCGCTGCGGCTCGTCTCACGGGACCTGGATGGGATCCCTCGTTCGGGGCCCCTCCACGGTTACGGTCCTGGCGATGCCGTCGGTAGGCTGGTCCGCGGGTGACGGAGCGTGCCCGTTCCCATCCGTTCCACTGCTCCCCGAGCGAGGTCGCTTGAGTACCGTCACCATTCGCCCTCCCACAGCTGACGGCTCGGCTCCGCGGCCCGAAGGGCTGCCTGACGCGTTCGCGGTGCTGTTGGGCCGGCTGGGTGCGGCTCCGGTGGATCCGGTCACCTCGGTGCTGGTGGATGCGGCGGTGGAGGTGTGGCGCAGGCCCGGTTTCGACTCCTTCCTGTCGCTGCCGCAGCTGTCCTTCGCGCCGTTCGGGTACCAGATGCAGACCGCTCAGACGGTGCTGCGGCGGATGCGCGGCCGGGCGATCCTCGCGGACGAGGTGGGGCTGGGTAAGACCATCGAGGCGGGTCTGGTTCTGTCCGAGCTGCGGATGCGCGGGTTGGCGGATCGGACGCTGGTGCTCACCCCGGCCGGGCTGGTGGAGCAGTGGCGCGAGGAACTGGAGCGCAAGTTCGGCCTGCCGACGGTGATCGCCCGGGGCCAGGGCTGGGAGGAGGCGGACGCGGAGCGGCCGGTGGTGCTCGCCTCGATCGCCGCCGCGCGCCGGGAGCCGCTCAAGTCCCGGCTGACCGAGGGGCACTGGGATGTGGTGGTGGCTGACGAGGCGCACCGGTTGCGCAATCCGCGCAGCGCCTCGGGGAAGCTCGCCCGGGCCTTGCGTGCCCGCTATCTGCTGCTGCTCACCGCGACTCCGGTGGAGAACCGGTTGCAGGACCTGTACGAGTTGGTGAGCCTGGTCGCGCCCGGATTGCTGGGTACCCCTGCGCAGTTCCGCCAGCGGCACGTCGGAGCCGGGACGGATCCTTCGGCGCCACGCAACCTGGACCAGCTGCGGGCCCGTACCCGTGAGGTGATGGTCCGGCACCGGCGCAGCGAGGTCGAGGTGCTGCTGCCGCAGCGGCTGGCCGAGACGGTGCTGGTGACGCCCTCGCAGGAGGAGGCGGAGCTGTATGCGGGGATCGCGGCCAGGATCAGGGCGGAGGCCAAGGGCGCGTCCTCGGCCCGGCTGCTGACCCTGCGGGGTCTGACCCGGCTGGCGGGGTCGAGCCCGCAGGCTGCCGCGCCTACCCTGGCCAAGGCGGGCTGGCCGGACCTGGCGGCGCTGGCCCGGGAGATCGAGGGATCCACCAAGGCGGAGCTGTTGCTGGAGCGGCTGCGCCGGCACAACGGACAGGGGGAGAAGGTGTTGGTGTTCACCGCCTTCCGGCAGACCCTGAACGCGCTCGCCGCGCGGCTGGAGCGCGAGGGCGTCCAGGCGGCGGTCTACCACGGCAGCCTCTCGCGCCGGGACAAGGAAGCGGCGGTGGCGGCCTTCCGCGATTCTGCGCCGGTGCTGCTGTCCACCGAGTCCGCCGGAGAGGGCCGCAATCTGCAGTTCTGCCATGTGATGGCCAACGTGGACCTGCCGTGGAACCCCATGCAGATCGAGCAGCGTCTGGGCCGACTGCACCGGGTGGGGCAGGAGCACGACGTGGTGCTGACCAATCTGGTCGCCCGGGGCACCATCGAGCAGCGGATCCTGCACGTCCTCGAATCCAAGATCAATCTGTTTGAGCTGGTCGTCGGCGAGCTCGACATGATCCTGGGACGGGTGGACGAGGACTTCGACTTCGAGGCCTCCGTCTTCGACGCCTTCGCCACCGCGGGGGACGACGCGGAGTTCGAGGAACGCCTGGAGCGGCTGGGCGAGCGGCTGGTGAGTGCCCGCACGGACTACCTGGACAGCCGCGGCGCGGTCGACGCACTGGTCGGCGGCGATGACGAGCGGGAGGCGGGCCGGTGATCCGCAAGGAGGCCGGGCTGGCCTTCTGGCTGGACTGGGTCGAGCACCGCGGCGGGCTGTGGGAGGACGCCGGGGACACCGCCCTGGCACTCCTGCCCACGGCCCTGGCGAGCGAGCTGGAGCTGTCCGAGGAGACCGCGGTCACCGCCGACCCCGATGTCGCCCGCGAAGACGGCGTCCTGCTGCTGGTGACCGGACACCCGGTGGTCGCCAAGGCCGCCGAGAGCGTTCTGGCCGCGGGCGACACCGGCACCCTCACCCTGGCCGCGCCGCGCTCTGTGCCGCCCGATGCCGCCACCTTGCTGTCCAAGGCCCGAGAGCATCTCCCGGTCGACCACGGCCGCCTGGATCCGCGCGCCGACGCCACGCCCGAGCGGGCCCTGCGGCCGGTGCTGCGCGTAGGCGCCCTGGTGGGCTACGAGCTCTCCGCGGAGGACCACTTCCAGGAGCAGGCCGAGGTGTTCGTCGACGTACCCAGCCGCCTGCGGGTGCCGGCGGGGGTCAGCGAGCGCCTCGCCCGCACCGGGCACGACCCCCGTGCCCAGGCCGCGCTGCCGGCCGGGCTCGCCGCCGCCGTGGACTACGCCTCCACCAGCCGGCCGGACCTGTCCGCGGCTCTCGCCGAGGCCCACCGGATGCTGGAGGCCGCCGCCGTGCTGCGCCGTGATGGGCTGGCCGGGCAGATCGGCGACGCGTACGCCAAGGAGCGCGCCCGCGCCGGGGAGTACTACGCCGCCGCCGTGGAATCCTTGGAGCGCCGTGCCGCCACCGCGCCCGAGGACCGTGCGGCGTTGCTGCGCGCCCGTATCGAGAGCACCCGCGAGGAGCGCGCCCGCCGCCTGGCCGAGATCGCCGAAAAATACCGTGCCCGCCACACGCTCACTCCCTACCGGTTGCACCTGCTGAGAGTCCCGGTACTGCGCCTCGCGCTGGACGTCCGCAGGGGCGAGCGGCGCTACCCGCTGGACCTGGACTGGCTGCTGCCCGCCGGAGAGTTCGCCCCACTGCGCTGCCCTGCCTGCGCCCACAGCGGTGCCCAGCTGGTCGCGGCCAAGACCCACCTGGGCTGCGCCCGATGCCTGGCCCCCAAGCGCCCCACCCCGCCTCCGTCCCCCGAGTCCGTACCGCCGCCCCGCGACGGCGCCGTCGCGCACGCTGCCGCATCCGCGGAAGGCGCGGTGGCACCAATGCGTGCGGGCGCCACCGCCGCTGTGGGGCCGTCGGCCGCACGGAACGCCGAGGCCGCAGGCGGAGCCGCGCCGCGGAGCGGGGGTCGAGCGAAGGCCGGGCGCATCGCCGAGGCGTCCGGCACGCGCGCCGCATCCTCCCGCCCCGCCACACCCGGCCATGCCCCGTCCCCGCCGCAGCGCCGATCTGTCGATCCCCAGACCCTCCACAAGCGCGCCTTCACCTTCTGGGAGCACGCCGCAGGCGGCGACCGCCGCAAGCTGGAGCGGCTGTGCGCCCCGGACTCGCCCGCCGCCGCCCTGCTGCGGCTGTACGGCGCGGCCGGGCCGCTCTACGGGATCGGCGTCGCCCCCCAGGAGCGGGTGGAGTCCTGCAGCGCCGTGGTCTTCCCCGCCGAGGGACGACGCGGCTGGGACGGTGCCGGAGGCGAGGTCCGCACCGACCGGGGACGCCATGACTACCTGCTGCGCTGGTCTCTTGGGCCCGACCGGCTGATCGCCGAGGTCCTGCCCCATCAGAGCCCCTACGCGATGAACGCCAGCACCATGATGGCGCGCTACCGCACAGGTGGTACTGAGCCGGGCACCCGCCTCCCGCGCACCGGTGCCGAGCTGGACCCGGTCGCCCGCCTGCTGTGGCAGCGCACCCCCGCCCGGCACGGGGTGCACCTGGCCGCGCGGGCCCTGGCCTCCTGGTGGCGGCTGACCGACCCGCGGGCATTGCGGGAGCGTCACCCGGCAGCGATTCTCGCTGCCGCCGCCGAGCGGTCTGCCTGCTACTGGAGTGGCGTCGGCGGGGGCGGTTACGGCGACGCGGCACGGCTGTGGCAGGTCCCCGAAGCCGACCTGCGCAAGGCCGGCACGCACCTGCAGCGCCTGCTGAAACTGACCCAGGACCAGCCCTGGTAACCGCGCACCGCGCCCCGCCCGAGCGGCCGGGCCGTCCCACCCGGAACGCACTGACGAAGACTGCGGGTGCCGATACATCATCCACCAGGTCACGGCCTTGATCGGCCATCTCTTATGCGCCTGCCGGCCACCCTGTTGTCTTCACCTGCGTAGGCCGCGAACGGCATCATGATCGGTCGTGCTGCTGCGCCTGGCCTTGCCCTTGCCGGAAACCTCACCCGTCCAAGCGGCAGGCCGCAGTGAACGATTGTTCCTCCTGCGCGGCTGCGGTGAGCGAGTTGTGCCGGGCTGCCAGTGGCCAGACTGCAGCAGCAGCGCATGCGCCCCGGGCCCTGCCTGCATGCCTGGGACTCCGGCGTCCGTGAGTCCCCGCTCTTGCTTCAGGCTTTGACGAAGCAGCGGACCATCTCGTCCAGTCCGGTGGCGCCCTCAGCCCCAGGCGAGTTGCCCGGTGGGCGTCTGGCCGCGTGGGGTCGGGACGGCGGGCGTCGCGTCGGTGATGCGGTGGGTCAGGGTTGTGTTGCGGCGCTGTGTGTGGTTGTTGGCGACGGCTCGTTCGACGGCCTCGCTCTGGCCGATGAGCATGATGCCCTGACGGGCGCGGGTGACGGCGGTGTAGAGGAGGTTGCGCTGGAGCAGCATCATTCCGGCTGCGTTGATCATGGGGACGATGACGTACGGGTATTCGCTGCCCTGGGAGCGGTGGACGGTCAGGGCGTAGGCGTGGACCAGTTCGTCGAGGTCGGTGAAGGGATAGGTGGCCGTCTCTCCGTCGGTGAAGGTGACGGTGAGCTGGTGGGCCTCGGTGTCGAGGGCGGTGATGGCGCCGCTGCTGCCGTTGAAGACGCCCACCTCGCCCCGGTGGGGGTTGTTGCGGATCTGCTGGACGCGGTCGCCGCGCCGGAAGGCCGTCCCGCCGTGGTAGTGCTGGGGCTTGTCGGGCGCGGGTGGGTTGAGCCGCTGTTGGAGGCGCAGGTTGAGGTCGGTCATGCCGGCGATGTTCTTCTTGCCCGGGCACAGGACCTGGATGTCCTCCGGGTGGGTATTGAAGTGCGTGGGCATGAGCTCGCAGACCAGGTCCACCACGCGCTGGGCGATGTCTTCGGCGACGGGGACGGGCCGGTTCCAGAACGCCTTGGGGTCGTCGTGCGGGAGTTCGCCGTGCAGGATGCGGTGGGCGTTCGTCACGATCGCGGCGCTGTCGTCGTGCTGGCGGAAGACCTTGGTGAGCCGGGTGCGCGGGATGTCCTCGACATCGAGCAGGTCCCGCAGGACGTGGCCGGGGCCGACGCTCGGCAGCTGGTCGATGTCGCCCACCAAGAGGAGGTGGCAGCCGTCGCGGACGGCGGCGAACAGCTTGCGGGCCAGCGCGAGGTCGAGCATGGATGCCTCGTCGACGACCACTACGTCCGCGGTCTCCAGCACGCCGGCATGGTCGAAGAGGGAGTCGCCGTCGGGTGGACGGATCAGGCGGTGCACGGTCATCGCCGTCTGTCCGCAGGTCTCTTCCAGCCGCTTGGCGGCCTTCCCGGTCGGTGCGGCGAGTGCGACGACGGCGCCGGCTTCGTCGGCGACCTCCACCAGGGTGCGCAGGGTGTGCGTCTTGCCGCAGCCCGGACCGCCCGTCAGGACGGACAGGGGCCGGGTCAGCGCGGTGTGGATCGCCTGGTGCTGCTCGTCGGTCAGCCCGGCCGTCTCCGCCGTGGTGATTGCGGTCAACCGCTCGCTCCACGGGGCGAGTTCGGCCAGCGCGGGCGAGGAGCCGAGCAGGCGCCGTACGTGCCGGGCAAGCTGGGTCTCGTCGCGGTGCCAGCGTGCGAGCTGGGCGATTTCGGTGTCAGCCGCTGCGTCGGTGCCGTCCATCACGGGCAGCGGGGGTGTCTCGGTGACCAGTTCGCCCTGCCCGCGCAGCATCTCCAGAGCGTGGCGCAGGACCGCGTTGTCGAGGATCTCTGCGGTGGCCGGGTCGTCGTCGGACAGCAGATGGCGGGTGCGGGTGAGCAGCACGCGTACGGGTAGGTGGCAGTGGCCCTGGATGCCGGCCTGGTCGAGTTCGTGGAGCATCGCGGCCTGGAGACGTTCGTCGCTGTGCTTGGGTACACCCACGGCGAGCGCGATCCTGTCGGCGTTGTGGAATCCGACACCGTGTACGTCCCGGCACAGCCGGTAGGGGGTGTGGCGCACGATGTCGATCGGATCGTCATCGGTGTCGGCGTAGGCGGTGTAGATCTTCACCGCGAGGCCTGGGGTGATGCCCAGGTTCTGCAGGAACAGCATGATCTCGGCGATGGCCTTCTGCTCCTGCCAGGCAGCCGTGATCCGCCCGAGCCGGACTTCGCCGATGTTGTGCACGTCCAGCAGCCGCTTCGGCTCGGCGTCGATGACCTTCAGCGTCCGCGCGCCGAAGGTGTCCACGATCGCGGAGGCGAGGACCGGTCCGATGCCGCGGATCATCCCGGACGCGAGATAGAGACGAATCGCCCGTTCGTCCGCGGGCACGGTCCGTTCGCACTGGCCGACCGTGAACTGTCTGCCGTGGCGAGGGTGCTGGGTCCACGTGCCGTGCAGGCGCAGGCTCTCCCCCGGCCGCACGCCGAAGAGTGCCTTGCCGAGCGCGGTGACGGTCTCCTCTTCGCCGGTCGTGGCGGTCAGCCGGAGCACTGTGCGCTCGTCGTAGCTGATGTGCAGGAGGTGATCGACGACGCCCTCGACCACATCGTGGGTCTCCAGGGACACTTGATGTGCCACGTGCTCCGTCTCCAAAGATGCGTACAGCGTCGGACCAGGCCGGGTTGTGGTGCAGCAAGGTCAGCATGAACCTCGAGACGGCGATCTGTCGCACGACTCAAGGACTTGGCTCACCGGAACGAGCGACAGGACTGTCCAAGAAGCCCGGGACTGCGTAAGGCGGACGGCCGGTTCGCAGGCGCCGGGTGAGATCGGCACCGGCACGGAGCCAGGCGGCGGGACACCGGCCGCCTCTGGTGAGCGGCAGCTGGCCGTCCTCGCCGAGACGCTCCCCGTGCTCCGTAAAGCCCTGCTCGCCCGGGGCTACCCACTGGCCTGACCCGGACGGATCCGCTCCGGCTCAGCCTCCTGCAGGCCCTGATCGACGGCGCCCCCTGAATAGATGGCTGTGGGCGTTCGGGCCGAGGCTGGGCATACTGGGCGCATGGAGACACGGGTGCGGTATGCGGAGATCCGGCCGTACACGGTTCCGGAGACCCTGGATGAGCTGGCCGGTCCGACGGACGGGGTCGTGGTTTTGCCGACCGCGTTGGACTGGACACCGAAGAGTGCCTACGACCTGTCGGACGACGTTGACCTGCGGATGCTCTATGAGACGGTCATCCGCGAGGCCATGCATGTGGAGGAGCTGCGGCAGTTCCTCGACCCCGTGCTTCTCTCAGCCGTGTGGCAGAGGCTGTGGCTTCCGCCGCGGGTGCGGCTGATGTGGGAGGGGCGCTTCCCGGAGCTGGCCCGCAGGGCTGCGTAGTATTCGTCGGCATGGATCCGTTTCACTCCCGGCTCGCCCGTATCGGTCTTGGAGCCGCCGCGAGTTACGGCTTTGTCCTGGCCGGCGGGTATGCGGTGCAGGTGCACGGGTTCCTGGAGCGGCTCTCGGACGAGCGAGCCGAGCTGCATCGCGTCGTCGGCCGGCGCGGTGATCTGCTGCGTGGAGGTGCCGACGCCCTTGGCCGCCTGCGCGGTCGTGTACGCGTGATCGGCCGCGTCGGCGACCGCCTTGGCGGCCTCGGCCTTGGCTGCGTCGGCCCTGGACCTCGCGACCTACGACAACCATGACGTGGGCTCGGCGGATACTGGTCAGGGTGCCGTGCTGTTGTGGCCGCTCGACAACGCGCCATCCGTAGGCGTCGCGCGGCGAGAGCGTGACTCCCTTGGCCGGTTGAGCACAAGCCTCGCTCATAGTGGTGGAACCCGTAGTGGTGGAAGACGGATGAACCGCCTGCGGGTGTAGATCACGACATGCCACAGTCGCGGTATGCGCAGCGCGGACGGAGTGATGGACGGGGGCGTCCCGGCACAGTCGGGGGCGGGCGCGGAGGGGTCCGTCGCCGGGGTGGTGTGGCGGCGGTGGGGTGTCGCCCTGGGCGGGGTGCTCCCGGCGCGGTTCGTCGAGCCCGGCTGGGCCTACGAGGAACGGGTGGGGCGTCGTTGTCCCGTCTGTGAGGGGGAGTTGCATGCGCTCCGCAGGCCGTACGAGTCGCAGGGGCGGGTGTACCGGTACGCCGCTCTCGTCTGCCCTGTCTGCCCCACCGCGTTCAGCCTCGCGGACCTGGGAGTGAAGGCGTACGACCAGCTCACGGCGGCACCTTCGGGGTCCGCGCCTGTGCCGCCCGGGCCCTGCCCGAGTGGTCTCGGGGTCGCCGTGACCGCGATCCGTGTTCCCGGGCAGTTCCCTGGGGCGGTGCGCGGGGGACACGGTCCGGCGTGGCCGGAGGACCTGGCTGTGCCGGAGCAGGCCGAGAAGCGGGCCCTGTTGTGGTGCAAGGTGACCGATCCGGACTGGTGCCCCACCGAGGAGGCGGTCGCGGCGGCCGAGGACGTGCGCGTGATCCTGCCGGAGGGCCCCGGCTACGACGTGCTGCGGGGCCTGCTCGCCGGGCGCGGCGTCCCGTACCGGGTCGGCCGCTACTGGGAAGAGGCCGAACAGGTCGGCACGGTCAATGAGTTGGGCGGCCGTACGGATCTGGTCGTGGTCGGTCCGCGTGGCGCTGTCCCGGCCGCGGGTCCCTGGGCGGTGGCGGCCCGGGACGCCTTCGCAGCGCAGTGGGACGCGTTGGAGGAGTTGCCGGAGGACGACGGGGCAACCTACGTACCGGTGGAGAAGCTGGTGCCCGCCGAGTGGGCCGCGCTGCTGCCGCATCCGGCGTTCAACCCGGCCCAGGCGGCTGCCGTTCCCGTCGTACAGGAGGGCACCGGGCACCTGGTCGTGGTGGCGCCCACCGGCGCGGGCAAGACCCCGATCGGCATGGTGGCGGCGCTGGACGCGCATGCCCGGGGCAAGAAGGCCGCCTGGCTGGTGCCGCAGCGCTCGCTCACCGACGAACTCGACCGGGAGCTTCAGCTGTGGCGGCGCCGGGGCCTGCGCGTGGTGCGGCTGACCGGTGAGGCCGCCGTGGACACCGAGCTGATCCGGGCGGCCGATGTGTGGGTGGCGACCACGGAGAAGTTCGAGGCGATCTGCCGCGCGGGATCGCTGCGCGACGCGCTCGCCGAGGTCGGCTGCCTGGTCGTCGACGAGATCCACCTGCTCGGTGATCCGGCGCGTGGGGCTGTCCTGGAAGCGCTGCTCGCGCGGGTACGGGAGGACGGTACGGGCGCGCGGATCGTCGGGCTGTCGGCGACGGTCGCCAACGCGGACGAGGTCGCCGAGTGGCTGGGTGCCCGTCTGGTCCGCACCGCCTGGCGGCCGACTCGGCTGACCTGGCAGTTGCCCGTCCTGCCGTCGGTGGACGAGGCGGACTGGGCGGCGCGGGCCGCCGTCCGCACCAAGGCCGCCGTACGGATCGCCCGCGGGGTCGGTGCGGACGGCGGCAGTGTGCTGGTCTTCTGCGGCAGCAAGCGCCGGGTGCGGGCGACCGCGCTGGCGCTGGCCGCCGACCGGGGTGTGCCGACCGCGGGTGTGGACGCGGACGACGCCGAAGTCGTCCAGCGGCTGTGCACCAGGGCCGGGGTGCGGCTGCACTACCGGGACTGGCCCTACAAGCGGGAGGCCGAGCAGGCCTTCCGTACCCGTGAGGCGGACATCCTGGTCGCCACCTCCACCGTCGCCGCGGGCGTCAACCTCCCCGCCCGGGCCGTGATCGTCGCCGACACCACCATCGGCCTGGACCGCGTCGAGGTGTCCATGGTCCAGCAGATGTTCGGGCGGGCCGGCCGGATCGGTGCCGGGGAGCGGGAGGGCTGGGCGTTCCTGCTCGCAGACCCGGCGGAACGGGCGCACTGGCAGGCCCGGCTCGCCGCCGGATACACGGTGCGGTCCCGGCTGGGCGACCACCTGCCCGACCACCTCCTGGCCGAGGCCGTCCAGGAACGGGTGTGCGGCGTCGAGGAGGCGCAGCGGTGGTGGGCGGGGACGTTGGCCGCGCACCAGGGAAGCGCCGGCGTCGAACCCCTGCGCGAGGCGGAGAGGTTCCTCACGACGGCGGGCTGTCTGCGCACCGTCGCCGACGGGGACCATTGGGAGGCGAGCCCGCTGGGCAGGCTGACCAGCCGCTTCATGGTGGACGCCGCCCTCGCCGACGAACTGGCCACCGCGGTGCGGGAGGCCCCCGTGCCCGAGGACGCCTTCACCGCCGAGCGGTTGCTGGCGGCCCTTCTCAGCACCCGCCTCCCGGTGCTGGAACAGGCACCGTTCACCGACCGGGCCCGTACTGCGCTGCGCCGCGTACTGCGCGAGGCGGAGCAGCAGCACGAGGAGCCGGAGGAGCGCGGCGAGCCGGCGGAGGACGAGCCGAAGGCGGTGGCCGGCGACCTCGCCCGCGCGGTCCTCCACCTCGTCGCCGACCGACCGCGCCTCTTCCGTGGTCGGCCCGGCTACGTCCTCGGCATCCCCGTCGACTCGATGACCGGCATCCTGGACGAGGCCCAGCGCTACCTGGCCTGGCTCGGCGCGCAGGGCCCCCTCGGCACTGTGCACCCCTGGGCGGCCGTCGTCGCCGGTGACCTGGCCCAGCGCATCCGGTGGCGGACACTGGGGCCCGGCCGAGGGGCGGGACGGCTGCTGTGGATGTGCGAGCGGATGGCCACCGCCCCGCTCGCAGCCGATCTCGTGCCCCGGATGTGGCGCGCGGCCCGCGCCCGCGGCGTCGAAGCCCCCGACTGGAACGGTACGACACCGCCGAACGACTGCGCCCTGCCCCCGGACCGTTACCGCGAACTGCTCGTGGAGCGCGCCACCGGGGTTCGTCTCGCCCTCCAGGGCGACGCGGTCCGGGTGGCGGCGCCGCCCGGCTCGGTGATCCGGCTGTGGAACGGCGCGACCACCACGCTGCACTGCGGCGACGGGGAGGGGACCACCACCCTGCTCCTGCCGCCGCACGATCCGTCCGATCCGTCGGCCGGGCGCAGCGGGGCGGTCGTCTTCACACGCGGGGATCGGGTCGGGACGGGGTGGCTGGAGGTGTATACGGCGATGCGGTCCTGACCGCGGTGGACCGGTCGGCCTCGGAGACGGGGGCGGGGACATGACCGCTCGACGCGGTCGTCACGCGGCCTCTGCCTCGGTGTGGTCGCTCCACGGACCGGGAGCGACTTGTCCAGGGCGGCCAGGCGCTCGATCTGCTTGCTCCCGGTGAACTGCACGCGACCCCGGCGTACCAGATCGGAAGCGAGGGCCTCACCGAACTGCCGGGACTTGATCAGTGAGGTGTTCGGGTCGGTGAAGACGTTGGTCTCGGCACCCGAGCCGTAGGCGACAAGCAGCGGCAGATGGTCGTACAGGAAACCGAAGTTGCGTGATGTGCGGACGAGTTCGGCGAGTCTGGGGTCCGGCGTCTGTGCCGCGCCACCTGCGCTCATCAGATGGGTACCGCTCTTCCTGGCTGCTGTACGACATGGGGTGCACGGGGCTGTTGGAGTGCAGTGAACGGATCATCGAGCCTAGCGCTGGGGGGTGTTCGGGCGCCAGGATTTTCGCCGTCGCCGGTTGACGGAACACCTGACGCGGGCTGGAGGCGGCGACATCGAGTCGGGCGTACCGTGGTGGGCCGTCTCACGGCTTGCCGATGTCCACCGTCCATACCCCCGTGCCGTCGTACGCCTCCGGGGTCGCGGTCAGTACCTGAGCTTCGCCCTGGCCGGCCGCCGAGGCGTAGACCGCGTGCGCGTGCCGCCAGTCGACGCCCGCGACGGTCGCCTGTTCCACGGCGGCCGCACCCGCGAAGTCGAGAGGCAGGAACTCCAGGCCGGGAAGCGCCCCCGTGTGCGCCGCCGCACCAGGAAGCTCCATGCTTGCCGCGAACAGGCACAACGCGGGGACGTGCGCGCGTTGAAGCGGATCGTCGACCTCGACCACGGCCAGTCCGGACAGCAGGCGGTGGCCCCTGCACAGGGCGACCACCGCCGTGTGATCCAGGATGATCACCGGTGCTCCCCCAGGCGACCCGCGGCGATTTCCGTTCGCCAGGCCTGAGCCTCGCGTACGTCCCCATCGGTCAGATCCGGCCGCAGGTTCGCGCGGACGTACGCGATCGCTCGTGCCGTCCGCTCGGCCCGCTCGCCTTCGGTGGGAGTTGCCGCGACCACGCGTTCCACGTACGCGCGAGTACTGAGTCCGCGCTCTTCGGCCAGCGTGCGAAGGCGATCTCTTATAGCTTCGTCGATCTTGATCGTGGTGTCGGCCATAGCGGAAGAATACCAATGAATACCCTGGTTGGTGTCCGCGCTCGAAGAGTGGCCTCGCGCCTGCCCCGGACACGACCACGGCCGCCGACCTCCTTCGGGTGGATCGCGGGCCCGGCCGTGTGTCCCCCGCGCGGCGCGCGCAAAGTAGCACAGGTGCCGTGGGCCGGAGACCGGGTTACCCGCACCGGTAAGAGTGCGGCAGACTGGTGCGGATCCCGGCTGTCCGTCCGGGGTGAACACGTGTCCAGCCGCAGCAGGGAAGCCGCCAGATCCGTGAGTGACGAGCCCGACGCCCCGGTCCTCGATGTTCCGGTCCCCGACGCCCCGGAGCCCGTCGACGAGGGCGCGTTCGGTATCGACGCGTTCTCCCTCGACGACCGGCTGCGGCTGTTCCACTTCGCCGCCGCCGAGAAGCGCCACGAATACCTGTG
>NZ_JBWLKM010000108.1:0-24735 GCF_059026085.1 Streptomyces sp. a15 | reverse complement strand
TCGCTGGGCTCATAACCCAGAGGTCGCAGGTTCAAATCCTGTCCCCGCTACTGAAGGCCGAGGGCCGGAATCCAGAATGGGTTCCGGCCCTCGGTGTATGTGTACGTCGGATGTGCACGCCGGTCATCCGGTCGGCCCTCACCGGTCGCCCCCGCCCCCGCTCCGGGAAACCTGGGTGCAGTGGTGACGGGACCGGACGTACGTGGGGGAGACGAGTGGTGCGGCCTGGTGACGCGGAGGAGGGCGCCGCATCTCCAGCCTGCGGGTCGTTCTCCAGGTACTCCCCGTCCTGCTGATCGTCGGGGGAGTCTTCTACGACCTCCTCACCCCGCACGCCTTCACCGCGATCCCCTTCTTCACCGCCGCCCCGCTCGTCGCCGCGCCGGTCTACTCGCTGAGCGGCACCGTCGTGACCGGGGGTGTGGCCCTGATCGCCGCGTACGCGGTCCATGCCCGGTACGGGTTCGCCGCGGACGCCGACACGGTCACCGAGGTGGTCACCGTGGCCAAGGTCGCCGTGCTGGCCGCCGTCATCAACCGTGTCGTACGCCGGGGCGAGGGGCGCCTCGCCTCCGCGCGCGGGATCGCCGAGGCCACCCAGCGCGCGGTGCTGCCCGAGCCCGCCGGACGCATCGGCGGTTTCGACATCGCGGCCCGGTACGAGGCGGCCCAGGCGGACGCCTTCATCGGCGGTGATCTGTATGCGGTCCAGGACAGTTCGTACGGCGTCCGGCTCGTCGTCGGCGATGTGCCCCCGGGCTCGAGCGAAGCCGAGAGCTTGGGGGAGGCTGGAGCGGGCGCTGGCACGCGAGGGCACGCGGCGGGACGGGATCGAGGCCTTCGAGGGGTTCACGACGGCTGTGCCGGCCGAGCTTCCGTACGGGGACGGTGTGGTGCGGATCGTCAACCGGGGGCATCCGCCGCCGCTCCTGCTGCACGCCGACGGCACCGTGCGCTGCCTGCTCGCGCGGGAGGCCGCGCTGCCGCTCGGCATGGGCGACCTCGGCAGCTGGTCCGACCGCGCCGACGAGACCGGTTTCCCGGCCGGGGCCACGCTGCTGCTGTACACCGACGGGCTGTCCGAGGCGCGGCCGTTGTTACGAGGGGTGATCGGATGAGCGCCCTCCGCATAACAACTGACGCACCGTCAGTGCCTGTGGGGTTGCTGAGGCTGGGTCAACTCGCCCGTTTTTGCCGGTCGTGGGCCGTAAGTCCTGCGCGGAAAGGTTAATGATCAAGAGGAACAGCTTGGAATCCAGGCCCCGCGTCTATTAACGTTCGATAACGCAGCGCGGTCGTCCCAGCCGTCACAAGAGTCGGCTCCGTGCGCACGCGCCGAATCCCGCAAGGGAACCGGGGAACCACCAATTGGGGTGAATCGCGCGGATACCACCGTGAACTCACGGCCGGTATACGCGCGTAGGAGACCTTCCTGCTCCGAACCCGTCAGCTAACCCGGTAGGCGAGAAGGAAGGAAAGGAGCACGCCCACGTGGCGTCCAACCGGCCTGCCCCAGAAGCCCCGTCCGTGCCGAGCCAGCGCGAGACCGAGACCTTCGGCTACGGCACCTACAGCACCGACGAGGGCCCCTGGACGGAGTGGAATCCCACCGAGGAGTCCCTCCCACCCGTACGTGGCCGGCATCGCGTCGCCAAGCAGCGCGGCGGACTCGCGCGCGGCGGACTCGCCCGCAGCTCCACCGTCCTCGGCGTCGGCGTCATAGCCGCTGTCGGCGCGGGCGGCATGGCCAGCGCGCAGACCGGCAAGCCGCCGGTGTCGATTTCCATGCCCGACCTGCCCAACGTGGGCTCCCTCATCTCCGACGACTCGGACGCCGCCGAGGACTCCGGCACCGCGCTCAGCAGTGTCAGCGTGGCCGCCGCCGACACCGAGAAGAGCACGGCCGACGCCGGCGAGGTGCTGCGCGCCCGGATCATGGCCCAGGCCGAGCAGCAGCAGGACCAGGTCGAGAGCAAGGCCGCGGCTGACGCCGTGGCCGAGGCCGAAAAGGCGGCCGCCGACGCGGCCGCCAAGGCGGAGAAGGAGGCCAAGGCCAAGGCCGCCGCCGCGAAGAAGAAGGCGGAGGAGGAGGCCGCGAAGAAGGCCGAGGCCGAGCGCCTCGCCGAGCTGGCCAAGCAGTTCGCGCTGCCGACCTCCTCGTACACGGTCACCTCCACCTTCGGTCAGGCCGGCTCGCTGTGGTCCTCCGGCTACCACACGGGCCTCGACTTCGCCGCGCCCACGGGCACGCTCATCAAGGCCGTCCACACCGGGACGATCACGCAGGCCGGCTGGGACGGGTCGTACGGCTACAAGACCGTGCTCACCCTCGATGACGGCACGGAGATCTGGTACGCCCACCAGTCCTCGATCAGCGTCAGCGTCGGCCAGAAGGTCAACACGGGTGACGTGATCGGGCGCGTGGGTGCGACGGGGAACGTGACCGGGGCGCATCTGCACCTCGAGGTCCACACCGGCGGTTCCGGCTCCGGGATCGACCCGATGGCGTGGCTGCGGAGCAAGGGCCTCAACCCCTGACCGTCGTGTTACCCGAGTCCCGGCGGTCCTGACGGCATCCCCCCGACGTCAGGGCTGCCGGTCAGTGTGCGGGGGCGGTCAGTGGTTACGGGGCTTTTGTTTACGGGGTTTTTGCGGGTGACCATGGAATCGCGGGATCCGGTGCGGCCGTTGAGGTGAAGTATGACTTCTTCCTCTCCGTCTTCCTCTCCGTCTCCCTCTTCTTCGCTGTCGCTTCGCAAGCTCGGCTCCTCGGACCTCGAGGTCTTCCCGCTGTCCCTCGGCGGCAACGTCTTCGGCTGGACCGCCGACGAGGCGGCCTCCTTCGCCGTCCTCGACGCGTACGCCGCCGCGGGCGGCAACTTCATCGACACCGCCGACTCCTACTCGGCGTGGGTCGAGGGCCACCGGGGCGGCGAGTCCGAGACCGTCATCGGCAAGTGGGCCAAGGCGCGCGGCAACCGCGCGGACGTGGTGATCGCGACCAAGGTGAGCCAGCACCCCGAGTACCAGGGCCTGACCGCCGCCAACATCAAGGCCGCCGCCGACGCCTCCCTGCGGCGCCTCGGCACCGACTACATCGACCTCTACTACACCCACTTCGACAAGCCGGACGTGCCGGTGGAGGAGATCATCGGCGCGCTCGACGAGCTGGTGAAGGCGGGCAAGGTGCGGTACATCGGCGCGTCCAACATCTCCCCGGAGCGGCTCGAGGCGTCCCTCGCCTTCTCCGACCGGGAGGGCCTGGCGCGGTACGTCGCCCTCCAGCCCCACTACAACCTGGTCTCCCGCGACACGTACGAGGGCGACCTCCAGGACCTGGCCGAGCGCTCCGGCCTCGCGGCCGTCCCGTACTACGCGCTCGCCTCCGGCTTCCTCACCGGCAAGTACCGCCCCGGCACGACCGTCGACAGCCCGCGGGCAGGCGGCGCCGCCAAGCACCTCGACACCGAGCGCGGCCGGAAGGTCCTCACCGCCCTGGACGAGATCGCCCGGTCCCACGACGCGCCGGTCGCCACGGTCGCCCTGGCGTGGCTCGCGGCCCGGCCGACGGTGGCGGCGCCGATCGCGTCCGCCCGCACGGTAGAACAGCTGCCGGCGCTGGTGGGGGTGGCGGAGCTGACCCTGACGGAGGCGGAGGTCGCGCGGTTGACGGAGGCGTCGGCCTGATCTCCGGCGCGCACTTCTCGGTGTCCGGCGGTGCGCTTCCTGATTACGTCCGATACGGGTTGTAGGAGCTGTAGGAGGGATACGGCACCGCCGGATACGCGGCAGGCCCCGCCGGATACCCGTACACCCCGTACACCGGCCACGGCGGCGCGGTCACCGCCACGGGCGGTGCCGTTGCCCGGGCCGCGTGGTCCAGCGCGGGGCGCGCCACGTCCCGGCGCCACCACAGCTCGGCCAGCAGCTCCCGTTCCCGTACGACGAAGTCGGCCTCGGCCCGCCCGCGGCGCCCCCGATGCCGCAGGAAGGCCAGCGAGGTCGCGTACGCCTCGTACTGCGCCACCGCCCGCGCCGCGGGCCGACCGAAGTGCCGGCGGGCGTAATCGCGGGCCAGCCGCCGTGCCCGCATCGAGCCGAGCGCGTACGGCTCGGTCGGCGACAGCCAGCCCGCCACCGCGTACGCGGGCAGCTCTTCCCGCACGGTCTTCAGCTCACGCTGCCGGGTCCAGATGACGAGCCAGGTAAGCAGCCCGAAGGCGGGCACCATGAAGGCCGCGTACACCGCGAAGAACCCGTACTCGCCGAACGTCGAGGAGCCGTTCCAGATCGCGTGCATGCCCATCGCGAGCAGCAGCCCGGAGAGCGGCAGCAGGACGCGCCGCAGGTGGTGGCGTTCCGCCGAGAGCGCGGAGATGCCGAAGCCGATGCCGGTGAGGACGGTGAAGAGCGGGTGCGCGAACGGCGACATGATGATCCGCACGAAGAAGGTCGCCGCGGTGACGGAGGCGATCCCGGTGTCGCCGGTGAGCTGGTCGGTGCCGAAGGCGGTGCCGAGGTAGAGGATGTTCTCGGTGAAGGCGAAGCCGGTGGCGGTGACCCCGGCTATCACCACCCCGTCGACGATCCCGGTGAAGTCACGGCGCCGGAAGAGGAAGACGAGTAAAACGGCCGCGGCCTTGGCCGACTCCTCCACGACCGGCGCTATGACGGTCGCGCCGAGGGTGTCCGCGCTGGAGGGGTCCGCCGTGGCCGTCGCTATCCATCTCGTCGCGAAACTGTTGGCGATGATCGCTATCAGCGCCGCCGCGCAGGCCCCCCAGGCGAAGGAGAACAGCATGTTCCGCCAGGGGCCGGGCTCGACCCGGTCGAGCCAGCGGAAGGCCGTCATGAGGAGCGGCACGGGCAGGACGGCGAGTCCGAGCCCGACCAGGAACCCCTCCGTGCCGGTCTGTTCGCGTACCAGGGCGAGGATGACGAGCCCGGAGAGTGCGAGCAGGGTGCTCAGCCCGCCGTAACGCACCCACTTCTTGTGCCACCAGTGCGCGTGCCGCAGTGCGCCGCCGGTCGGATCACCGGGGTGCGTCGGGTAGGGGGGAACGGTGGCCACGGCATTGACCCTAACGAGGCAGAGGCGCCGTCCGCAGGGGGAGAGGGGGGTTCAGGCGCCGGTGGGGGGCTGGTCCTTGTGCGCTACACGTTGCTCTGAAGGTTGCTCGGTGCGTTGTTCTACGAGGTGCTCTACGCCGTGCTCTACGCGGCGGAAGAGCAGGTCGTTCACGACATGTCCCTTCTCCAGTCCCTGGCCCTCGAAACGAGTCAGCGGCCGGAACTCGGGACGCGGCGCAAAACCGCCCCCGGGCTGTGTGTTCTCGAAGCCGGGGTGCGCCGTGAGCACCTCGAGCATCTGCTCCGCGTACGGCTCCCAGTCCGTCGCACAGTGCACGATCGCCCCCGGTCCGAGCCGGGTCGCGGCGAGGTCGAGGAACTCCGGCTGGATCAGCCGCCGCTTGTGGTGCCGCTTCTTGGGCCAGGGGTCGGGGAAGTACAGGCGCAGACCGGCCAGGGAGTCCGGGGCGAGCATCTCCCGCATCAGGATGATGGCGTCGCCGTTGCCGACGCGGACGTTGGACAGGCCGTTCTGATCGGCGAGATTGAGCAGATTTCCCTGCCCCGGGGTGTGCACGTCCACGGCGAGGATGTTGGTGCCCGGGTCGGCACCGGCCATGCGGGCCGTGGCCTCGCCCATCCCGAACCCGATCTCGAGCACGACGGGATTGCCGTTCCCGAACAGCTCACCGAGATCGACAACCCGCTGCCCGTCGATGTCGAGCCCCCACTTGGGCCACAACCGCTGCAACGCATCCGCCTGCCCGGCCGTCACCCGACTCCGCCGAGGCTGAAAACTCCGAATCCGCCGCTCGAAGTGCGACCCCGCGGGATCAGCACTCGGACCATCGGGAAACCGCGGTTCCCCCTTGGCCCGAACATGCCGACCGGAGGCCCCGGGCGGGTGCGGGACCTGGCGGGTTTCGGGGACATTGAGCGACTCAGACACAGTGAGCCCAATTTTACGACCCCCTGGTTGGGCCGCTACTACCCAGTCCCGCCCGGCCCCTTTCAGCCCGTCCGGCGTTTGAGGACGAGGCCTTCGAGCCGAAGGGAGTCTGGGGCGCAGCCCCAGCGGGGTCGAAGGGGCGCAGCCCCTGGGGACGGGACGGGAAGGGGCGGCGGGGGCGAGAACAGCCCTGCGGCGAGCGCGGCCGCAGCGCCCCGCACCGTCACACAGACGGCAGCGCCGCCAACGCCCGCCGAGCCACCTCCCGCCCCACCGGTAGCGAAGCCGTCGCCGCAGGCGAAGGTGCGTTCAGTACGTGCACGGCCCGCGCCCCCTCCTGAATGAGGAAGTCGTCGACCAGAGAGCCGTCCCGAAGCACCGCCTGCGCCCGCACCCCCGCTGCCGCAGGCACCAGATCCCCTTCCTCGACCGCCGGCAACAACCGACGCACCGCCTCCACGAACGCCCCCTTGGACACCGACCGCCGCAGCTCCCCCGCCCCGTACCGCCAGTGCCGCCGAGCCATCCGCCAGGCCCCCGGCCACCCCAGCGTCCCAGCCACCTCCCGAGGCCGGACCACCCCCCACCCGTACCCCTCCCGGGCCAGCGCCGGCACCGCGTTGGGGCCGATGTGCACACCCCCGTCGATCCCGCGCGTGAGATGCACCCCGAGGAACGGAAACGCCGGATCCGGCACCGGATACACCAGTCCCCGCACCAGCGCAGGCCGCGCCAGCGAGTAGTACTCGCCCCGGAACGGCACGATCCGCATCCCCGGCTTGTCCCCCGTCATCCGCGCGACCTCGTCGCAGTACAGCCCGGCGCAGTTCACCAGCACCCGCCCCCGCACGACGTCCCCGCCCGCCGTCCGAACGGCCACCCCGAGCTCCGGCCGCCGATCCACCCGTACGACCCGCGCCCCGTACCGGATCTCCGCCCCGGACGCCTCGCCCAGCCGCCGTGCGACCTCGGCGAAGTCGCACACCCCCGTCGTCCCGACGTGTATCGCGGCGAGCCCGCGCACCTCCGGTTCGTACTCCCCGATCTGGGCGGCGCCCAGCTCCCGTACCGAGATCCCGTTCTCCCGGCCGCGCTGCACGAGCGCGTGCAGCCGCGGCAGCTCGGCCCGGTCGGTCGCGACGATCAGCTTTCCGGTGACGGCGTGCGGAATGTCGTACTCCGCACAGAACTTGATCATCTCGGCGCCACCCCGGACGGCATACCGCGCCTTGAGCGAGCCGGGCCGGTAGTAGATCCCGCTGTGGATCACCCCGCTGTTGCGCCCGGTCTGGTGCCGGGCGGGCCCGGCCTCCTTCTCCAGCACCGTCACCCGCGTGCCCGGCGCGGCACGCGTGATCGCATACGCCGTGGACAGGCCGACGATCCCGCCGCCGACCACCAGCACGTCACAGTCGTACGCGAGCTCCCGCACCTGCCGCGCCACCTGCACCACCTCCCGGCTTCGATAGTGCACTGCGCCACTGACAATGCGCTCAAACCCGGGAGGCGGACGGAGTGTCCCTGGCTCAGGCGGGCGCCATCAGCAGCGGCCGTGCCCGCTCCCGCAGCTCGACCACGCGCGGTTCGTCGCCGTACGGCTCCAGCCGGTGCAGGAGGTCCTTCACGTACTCGGTGGTACGCGCCGAGGAAATGCGCCCGGCGACCTCCACCGCCCGTACGCCCTGCTCGCATGCCGCGTCGAGATTGCCGGACTCGAGCTCGGCGACCGCCGAGACGACGAGGCGCAGCCCGTGCGAGCGTACGAATTCCTCCGTCGGCTTCGACAGGGCCTGCTCGGTGAAGCGGCGGACCTGGCGCGGTGCCTTCAGATCGCGGTAGCACTCGGCGGCGTCCGCGGCGAACCGGTCGTACGAGTAGAAGCCGAGCCAGGACGGGTCATTGTCGCCCTCGCGAGACCGCTCCAGCCAGCCCTCCGCCGCCTTCAGGGCCGCGCCGGCCGCCTGGGCGTCACCCGCGCGCGCGTGGGCGCGTGCCTCGACGAGCCGGAAGAAGCTCATGGTGCGGGCGGTGGCCAGGCCCCGGTTGCGCTCCAGGGCGGCCTGGGCGAGGTCGACGCCCTCGTCGCCGAAGCCGCGGTAGGTGGCCTGGAGGGACATGGAGGCCAGGACGTAGCCCCCGAGGGGGACGTCGGCTGCCGCACGGGCCAGCCGCAGCGCCTGGATGTAGTACCGCTGCGCGGCCTCCTGCTGGCCGGTGTCGAAGGCCATCCAGCCGGCGAGTCGGGTGAGCTCGGCGCTCGCCCCGAAGAGGGCTCTGCCGACCTCGTCGGAGTAGGAGCCGAGCAGCAGCGGGGCCGCCTCCACGCGCAGGCACTCGGGCACCATCGACGAACGCCAGTCGCCGCCTCCGTACTTGGAGTCCCAGCGCCTGGCGTCCTCCGCGGCCTCCCGCAGCTTCTGCACATCGCTGTGGCCGACTTTGAGCGGTGCGCCGGAGCCCTCGGCGGGGTTCACCTCGCGCGCCACCGAACTGTCGGCCGGGGTTATCAGCCACCGCGAGGCGGGCGTTGCGTATGCGCTTACTGCGAACGATCCGGCCAGCGACTGCCAGATGCCGCCGGAGCCGGCCCGGCGTCCTGCGAGGTCGAGTCGGTACAGCTCCGTGGCCGAGCGCACCGCCTGTCCGACGTCCCGGGGGAAGGCGAGGCCCACCTCGGGTGCGGGATCCGCGTCCGCCAGGCCGATCTCGTGGAGCGGCACCGGGCGGCCGAGCTTCTGCCCTATGGCGGCGGCGATGAGGTGCGGCGCGGCACCCTGCGGCACCATGCCCTTCGATACCCAGCGCGCCACCGAGGTCTTGTCGTAGCGAAGAGTCAACCCGCGTTGAGCGCCAAGGTCGTTGACGCGTCGGGCGAGTCCTGCGTTGCTGATTCCCGCGAGGGCGAGAACGGCGCCGAGTTTTTCGTTCGGCCCGCGTTGCTCCCTGGACATTGCGCCACCCCTCGACACAGACGGCTGCCGCGCTGGCATAACCATGCGGCATTCGTAAACCCAGCGTAGTTCGCCGCATCCCAAGCGTTAAGAGGCATTGTTCCGGATGGCGGGATTGTGGTCCGTACTGAAGTGCGGGTCCGATACGCGTAGTTGCGTCGTGCTCCCGCTGTGTGGCCGTGCGCCTGGGTGTGCGCTCTTCTTTGGCCATCGCGGGAGCGGTTCCATGGGCCGTGCGTGGGTCGGCCCGCTGTACTGGATCCAGTGGGCTGGGGGACACCGCCGCCTACATCCCCGCGGGCGGCGGAACGGCCCGGGGGGCGAACTCCGTCTCCCGGGCTGCGCGCTCGCCGGGCGGTGGGCGGAGCATGTACGGAGCGTGGGCAACGCCGTTCCGTTGACGCCGAATTGGCCGAAAATCGACCCTCCCCTGCACGGGTCCGCAGCCCTCTCACCATGGAACTTGAGGGCGCGCAGGGTGTTTTGGGGGAGCGAATCGGGGGCGCATTCGCGTCGCAGTCATTCTGCCGTACGTCCGCGATCACTGTGCCGTCGCCCCGCGATCTCCTTGCCTCGCCCGGGTGTTCGACGCGATGCGCGAGTCTCCGCCGGGGCGCATTCCGGGGAGCACAAGCGGCCCCACCGCCTCTCCGGTGCGCGTTCTTCATGGCAGCATGGTGCCGAGTTCGTACGGTGCACTGGTTGTCCACAGCCTGTGGAGGCGTCCATGCGGTGGTTGGTGGGATGGAGCAGCACCGCCGCGAGAGCAGTCGAGGCAGGCTCCGCGGGTGCGGTCGGACACGACGGCGAGACCCTGCATCCGGTGGGCTCCCACCTCCTGTGGGGCGACCCCGATCCGCTGTGGGCGGTCGGCGACTGGCGCCCGGACGAGGTGCGCGTGGTGAAGGCCGACGAGCAGACCCGGATCGCGGTCCTCGGCATCTGCGGCGCGACCGACGAGCAGCTGCGAGTCGGGCTGTTCGCCGCGCGCGGAGGGGCACTTCGGCATCTGACGGCCTGGCCGGGCAGCTACACGGCCGTCGTCCAGGTGGGCCGCCGGATCACCGTCTGCGGCGACCTGGCGGGCGCACGGCCCGTGTTCCACACCCCCTGGGCCGGCGGCACCGCCTACGCCACGGCCGCACTCCCGCTCGCCGACCTCATCGAGGCCAACCTCGACTACGGCCACCTCGCGGCGCTGCTCGCCGCCCCCGACGTACCGGCCGCGCTGCACGACTCCACCCCCTACGACGGCGTACGGCGCATTCCGCCGGGGCACGCGCTGATCCTGCGCACCGGGGCGCGCGAGATCGCCGGCTACGAGCAGGTCGCCTCCCTCGCGGTGGCGGCGCCCTCCGCCGACCCCGACCGCGCGGTGGACGCCGTACGGGACGCGCTGGTGGAGGCGGTACGCGTGCGCCTGTCCGCGCCTCGCCACGTCCCCGGCGCCGACATCGACCCCGGCCCGGTCCCGGGCATGGGCCCCGCGGAACGGCGTGCCGCGCGCGGGATGCCCGTTCCCGGCATCGGGGCCGACCTCTCCGGCGGTCCCGCCTCGGGAACCCTCGCCCTGCTCGCCGCCGGCCTCCCGGGCATGCCGGGCACGGTGCTGGGACACGGCACGGGCGCGGGGGAGCGGCTGCTGGCCGTCACCTTCAACGACCTGGCCGTCGGCGGCCGGGAGTCCGAGCTGGAGCGGGCGGGCACCCTCGCGGCCAACCCGCGCCTGCACCACGTGGTCGTGACCGGCGGCGAGGAGACCCTCCCGTACGCCGAACTCGACGGCCCCCTGACCGACGAACCCGGCCCGTGCCTGGTGACGGCCGCCCGCCACCGCGCCCGCCTCGCCTCCGGCAGCGCGGACCACTTCACCGGCTACGGCGCCCGCCAGGTCCTGGACGCCCACCCGGCCCGTCTCGCGGACCTCCTGATGGACCGCAAACGCCGCCACCTCGTACGCCCCGTCGCCGCGCTTGCCAAGGCAGACGGTTCGGTGCTGGTCCCCGCGCGCGTGTACGGCGCCGCACGCCGCCTCGCCCGTACGCCCTACCGCACCGGCCTCGAGGTCCTCGCCGACCGCCTCATGCAGCGCCGCTTCGACGAACCCGGAGGTGCCGTGGGGGCGTCCCTGTCCGCGCTCGCCTGGGCCAGACCGGGCCCGGCGGCGCGCTGGCTCACCGGCGAGGCCCTTGCTGAAGTATCGGTTCGCCTCCAGGGCGCAACCCACCGCTCCGGGGTCGGCCCGGGCCAGCGCCCCGGCGACTTCCGAGCGCGCGGAGCCCTCGCCCGCACGGCGGCGGACCTCCGCGTCCTGGAACAGGCGGCCGAGATCCGCTTCCAACGCCTGCACGCCCCCTTCCTCGACAACCAGGTCGTCCGCGCCTGCCGGGCCCTCCCGGAGGCGCTGCGGGTCCAGCCGGGCGCCCGGGCGGCGATCCTGCGTACGGTCCTGGAGGGCGCCGGCGTGGCCGACCTCCCCCCGGGCTGGGGTGCCCCGACCCACGCCTCCTCCGCGGCAGCCGCCCGCACGGGCCTGCGGGTGGCCGCGGACTCCCTGATGTCCCTGTTCGGCAACCCGCTGCTCGCCCAGGCGGGCCTGGTGGAGGCCCGAGTCGTCCGCAAGGCCCTCCGCGCGGCGGCCGAGGGCGAACCCCTCCCCCTGGACGGCCTCGCCGACCTGGTCTCCCTAGAGCTGTGGCTGGGCCGCCTCCTCTCCCGCCGAGGCACCTGCTGGACAGGCACCCCGGCACGCGCGCGTGCGGTACCGGCGGGCATCAGGCCGCAGAAGGGAGCCCTGGGCGCGGGCGCCTCCGGCGGGGCGGCGCTGGCGTAAGACCACCTACCTGCGCAAACCGAGGGCGCCACACATGGCGCTGGACTCCGTGAGCCGCGTGCGGCACACACAGCGCCGGGCTTCGGGTCCCGCCGGGCGGCACACACAGCGCCGGGCTCCGGGTCCCGCCGGGTGGGGCGGCGTGCGGGTCCCTTCTCGTCCCGCCGGGTGGGGCGGCTTGCGGTTCGCTTCTCGTCTGACCGAGTCGAGCGGCCTGCGGGTCCCTTCTCGTCCCACTGAGTCGAGCGGCCCGCGGTTCACCTCTTGTCCCACCGAGTCGCATCCCCTGAGCGGGTCACTTCTTGGCCGACCGAGTCGGGTGGTGGGTGGGCATAGGCCGGGGGTCTGGGGGCGGAGCCCCCAGCGAGGCCCGCACCAACGCCGGGTGCCCCGCAATCGACCCGCACCGAAACCCCGTGCCCCGCAATCGACCCGCACCGAAACCCCGTGCCCCGCACAGCAACCCCGGCGACAATGACCCCGTGCGGTACAGAATCCTGGGCGTCACCCAGGCGGAGGACGAGAGCGGCACCGTCGTACCCCTCGGCGGCCCCCGCCTCCGCGCCCTCCTCACCGCCCTCGCCCTCCGCCCCGGCCGCGTCACCACCCCCGACACCCTGATCGACGAGGTGTGGACCGACGCCCCGCCCCAGGACGCCCCGGCCGCCCTACAGGCCCTCGTCGCCCGCCTCCGCCGTACCCCCGGCATCGGCAAGGACGCCGTCACCTCCGACCCCGGCGGCTACCGACTCGCCGCGACCGAGGACGACGTCGACCTCTTCGTCTTCGAGCGCCTGGTACGCCAGGGCACCACCGCCCTGACCCACGGCGACGCCGCCACCGCCGTCCGAGTCCTCGACGCCGCCCTCGCACTGTGGCGCGGCCCCGCCCTCGCCGACCTCCCCGACCGCACCGCCGCCGCCACCCGCCCGGAGGCACTGCGCCTGGAGGCGACCCGCACCCGGATCGCGGCGCACCTCCAGCTCGGCCGGGCCCAGGACGCCGTACCGGATCTGAAGGAACTGACCACGGCGCATCCGTACGACGAACCGCTGCACGTCCTCCTCATCCGCGCCCTGCGCGACACCGGCCGCGCCGCCGACGCCCTCGCCGCCTACGACACCGCACGCCACGCCCTCGCCGACGGCCTCGGCACCGACCCCGGCCCGGAACTCCGCGCCCTGCACGCCGAACTGCTCGCGGCATCCCCGACCGCCGCACCACGCCCCCAACTACCCGGCCCCCAACTACCGGGCCCTCAACTACCCGGTCGCACCGGCAACCTCCGCCCCCGTCTGACATCTTTCGTCGGCCGGGAACCCGAACTCGACGCCATCCGTTCCGAATTGCACAGGGCCCGTCTCGTCACCCTCACCGGACCGGGCGGCTCTGGAAAGACCCGTCTCGCCGAGGAAGCCGCCGCCGGGCTCCCGCAGGCATGGCTGGCCGAGCTCGCCCCGCTCGACCGGCCGGAGGCGGTGCCAGGCGCGGTGGTCAGCGCGCTCGGTCTGCGCGAGACCGTGCTCATGACCAGCGAGCTGACGGCCCCGCAGGACGACCCGGTCGCCCTGCTCATCGAGTACTGCGCCGCGCGCAGCCCACTCCTGATCCTTGACAACTGCGAACATGTCATCGAAGCAGCGGCCGAACTCGCCGAGACGCTGCTCACCCACTGCCCGGGGCTCACCATCCTCGCCACCAGCCGCGAACCCCTGGGCATCCCCGGCGAGTCGGTCCGCCCGGTCGAGCCCCTCCTCCCCGATCAGGCGCACCGCCTCTTCGCCGAGCGCGCGGCCGCCGTCCGTCCCGACGCGGCCGGCGTACTCGGCGACGAGGAGGCCGTCGCGGAGATCTGCCGCCGGCTCGACGGACTGCCGCTCGCCATCGAGCTGGCCGCGGCCCGGCTGCGGCTGCTCACGCCCCGCCAGATCGCCGACCGCCTCGACGACCGCTTCCGCCTCCTGACCTCCGGCAGCCGTACGGTCCTGCCCCGCCAGCAGACCCTGCGCGCGGTCGTCGACTGGTCCTGGGACCTGCTCGACGAACCGGAACGGACGGTGCTGTGCGAGATGTCCGTGTTCGCCGGCGGCTGGGAGCTCGACGCGGCGGAGGCCGTGTGCACCGGCCGGGTCGCGGACCTGCTCGGGTCGCTCGTCGACAAGTCCCTGATCGTGGCCACCCCGCGCCGCCGCCCCGACGGCGACGGCATGCGGTACCGCATGCTGGAGACCATCCACGAGTACGCCGTCGAGCGCGCCGCCGAGTCCCCGGCCCTGCGCGCCGCGGCCGAGCGCCGGCACCGCGCGTGGGTGCGCGCGCTGGTCGAGGAGGCCGAGCCCCGGCTGCGCTCCGCCGCGCAACTCCCGTGGATCTCCCGCCTGGAGACCGAGCTCGACAACATCCGCGCGGCCCTGCACCGTGCGCTGACGGTCGGCGCCGAGGAGGAGGCCGGAGCCCTCGTCCTCGCCATGGGCTGGTTCTGGTGGCTGCGCAACTACCGCCACGAGGGCATGGAAGGGTGCGACCAGGTCCTGCGTCTCGGCGCGGCCCTGGACACCGTCGGCGGCGACGACCGTGCCTCCTTCCTGGCCGCCCTGCCCACCCCCGACCCCGTCGACGCCTTCCTCTCCGCCCCGGACGGCGAGGCGCACCACCCGCTGCACAGCCTGCGGATGCGGCTGCGGATGCTGCACCTCTTCCTCAGGGCCGAGACCGAGACGATGTACGGGCTGCCGGACGAGCGGATGCGGAGGTACGTCGGACGGGTGCGGGACTTCTTCGAGAAGGGCGGCCCGGAGGCGGCCCGGATGCCGGGCCTCACCTGGCCACTGGCCGACGTCTTCCTGGGCGACCCGGTGGACGCGGCACCCATCATGGACACCGCGGTCGCCAACTGCCGTACCCACGGCGGTGACTGGGAGCTCGGCGTCATCCTGATGTTCCGTACGCACATGGTCGTCGACGCACCGGGCGGTATGCCCGGCGTGGACGACGACCTCGTGGAGCTGCGGGCGCTCAGCAGACGTGTCGGCGACCGCTGGCTGTGGGCCCAGGTGTGCAGCGCGGCGGGGGAGGCGGCCATGTCGCGCGGGCGGCTCGACGAGGCCAAGGGGGAGTACGAGGAGGCGCTGCGGCTCGCCCACGAGGTGGGCGCCCACACCGAGACGCCGTTCCTCCTGGCGCGGCTCGCCGAGATCGCCTACCGATCGGGCGACCGTGAGGCCGCGCTGGCCGTGCTGGACGAGGCGAGTGACGCCGCCGACCAGTACGGCGTACCGGACTCCCGGGCGTTCGTCCTGCTGCTGCGCACCCTGATCGCGCTGGACGAGGAGGACATTCCCCGAGCCCGTCGACTGCACGAGGCGGCTTGCGCGGCCACCGCGCGGGCCACGCCGCCGCCCCAGTTCACGGCGATGCTGAACCTGGTCGACGGGTTGCTGACGGCCGCCGAGGCGGGCCCGGAGCACGGACTGCCGAAGGTGCTCGGCACGCTGCGCGAGGCGGTGGAGAAGCGGTGCGCCGACGTGGTCACGGCGGCGGTCGTGGACAGTGCCGCGGACCTGCTGTCCCGGCTCGGCGACCACCCGCGCGCGGTGCGTCTGCTCGCGGCCGGCGAGCACTGGCGCGGCGGCCATCCGCGCCCCATGCCGGAGCGGGCGGCCGCCGAGCGGGCCGAGGCCGCCGCCCTGGCCGCCCTGGGCACCGGGCCGTACGAGACGGAGCACGCCAGAGGCGTGGCTCTCACCGTCGACGAGGTCCTGAGCGACCTGGGCGAGGCAGTGCGCGACCACCTCGCCGTACGTCCTCGGAGCAGGTGAACCCGGAGCAGCCGAACTAGGAGCAGGTGCACTAGGAGCAGGTGAACTTCGACTCCGCCCAGTCCGCGAGCGCCAGGTTGTCGAGGTAGCTGTGCGGCTCCGCCACCAGCCGTACGGTCTCGCGCCCGGCGAGGTTCACATGGACCGGCACCGCCGCGTCCCCGCCCTTGATCATCCCGGAACGCCACAACCGGACTCCGTCGGCGTAAACCGAGAAGTAGACCTTGCCGAGCCCCGCCGTCATGTCGTCGACGCCCACCATCGCGTCGTAGGCGGAGCAGTCGCGGTTGAGGTCGACGGTCACGGAGGAGTGGCCGTGCACGGTCACGCCGCGCGCATACTGCCGGTCGGCGATCGAGACGCCGTACCGCTGCCAGACCCAACTGCTCTGGCCGATCCGCATCTCGGGCTCGGTGCCGTCGCCGGTGATGTCGTACGACAGCTCGCTCCACTGGTAGACGGCCGGAGCGGGCGGAGGCGTCGGGGCCGGCGTGGGAGTGGGCGTAGGCGTAGGCGTGGGGGTCGGGGTCGGCGTGAGCGGCGGTGTGGGCGTCGGAGTCGGGGTGGGCGTGGGGCTCGGGGTGGGCGTAGGTGTGGGCGTGGGGCTCGGGGTCGTCCGGGTCGGTGTGGGCGTCGGGATGGGTGCGGCCGCGATCACCGGAGGTGCCGACCGGGGTTCCTTCTCCGGTGGCGCGGGCGTGTTTCTCGCGGGGTCGAGCGCCGGTGTGGAGGCGGGCGGCTTGGCGTCCGGCTTCCTGGGCGGACTGTCGTCGCCGATCAGCGCGAGCGCCACCGCGGCGGCCGCCACGGCCACCACACCGGCCGCGATACCGGCCTTCACGGCCGCGCCCAGCCCCTCGGAGGCCGCCGCACCGCCACCGGCGCCCGCCCCGCCGGAAGAGCCGCCGCTCGCCGCTGCCGCCCCCGCGGCCCCGGCCGCGCCCGCCCCGGCACCGCCGGCGATGAGCCCGGCCGCCTTGGCGTACCCGGCGGCGCCGAACCAGCCGATGACCGCGATCGGTACGACGGCGGGGATACCGCCGGCGACTTCCTTGATCTGGCCCGCGGCCAGCCGGCACTTGGCGCACTCCTCCAGGTGCTTGCGCAGACCCCGCTCGGCACGGGTGCGCAGCCCGCCTCGGGCATAGGCGCCAAGCCGGTCGGCGTGGCGCGCGCACTCCTCGTCGGTGGCGAGGGCGACGCTGACGTGCGTCTGGAGGTAGGCCTGCTTGAGGCCCTCGCGGGCCCGGCTGGCGAGCACCCGGGTGCCGTTGGCGTCGAGGCCGAAGAGCGTGGCGACCTCGCTCGGCGACTCGTCCTCGACCTCCGTGTGCCACAGCACGGCCTGCCACCGCTCGGGCAGCGACCGGAAGGCCCGCATGGCCATGGACTGCTCGGCCTCGTGCATCGCCCGCACATCGGCGCCCAGGTCCAGTGTGTCGTTGTCGGACGGGTGGGAGATCCGCGCCGACTGTGCGGCGAACACCGCGAAGTCGTCGACCAGTTGCTCCCGCTTCGCGGACTTCGTCCAGCTCGCGGCCACCCGTCGGACGGTGGTGAGCAGATACGCGCGTACGGCGTGCTCGGGGCCGGAGCCGCCGCGCACCGCCTGGAGCATCCGGGCGAACACCTCGGCGGTGAGGTCGTCGGCGGTGTGGCCGTCGCGGCAGCAGGTGCGGGCGTAGCGGCGCACCGCGTCCGCGTGGCGCCGGTAGAGCGCCTCGTAGGCGGTGTCGTCGCCCGAGCGCATCCGCTCGATCAGGTCGGCGTCAGAGGGCGGCAGTTCCCTGGGCGGCGGCAGGATGCCGCTGTCCTCGCGCCGGTCGCGCTGCGCCGGCACGCTGCCCTCGACGGGCTCGCCGGCCTGCGCCGGGATGCCGGCCACCAGGGGCTCGGCCCGCTCGGCCCCCATCGGCTCGCCGCCGTGCGGGACACCGGCCCGTCCCCCTTGGCTCGGTACCTGCGGCGAGGCCGCGCCGCCGGCCTCCGCGTCGTCGTCACCGAGTGACCCGTCCCGCCCGTCAAAGCTCATCGCGGAAAGCCCCCGCCGCCTGCTCCACCAGTCCCGAACACCGGGTCAGCGTGCCATATTGGCTTTTGTTCAGGACCCAGGCGTACGGACCCTCCACTCGTCCGTGGGGACTTCCCGCAATGCAGTACTAGCGCTCACTCGTTCGGGGAAGGCTCAATAGACCTTCTGAAGGCGGCACTTGAGAGGCATGCCCGAATTGCCCGGCGCATTCCCGGGCAGTGACCGAGGCGCGGGCGCCGCAGCACCCACACCTCACCGTCACCTTTTCGAGTCACGAGTCACGAGTCATCGGCGGAACCCGGCGGAACCGGAGCAGCCGGACGACGACCGTCCTCACATCGGTCGCGACCGTAACCCCTCCAGCAGAATGTCCAGCAGCCGTGCCGAGGCCGCGGCCTGCTGCGCCGCGTCCGGCAGCGAGGGCGCCGCCGTGGCGATCACCAGCAGGACGTCCGACACCGACACGTCGGCCCGCAGTTCGCCCGCCGCCCGCGCCCGGTCCACGAGCTGGCCCACGACCTCGAGCAGCGCCGCCGCCCCGGGGTCGTCGTCCGCGGAGAGCACCGTGTCCCCCGCCACCAGCCGCAGCTCCCCGGCACCCGGCTGCGTCCGCTGCTGCGGCACCCGCGCGCCCTCCGGCGCACCCTCGTCCGCCACACCGACCCGCAGCACCTGCGGCGGCAGCAGCCGCCCGGCGCCCGAGGCCACCGACGTCCGCAGGAAGCGCGACAGCGCCGACCACGGCTCGTCCTCCTGACCGAGCGCCGCACGCGCCTGGTCGGTCAGCCGGGAGGTCTCCTCCTCGGCTATCCGCCGCACCAGGACGTCCTTGCTCGGGAAGCGCCGGTACACCGTGCCGACACCGACCCGCGCGCGCCGCGCCACGTCCTCCATCGGCGCGCCGTACCCCAGCTCGCCGAAGACCTCGCGCGCCGCGCGCAGTACGTGCTCCAGATTGCGCTGTGCGTCCACGCGCAGCGGCGTCGTACGCCCACCGTCCGCGCGTCCGTTGCCCGTCGCCGCGCTCATCGCTGAGCCCAACGGTCCGCCCATCGCCCCGCCACCGGGTGCGATGGTGGACGCGGACGACCAATGAGAGTCCTGAACATGCATAAGTGATCCCCCGGTAATGACGTCTCCCCCCGGAGACTCCCCGCCATTGAAAGCCGGAGCGAACGGAACAGACCTGCTTCCCGGACCCGCCCGTCGCGGACCCGAAGGCGCATCCCCCTACACCCCGTTGACACACGAACATAGTTGAGTGGGGGTCAATTCAGAAGGGGGACGTTCCGCACGGAGCGCCCCCCGATCGGAGTACGGGCCGCATACGTCCCGATTGCGCCCCCTCCGGCCGCCCGGCACACACCCGCTGACCTGCGCCCCTTCCCGGCACTCCGGTGAATCGGCCAACCCCGGGCGCGCCCGACTCGCGGTCACACAAATTGTCGAGCCTGTGGACAAACGCAAGCGCCGGGTGCGTCATGGGATGGTGAAGGAACGTGCGCGCATTCTCGTTGTCGGCGGCGGCTACGTCGGGATGTACACCGCCCTGCGACTCCAACGGACGCTGAAACGGGAACTCGCGCGGGGCGGCGTCGAGATCACCGTCGTCACACCCGACCCGTACATGACCTACCAGCCGTTCCTCCCCGAGGCGGCCGCCGGTTCCATCTCCCCCCGCCACGTCGTCGTACCGCTGCGCCGCGTCCTCGACCGCTGCCGGGTCGTCGTCGGCGAGGTCACCTCGATCGACCACGCCAAGCGCACCGCCGCCCTCACCACCCTCGCCACCGACGAGGAGGGCACCGGCGCGCAGCAGCTGACGTACGACGAACTCGTCCTCGCCCCCGGCTCGATCTCGCGCACCCTGCCCGTCCCCGGTCTCGCCGAGCACGGCATCGGCTTCAAGACCGTCGAGGAGGCCATCGGCCTGCGCAACCACGTCATCGAGCAGATGGACATCGCCTCCTCCACCCGCGACCCCGCCGTCCGCGACGCGGCCCTCACCTTCGTCTTCGTCGGCGGCGGCTACGCCGGTGTGGAGGCGCTCGGCGAGCTGGAGGACATGGCCCGCTACACCGCGCGCTACTACCACAACGTCCAGTCCGACGACATGAAGTGGATCCTCGTCGAGGCATCGGACCGCATCCTCCCCGAGGTCGGTGAGGAGATGGGCCGCTACACGGTCACCGAACTGCGCCGCCGCAACATCGACGTACGCCTGAACACCCGCCTGGAATCCTGCGCGGACCGCGTGGCCGTCCTCAGCGACGGCGCCCGCTTCCCCACACGTACGGTCGTCTGGACGGCCGGCGTCAAACCCCACCCGCTCCTCGCCGCGACCGACCTCCCGCTGAACGAACGAGGTCGGCTGAAATGCACCCCCGAGCTGACCATCGAGGGCACCACGCGCGCGTGGGCGGCCGGAGACGCCGCCGCCGTCCCCGACGTCACGGCCGGGGAACCCGGCAAGGAGACGGCGCCCAACGCCCAGCACGCGCTCCGCCAGGCGAAGGTCCTCGGCGACAACATCGCGCACTCCCTGCGGGGCGAGCCCCTTCAGACGTACTCCCACAAGTACGTCGGCTCGGTCGCCTCCCTGGGACTGCACAAAGGTGTCGCGCACGTCTACGGACGCAGGCTGAAGGGCTACCCTGCCTGGTTCATGCACCGCGTCTACCACCTCAGCAGGGTGCCCACCTTCAACCGCAAGGCCCGCGTCCTGGCGGAATGGACCTTGTCAGGACTCTTCAAGAGGGAGATCGTCTCCCTTGGATCGCTCGAACATCCCCGAGCGGAGTTCGAACTCGCGGCCGGTGGAAAGCCTCCTCAGGACCCGAAGAACGACCCGAAGGGGTCGTCCTGACCGGACCGAGGAACTCCGGCCGCGGGGTAGGCGTCTGACGGATGCCGACCCGGGCGGCCGCCCTGCCAGACTGGTCCCCGACCTTGGACGGACAGACCCCCGCCCTTCGAACCCACGAGGCTTTCCCCAGTGCCGCAACCCCGGGGTGCCACCCCCAAGACCCCCGGCCGGGTCCGGAGCCGGCAGCAGACGCCGCAGACGACGACACGAGGCAAGGATTCGTGAACTTCACGCGCTGGAGCGCCCGGCTCCCCGGAACGCAGCGCCGCGCCGCAGCGCGGACCGACCACCCGGTCACCCCGGACCTGCGCTCGGACGGCGCGGGCTCCGTACCCGCGGCCCGCGCCGAACAACTCGCCGACGGGGCACCGCCCGTGCCCGCTGTCGACGAACTCCCGGTGCGCGAGGTCCTCGACCGCGTCCCCGCCCTCGTCGCCCTCGTCCACGGCCCCGACCACCGCCTCGCCTACGTCAACGACGCCTACGTCACCGCTTTCGGCCCCCGCCCCACCGGCGACCCGGCCCGCGAAGCCCTCCCGGAGCTCGACGCGCTCGGCCTGTTCCCCCTCCTGGACCAGGTCCTGCGCAGCGGCAAGCTACGCACGGTCAAGTCCCGCAAGGCCCCCGACAGCCGCTCGTACACCTTCACCTGCACCCCGGTGACCGAGGGCGACGGCGGCGTTCTCATCTTCGCGACCGACGTCACCGACCACGCCGAGGCCGCCGAACGCCTCAGAGCCAGCGAACGACGCCAGCGCGAAACCGCCGTAACCCTCCAGCGCTCCCTGCTCCCCCAGGAGCTCGAACAACCCGACGACCTCCGCATCGCCGCCACCTACCACCCCGGCGGCACGGAGGCCGCGGTCGGCGGCGACTGGTACGACGTGATCACCCTCGGCGGCGGCCGCACGGCCCTGGTCATCGGCGACGTGATGGGCCGCGGAGTGCGCGCGGCCGCGGTCATGGGCCAGCTCCGCACGGCGGTCCGGGCTTACGCCCGCCTCGACCTCCCCCCGCACGAGATCCTCCAGCTCCTGGACGGCCTCGCCATGGAGATCGACGCCAACCAGATCGCCACCTGCGTGTACGCCATCCACGACCCGAACGAGGGCCGGCTGGTGTACGCCTCGGCCGGCCACCTGCCGATCCTCGTCCGCGACGAGAGCGGGATCGTGCAGCGCGCCGACGAACCGACCGGCCCGCCCCTCGGCACCGGCGGCTGGATGCACACCTCGGGCTCGATCGCCCTGGGCCCCGGCTCCACGGCCGTCCTCTACACGGACGGCCTGGTGGAACGCCGCAACGAGGACCTGGACGAGGGCATCGCCTCGCTGGAACGAGCCCTGTCCGGAGCTACGGGCACCCCTCAGGTGGTCTGCGACCGCCTGGTCCGAGCGGCCGGCGTGACGGCGGAGCACGACGACGACGTGGCGGTCCTGGTCCTCCAGCACCCCGCCCACACCGGCCCCGACAGCGAGCTCTTCCGCAACGCCGCCCTGGAACTCCTCGGCGGCGTGGAAGCGGCCCCACGCGCGCGTGCCTTCGCCTCCGGCGTCCTGACCAGCTGGCGGTTCCCGGTGGAACTGCACGACCTGGGCGTCCTGGCGGTCAGCGAACTGGTCGCGAACTCCCTGCAACACGGCACACCCCCGATGCGGCTGCGCCTGCGCCGCACCGACCGCCGCCTGATCGTCGAGGTCACGGACGGCGACGATCACCTCCCGCGCCGGCGCCGCGCGGAACCCGGCGACGAGTCCGGCCGAGGCATCGCCATCGTGGCGACGATCGCCTCGGCCTGGGGCTCCCGTCGGACGCCGGGCGGCGGGAAAGCGGTGTGGTGCGAGTTCGGGCTGCCGGGGGCCGCGAAGTGAACGGCGTTCGCGACCTTCTACGTCAGGCGCTTGCCCGTGCCTGATCCGCCGGAGTCGGGCCACCCTGGGCCACCACCCGGCTCCGCGCCCGCCACGGCTGATCCTGCACGGCCGTGAGCTGACGCCCCAACCGGACCGCCAAAACCGTGATCCCCAGAGAGAACAGCAGGAACGTCACGATGTACGGCGCGTGCAGCGACGCCCCCATGGGCCCGCCCACCGCCGGCCCCACCGCCAAAGCAAGCTGCTTGACCAGCGCGAACGCGGAGTTGTACTGCCCCGCCATCCCCTCCGGTGCAAGATCCGCGACCAGCGGCGCGACCGTCGGAGACAGCATCGCCTCACCCAGCCCGAACAGCGCGTACGTCGACACGAACGCGGCCGTGGCCATCTCCTGGCTGCCGTGCCCGAGCCCCGCGTATCCCGCCGTGGCCCATGCCACGGCCCAGATCAGCCCGACGGCCGCGATCACCCGCGACCGCCTCCGCCGCTCCACGAACTTCAGTACGGCGAACTGCGCGACCACGATCATCGCGGTGTTCGCGGCCAGAGCCATACCGAGGGCGGACGTCGAGATCCCGGCAGCCTCCACGCCGTACGCGCTCAGCCCCGACTCGAACTGCCCGTAGCAGGCGAAGAACAGCACAAAGCCGACCACGCACAGCTGCACCATGGCCCGGTTGCCCAGCAACTGCTTCCAGCTGCCCTTGGCCGATCCCGACCGCCCCGGCGCGTCCTGGATACGCGGCGAGTGCGGCATCCGCACGGTCGCCATCACCACGGCCAGCAGCAGGAACATCGCCGCCTCGATCGCGAACAGCAGGGTGAAGGACGAGACGTGCGTGGTGTCGACCAGGTGACCGCCGATGAGCCCGCCGACGCCGAGCCCCAGGTTCTGCAGGAAGAACTGCGTCGCGAAGGCCCGCGAGCGCGTGTCGGCCGTCGAGCAGTCCACGATCATCGTCGCCAGCGCCGGCTGCATCACGGCCTGCCCCGCCCCGAGCGCGGCCGCCGACAGCAACACGGTCGTCGCGTTGCTCGCGAGCCCCAGGCTCAGCGCCCCCAGCGCGGCGGTGACCAGAGCGACGAGCAGCACCGGCAGCGGACCTCGCCGGACGATTGCCCGCCCGGCGAACGGAAGCACGATCAGCGCCGCCACGGCGAAGACGGCGAGGACGAACCCCGCCGTCATGGCACCCAGTCCCCGTACCTGCGCCACATAGACGTACAGATAGGGAACGGTGAAGCCGAGCCCGAATGCGCTGAGTGCGTTGCCCACGTGAATCCGGCGCATCGCTGCGCCCATCGCCCTGGTCACGTTCACCTCTCTCGAGTTAGTTGGGAGTCTTCAGTAGTTACCCATGAAGACTTCGAAGCTAAAGTTAGATCCTAAACAGTACACATCGAAGGACTTCAACGCCAAGCAAGCCCATGCCATACTGCGACCCATGGGCGACACCCCCGGCGGCCTCAGCGAGCCGACCCTCGAAGAGCAGATCGCCGCATACCAGCGCGAGTTCCAGGACCTCGACCCCCAGATCGAGCAGATCGTCTCGGCGCTGTCCCGCCTGAACCGCCGTATGAACGTCGCCTACGGCCGCCAGACCGCCGCCCTCGGCATCAGCAACGCCGAGTGGGAAGTCCTCAAGGCCCTCGTCCTCTCCGGCGCCCCGTACCGCATGGGCCCCAGCGACCTCGCCAAGCGCCTGGGCCTGACGCCCGCCGCGATGACCCACCGCATCGACCGCATGGTCACCGAGGGACTGGTCACCCGAGAGCGCGACGAGTCCAACCGCGTCCGCGTGATCGTCGAGCTCACCTCAGAGGGCCGCGAGAAGTGGCTGGAAGCGATGCGCCTCGCCACAGTCTTCGAGGAGGACCTGCTCCAGGACCTGTCCCAGGAGGACCGCACCGCCCTCGGCGAGGTCCTCACCCGCCTCCTGCGCAGGGTGGAGCACGCCCAGCCGGACGCCGGCGGGCGCCTGACCGACCTGGGCTGATGCCACCCAAAAAGATCTTGACAGGCGGCGCTTGACAGCCCCCTGCTCGATCCGTAGAGTTCTTCGGGTTGCCACGGAGCCGTAACGGTTCTTCGGCAGCACCTCCGCCGCATCAGCGGCACCACAACCACCAGCACGATCTCCCAACGGGATTGAATTCGGCGCGCCCGAATTCCATTCGATTTGGGTCCGACAGCTCGATTAGGAACTGCCGGGAGGATCCGCTAAGGTTGAGGCGTCGGAACGGCCCAACAGCCGGGAAGACAAACCCCTCTGACTGGGAATCAGGCCCGAAAGGATCTGATAGAGTCGGAACCGCCGGAAAGGGAAACGCGAGAGCGGGAA